>NZ_JAKUHE010000006.1:0-335540 GCF_022664315.1 Bacillus cereus group sp. BfR-BA-01309
GATTTGTGTTTTTTCATCAGCTGTAAATTTAGCCATAGAAAAACTGCACCTCCAATTGTTAGACTGTGTCTAACAATTGGGGTGCAGTTCAATGACGTTCTTTTTCTTTTAAAAAATTGTTACCTATAATAAAGGCTTATAAAAATAATCTCTTATTTACGGAAATAAGAGGTTTTTTAAATTACTTTTCGAATCATTTTAAGAGTTTATATATTGAAGGTGAGGAAAAAGAATCATGAAGATAAGAAAAGCGTTAGTAAGTGAAGCAAATGAATTAAGTGAACTCGCACTACACTCAAAAGCAACGTGGAACTATAGCGAAGCATTCATACTTGCTTGTAAGGAAGATTTAACAATTACCGATGAGTACATAAAAAATAATTTTGTATATGTTTTAGAAAACGATAATACGAAGATTGGGTTTTTCTCATTTTTACGTAACGATAAAGCTCTCGATTTCTTATACATTCATCCTCGTTACAAAGGAAAGGGCTATGGGAAAATAATGTGGAAGTTTGTAATAGAGCAAGCAAAGGAACTAGGAATAAAAAGCTTTACGATTGATAGTGATCCGAATGCAAAAGGATATTATTTGAAAATGGGAGCAAAGTTAATCGGAGAGACACCATCAACGGTTTTTAAGGACCGATTACTGCCCCTTTTGAAATATGATGTGTAAAACTATTAATAGTAGGAGAAGCTGAGAATGGATCATATAAAGGGAAAAAGAATATATGAAGCACTAATGAGATCTTGGTCAATTGAAACAAGTTCAAAGTGGACAAGTGAAAATCCAGCAAAAGGACAGTGTGGTGTAACGGCTCTAGTTATTCAAGATATATACGGAGGGAAAATCAAAAAGACAAAAGTTGGAGAGGAGTGGCACTTTTATAACTTTATAAATGGATATAGGTTTGATTTTACAGAGTCTCAATTCAATGAAAACCTGAACTATTTGGATGTGGAATCAAACCAGGAAGAAGCATTTGCAGATACAAATGAAAAACAATATAGCATTTTGAAGGAAAAGATAATGAAAGAATTGAAATTATCTTTTGACTCTTAATCTTTAATAAGTTACTATAATGGTGGTAACTTATTAAAGGGAACTTCATAGAGTTGAAAGGGGAAATACTTTTGAAAACAACTTATGTAAACGCTACAATCGTAACGATGAATGAACAAAACGAAGTGATAGAAAATGGATATATCATTGTAGAAAATGATCAAATTATAGATGTAAAGAGCGGAGAATTCGCTAATGATTTTGCAGTAGATGAAGTAATTGACATGAAAGGAAAGTGGGTATTACCAGGGCTTGTAAATACACATACACACGTTGTAATGAGTCTCTTAAGAGGTATTGGCGATGATATGTTATTACAACCGTGGCTTGAGACGAGAATTTGGCCACTTGAAAGTCAGTTTACGCCAGAGCTTGCGGTCGCTAGCACGGAATTAGGATTACTTGAAATGGTGAAAAGTGGTACAACATCATTCTCTGACATGTTTAATCCAATTGGAGTAGATCAAGATGCAATTATGGAAACGGTATCAAGGAGTGGAATGCGAGCTGCTGTTTCAAGAACTTTATTTAGCTTCGGAACGAAAGAGGATGAAAAGAAAGCAATTGAGGAAGCTGAGAAATATGTGAAGCGCTACTATAACGAAAGTGGCATGTTAACTACGATGGTTGCACCGCATAGTCCATATACATGTAGTGCAGAACTGTTAGAAGAATGCGCACGTATTGCAGTAGAAAATCAAACGATGGTTCATATTCATCTTTCAGAAACAGAGCGTGAAGTACGTGATATTGAAGCACAGTACGGAAAACGTCCAGTAGAATATGCAGCAAGTTGCGGGTTGTTTAAACGCCCAACAGTTATTGCACACGGTGTAGTATTAAATGAAAATGAGCGTGCATTTTTAGCAGAACATGATGTTCGAGTAGCACATAACCCAAATAGTAATTTAAAACTAGGTTCTGGTATAGCAAATGTAAAAGCGATGCTAGAAGCAGGAATGAAAGTAGGAATTGCAACAGATAGTGTGGCATCTAACAACAATTTAGATATGTTTGAAGAAATGCGCATAGCGACTTTACTACAAAAAGGTATTCACCAAGATGCAACAGCATTACCAGTTGAAACAGCTCTTACACTTGCGACTAAAGGAGCTGCTGAAGTAATCGGCATGAAACAAACAGGATCACTTGAGGTTGGAAAGTGTGCTGATTTTATTACGATTGACCCATCTAATAAGCCGCATTTACAACCAGCAGACGAAGTATTATCGCACCTTGTATATGCTGCTAGTGGAAAAGATATTAGCGATGTAATTATTAACGGAAAACGTGTCGTTTGGAATGGCGAATGTAAAACGTTAGATGAAGAGCGTATTATATTTGAAGCGAGTCGTTATAAACGAGGTTTACAAAGATAGGTATTTTTAGGCTGTGGGGAAGGTCTTCTCCACAGCCTGTTTTTGTACCTTTCCCTGTGCTATGTGTCAACACTGATAAAAAGAGGGAAAGGAGAAATTTTTTATGAGTGTTGATTAATAAAACAGAAGAGAATGGTTTAGATAAAATCACTAGTTTCAAAAAAGCCTTCACGCAATAATGATTGCATGAAGGCTTTTGATGTTTTCTTATTTTTTTGTCTCATTGACCCATGTAATAATGTCCTGGATGACGTACTCGGGAACATTTGCAGGGATTTCGTACTCACTTGGAAGACTCAATTCCCCGTCACCCTCCGTGAAGAAATGATTCAATTGCGGATATTCTTTGAACTGAACATTCCTGCGGTTTGAAAGTCCCTCCTGCCATTTTGTATAATCTTCTTTTACTGTTACTTGATAATCGCGTGCCCCTTGCAGAATCAGCAAAGGCTCTTTTCGTGATTTTGCCTCCTCAACTGGACGCCACCTAGTAACGTCATACATAAAATGAGGAGACGGAAATGGAAAATTGTAGCCAGCTGGCGGATGGTCAGGATCGAAAGTAGGATCCAGGATAAAAGCGAACTGTCTTTTTAGTTCATCGATTACTTCCTTTGGCGCCCCAAGGTATTGACTCACATCAATGGCAGTGTCAGTCAAAGGGCGTGCAGGTGGTGCGAGTAAGATGCTTCCTCGAACAAGTGAGGAAGGCGCTTTGCTCAGTATTCGCGGCATTGTGCCAGCACCTTGGCTATGTCCGAGAATGAAAATATTATTTGGATCAATGCCTTCCTGCTGCGCTGCTGATTTTGCTGCATGTATGGCATCATCTGTAGTATCACGGTCTAACGTAACGGGTTCTGCACTCATCTTTAATGCGTGTTCAAAGGTGCGTTTTTCATAGCGTAACACCGCAATTCCGTTGGACGAAAGGCCCACCGCAATGTCTCGTAAGATTTTTGTTCCCAGATATGTACTATCGCGATCATGGATGCCAGCACCATGAACAAGAACAACTACGGGTACCTTTTCACCAGGCTTATGTTTCGGAACCGTTAATGTGGCAGGTAACGGATAGGTAGAACTTCCAATGACGATTTCACGTTCTTTATAGGAAGCAGGTTGATCGTAGCTAGGCTGCGGGATAATATAAGATTCTGGAGGCGTCCTTACCCCAACTTCATCTACTTTCCCACCAGGTGTGAATTTAAGGAGTAACGGTATGGTAGCTCCTTGGGTGGTTCCTGGAATTTCCACCGTCTGATGGACCAAATTTCGTTCTTTTATCACGGGGGTTCCCATACTTTTTATCCCGCTCCAGTCACTTTGTTTCCACCAGTTTTGTAATGTGTTTGCTGTAAACTTAGATTGAAAAGCAGCAGACGTCAACTGAAGTGCCTCTGCATACTTACCTTGCTGGAGATATTCAAAAAATAACGATGTACGCTCTGTTAAAGAGACTCGTTCCTTTTCTGTAGATTGTTTCGCATGTGTATTTGCGTGAATAGCTGTTGTAAGCGGGAAAGATGCAATGTCAAAAGAAAAGAGCAGGGTAAAGGAAAGTGCTGTTTTTTGTATTTTCTTTTTTTTATTCATATTTTAACCTCCAATATGTGATGGTAAAAACAGGCATGGTAATTATGGTTCTGGTGCAAAAAGGCCTAATCCATTGATATGTTCATCTAAAACCAACCGTACTGATTTTGTCTTAATAACTCTGGTAACTCTTAATCTCTCTTTCTTCCTTCACTTCATATTTTGACTATACGAAACAAAGCTCTCGTTTTTCTTACTTGATCCTTACAAAAACCTTAAGTGTATAATGTTTGTCAAATACCACTTTCTATCTGAACTTCTTTTTATGTGTTAACACTGATAAAAAGAGAATAAGGAGAGATTTCTTAGGGTGGTACTTTAATAATCATTGTGACGAATGTGTATCAGTTTCTGTTGAAGAGTTAGTTCCGAAAGAACATTTCCTTCATACAATTGAGGGCACAATTAGTTTTGATTTTATTAAGGAAAAGCAATCCTTTTTAAAAAGGATCACTTTTTTCTTGAACGAATAAATATTCAAAAGAATGTCGCATCTTTCTGTTCATATTTCTGCTATAATATAAAACGCTTTATAATATTTTATACTTAAGGAGAACAACTCATGAAGCGAAAAAAGAGCCATTTAATGGTAATGGCACTTGTTACAACTTTATTATTAGCAGCTTGTAATAATAAAGCGAATAAAAGTGATACAGAGGCAAAAAAACAAGTATTAAATGTAACAGTATCAGAAGAAATTCCTTCTCTTGATACTGCGAAAACGATGGATGGTACATCAGCACACGTTATGCAAAACATATTTGAAGGTTTGTATGTATTAGATGATCAAGATCAGCCTATTCCAGCAGTAGCAAAATCGTTTAAAAGAAGTGAAGATGGTAAAAAATATACATTTGATTTGCGTAAAGATGCAAAATGGTCAAATGGAGACAGTGTGACAGCAAATGATTTTATGTTTGCATGGAAACGTGCAATTAACCCTGAAACAGCGTCTCAATATGCGTACATGCTCTTTCATGTAAAAAATGCGAAAGAAATTAATAAAGGAACAATGGCTCTTGATAACCTTGGAGTTAAAGCAATAAATGATTATAAGTTAGAAGTGGAACTCGAACAGCCAATTCCGTATTTTTTACAGTTGTTAGCACTACCTATTTACTTACCACAGCATGAATCATTTTTGAAAGAACAAGGAAAGAATTATGCATTGGAACCTAGTAATCTCATATATAACGGGCCATTTGTATTAGAGAAATGGAAGCATGAACAAGAGTTTCAATTAAAGAAGAATGCTACATATTGGGATCAAAAGAAAGTGAAATTAGACGAGATAAACTTTCAGATTGTAAAGGATACAATGACAGCTGTTAATTTATACGAAGCTGGTAATTTAGACCGGGTGCCTATTAATTCTCAATTTGTAGATAAGTATAAAGGGAATAAGGAATTACATATGTCGAGCGAACCTGGAATGGCTATGCTACGTTTTAATGAGAAAAATAATGCGTTAGCAAATAAAAAGGTGCGTCAATCTATTTCATTAGCGTTAAATAAAGAAGATTTCGTTACTCACTTTATTAATAACGGGGCAAAGTCTGCAAGCGGACTTGTACCGGCTGGTCATATAAATGAAGAGACTGGTAAAGATTTTAGAAAAGAAAACGGAGATCTTTCTCCATATGATTTGCAAAATGCGAAAAAGATTTGGACAGAAGCGAAAAAAGAACTGGGAGTAGACGAAGTAAACCTCGAATTTTTAACATATGAACAAGATAATGCAAAACGTATGGCAGAATATATAAAAGGTGACTTAGAAAAGCATTTGCAAGGATTAACGATACAAATTAAACAACAGCCATTTAAGCAAAAATTACAGTTAGAACAAACAGGAGATTACGATATATCTATGGCAAATTGGGGACCAGATTATAAAGACCCAATTAGTTATTTAGAACTCTTTACGACGGATAATCAGAATAACAAAATGAATTATTCTAATCGACACTACGATGAATTAATAAAAAAAGCGAAAAGCGATCTAGTACTAGATCAGAAGAAAAGATGGGAAGCATTGCAAGAGGCCGAGCGTACTTTATTAGAGGATACTGCAATCGCACCACTTTATCAAATGGGATCAGCTTACGTACAAAAGGATTATGTAAAAGGAATTGAGAAGCATCAATTTGGTGGTGTTTATACTTATAAGAATGCTTATATCCTAAATTAATAAATACAAAAAACCTTACTTTTTAAAAGTAAGGTTTTTTACACATACATTCTATTAAACTGATTTTAATAAAGAATAAAAATTCGTATCAAATGGGATATCATCTTGATACATATAATTTTTTAGAACGCCTTCTTTTTCAAATCCTAATTTTAATAGCACTTTATTGGAAGCTTCATTTTCAAGAAAGACAATTGCTCCGATCCGTTTTAAATGAAGTGTGTGGAAACCGTATGATATAACTTCAGAAACAGCTTCCGTCGCATATCCTTTTCCCCAGTGTTCAGGGAGAAAGGCATAACTTATATTGGCTCGTTTATGTTCAGAAGACCAATCATGAAACCCAATTGTTCCAACGAGCTCTTTCTTGTCCTTTAATTCAATTCCCCATTTTATTCCGCTTCTTGTATTGTAACTGAGCTTAAAGTTATGAATGACTTGTTTCACTTGAGCAACATCTTGTAATGGTTTTTGGCCATAATAGCGCAGTACGTCAGTATTAGAAAAGCATTGTAGTATACCCGGTGCATCTTCTTCGGTAAGTTCTCGTAAAATGAGTCGGTCGGTTTTCAATATAGGAAACATGCTTTCACTCCATTTCTTCTGAAACTAGAATTTGTTGTTATTATATAATGTAATCTGAAAATAAAGATTATTCAAGAGGGAAGCATGGTTTTGATCTGTGGTAAAATTGATTGTGGAATATATTTCAAAAAGAGGTTTGTATATGGAGAAAAATTCAATTTTAATTGTAGATGATGATCAAGATATTGTTCGATTTGTGAACGTGAATTTAATGCAAGAAGGTTTTAAAGTTTTTAGTGCTCATAATGGAGAAGAGGCTTTAGAAATAATAAATAATAACAAAATTCAACTTGCTATTTTGGATATTATGATGCCACAAATGGATGGAATAGAATTGTGTAGAAGGATTAGAGAGAAACATAGTTTACCAATTATGTTTTTAAGCGCAAAATCATCGGATGTAGATAAGGTAATAGGATTTAGTACTGGAGCAGATGATTATATTGTGAAGCCCTTCAGTACAATTGAATTTATAGCGAGAGTGAAAGCTCAATTAAGAAGGTATACATATTTCAATCAAAATGCTGTCCAAGAAATAGAAAAGAAAATAAACATTAGAGGTTTAGAAATAGATGAAGTGTCTAGAACAGTAATGTTATATGGAGAAACAATCAATCTTACGAGAACCGAATATGATATTTTGTACTTAATGGCAGCTGCTATGAATCGTGTATTTACTATTGAAGAAATATATGAAAGCGTTTGGAAAGAAAGGGCCTATGAAAGCAATAATACAGTAATGGTTCATATTGCAAGATTAAGAAATAAAATTGAAGAGAATCCAAAAGAGCCGAAGTTTATTCAAAATGTTTGGGGAGTCGGATATAAAATTGAAGATTAAATCATTACAAGGCATTAGAGCTAAGTTTTTTATCGCATTCATATGTAGCATCTTATTAGCAACTGTAAGTATAATAACGTTTCAAATATTAATTGGAAATATATATGGTCAAGTTACCGAATTAGAGAAAAAATATTCATTTTTATATTTAATAGCTTTTTTAACTTTTACTACAATATACTTTGCATTCATGACAAAAACAATGATGAAAAGATTATCTGAAATTAACAAGAGTGTGAAGCAAATAAGTAGTGGTAATTTTGAAATACATATACCTATTTCAAAAAATGACGAGATTGGTGAATTAGCAGCGAATGTTAATAGAATGGCTAAAAGTTTAAAAGAGTCTATCGAAAATGAAAAAAAAACGCAGGAAACGAAAAATGAAATGATTAGCAATATTTCTCATGACTTACGAACACCTGTAACATCTCTAATCGGTTATGCGGACCTGTTAGGAAATCAGCTTCATTCAAATAGAGAAGAATGTGAACAGTATGTAAGTATATTAAAGCGAAAAAGTTATGAATTAAAAAATCAAGTAGATGATTTATTAGAATATTGTCAAATAAATTATAGGGAGATTGAATTACATAAAAGTGTAGTAAATATGAAAGCGTTCATTGAACAAATCATGATTGATTTTGTACCACAACTAGATGATGCCGATATGAGCTTTTGTATTAATGGTGATAAGGAGTTACATGTGGAAATGGATGTAGGGCTTATGGTGAGGCTGTTCGAAAATGTAATTAGTAATAGTATTATGTACGGGAAAGACGGAAAACAGATTTTGATTCAAATTTCTAAAAGAGACATGAATGCTGAAATAGAAATTAAAAATTTTGGACAATGCATTCCGAATGAGAACCTTCCTTACGTTTTTGAGAAGTTTTATCGTGGTGAAAAATCACGTAGCTCTCATACGGGTGGAAAAGGAATGGGACTTGCAATTGCGAGAAGTATAGCAGAGCTTCATAAAGGGGATATCACTGTGTGTAGTAACGAGAAAGAAACTGTTTTCGCCATCGTTTTACCGCATTATAAAGAATTGTAAGAAAGTCGTAAGTATTTCTTTTATATGTCGTAATTTTCACTTCGTATTATGTAGAACAAAGATATGAGGGTGGGGGTACAACATGTGGAAGAGATATGTATTAGTAATGTTAGTTGCGTTTTTAATTATAAGTTGGAGTGTAGTTTATTTAACCCATGGTTTTATATCAGTCATTGTTTGGTGGAGTATACAAGCCTTTAGCTTAGTATCAATCTTTATTTTGATTGGATCAGTATTACTATTTTTGTGGAAAGGCATTTTCAGAAAGCGAATAGATAGAACACTACTCTTCATCGTTTTTTTCTCTATAATTGGAGCTTGGCCTTTAGGATGGTTTGCTAATATAGGGGGACTTGCTTACCCAGCAGATGTACAATCTATGAGTCCTAAAGCAGTCGTTCGATTTCCTTTGGATGAACGAGCATTAGTGGGCTGGGGAGGCGATCGGTTAGAAACGAACTATCATGTTATAAAACCAAATGAACGATGGACATATGATATTCTTATTCCGCCTTCTGAAGTGAGAAGTAGTAATTTAGGGGATTATGGAATATATGGAGTGAAAGTAATGGCACCAGCTTCTGGAACAGTTGTATCTATCAATAATGATGAAAAAGATGTAGTTCCAGGAGAGGATGATTTTCAGTCAATGGCGGGGAATCATATTTATATACGACTAGATGAATCAGGGACATTTTTGATTCTTGCCCATTTAAAAAAAGGATCAATTAAAGTGAGGGAAGGGCAACATGTAAATGAAGGAGAGGTTCTTGCCCAAGTCGGTAACTCCGGAAGTTCAAGTGAGCCGCATTTACATATTCATCATCAAAGGCAGGATCCATCCAAGGTGAGCATGTTTTTTTCGGAAGGATTACCACTTTACTTTCGAACTGAGAAAGGTGCGATAATGCCAGAAAGAGGTACATACATAAGTGGCAATAAAAAAAGGTATTCCAGTTTTATTGGAATACCTTTTTCTATTACCCTACAAATGTTTGATACAGTAAGAAAATATTTAAAATGATAACAAGTGCAGCAATGATCCAAGCGATAAAGGTTGTTATGCGGTGGTTGACGAGCGCACCCATAATTTTTTTATTGCTTGTAAACATAATAAGTGGTACTAATGCAAAAGCAATACCGAATGATAAGACGACTTGGCTCATGACTAGAGCGTAAGTTGGATTTACACCTAAAGCGATAATAACTAATGGTGGAATCATTGTAATAAAGCGGCGTAAGTATAACGGAATATGCATTCGAATGAAACCTTGCATAATAATATCACCTGACATTGTACCGACAGAAGAGCTAGATAGTCCTGCTGATAAGAGCCCAATTCCAAATAAAGCAGCCGATACTGGACCGACTAACGTACTGAACTGGTTAAAAGCAACATCAAGATCTTCAACATGCAAGCCATTTTTAAAGAATAGTGCAGCAGCAACAATTAACATACTCGCATTAATTGCTCCAGCGATAACCATTGCAATAATGATATCAATAAATTCGAAACGGAAAATCTTTTTCTTTTGTTCATCAGTTGTTCCAACCACGCGGCGTTGTGTCAATGCAGAATGTAAATAGATTGCATGTGGCATAACTGTCGCGCCTAATATCCCTGCTGCAAGTAGTATACTGTCTACACCTTGGAATTTCGGAATCAATAGTCCTGAAAGAAGGGGACTTAATTCTGGTTTTGCATAAAAAACTTGAATCCCAAATGCTATTACTACAATAAAAATCATCCCTGTAATAATTGCTTCTAGTGGGCGAAATCCTCTGCGTTGAAACTCAAGAATAATAAATGATCCGACTGCTGTAATTAAAGCAGCTGGTAACATAGGAATTCCAAATAATAAATACAATCCGAGTGCTGCCCCGATAAACTCAGCTAAATCTGTAGCCATAATAACGAGTTCACCTTGTATCCATAAGCCGATAGACACAGGTTTTGGAAAGTGCTCGCGAGCTATTTCAGGTAAATTATTTCCCGTAGCAATTCCTAATTTAGCTGATAAAGTTTGAATTAATACTGCCATTAAGTTAGACGCGAATATAACCCATAATAGTAAATATCCATATTGTGAACCAGCTGCGATATTTGTAGCAAAGTTACCAGGATCAATATAAGCTACAGATGCGATAAATGCGGGCCCTAAAAACGGTAACAGTCTTTTCCAACCTTTCGTTTCGCCACTTAAAGCTAAGTGTGCTGATTGAACAGTTGTACTTTGAGAAGGGACTTGTTCATCTTTTGATATATCTTTATTCATAGTAGTTTTCCCCTTTGAAATGTTAACTTGATGAAATTATTGTAAGTATTCTTGTTGTTTATTTCAATACATTTAAATGTATTAGATGATATTTTTATTTGAACACAAATGTTTCCTTAGTGCAAATTATATGCCTTGCTGCAATGGATGGTGTCGTATAATAAAAAATTGGGAGTTTATGGTGTGATGACGTGGGGAAACATAATGAATTAAAGGGCTGTTTTTGAAATTTATGTGAACAAAAAGCTGATAATACAGCATATTAATTGATGGAATTGCATTTGTATGATATATAATATATTGGGATTACAACATAACCACAGGGTTTTGGTGTGTAATCTTGTTTTTTATTTTTGTTAACTGATAGAAAATAGTATAAAGAGAAGAAAATGGATTCATTTTCTTATTATATATGTTTTGATATGAACGTTAACTTATACATGATTTTAAAAATTAGATAGGTGGTAGAAACACATTGGCAACTACAAAACCATATAGAGTATTACTATATTACATGTACACAACAATTGAAAACCCGGAAGAATTCGCGGCAGAGCATTTAGCATTTTGTAATTCACTTGAATTAAAAGGTAGAATTCTTGTAGCAACAGAAGGAATTAACGGAACTTGTTCTGGTACTGTAGAGCAAACTGAGAAATACATGGAAGCAATGAACAATGATCCACGTTTTGACGGTATCGTATTTAAAATAGATGAAGAAGAAGGGCATGCATTCAAGAAAATGCACGTACGTCCTCGTCCAGAATTAGTGACACTTCGTTTAGAAGACGACATTAATCCACACGAAATTACTGGTAAGTATTTAGAGCCAAAAGATTTTTATGAGGCAATGAAACAAGAAGATACAGTTATCATTGATGCACGAAATGATTATGAGTTTGATTTAGGACACTTTAAAGGTGCGATTAAACCTGATATTGAATCATTCCGTGAATTACCAGATTGGATCAGAGAAAACAAAGAAACACTTGAAGGTAAAAAGATTTTAACGTATTGCACAGGTGGAATTCGTTGTGAGAAGTTTTCTGGTTGGTTAGTTCGTGAAGGTTATGAGGATGTAAGTCAGCTTCACGGCGGTATTGTAACGTACGGAAAAGACCCAGAAGTACAAGGTGAGCTTTGGGATGGACAATGTTACGTGTTCGATGAGCGTATCGCTGTACCAGTAAACCAAAAAGAACATGTTATCGTTGGTAAAGACCACTTTACAGGTGAACCTTGTGAGCGCTATGTAAACTGTTCAAATCCAGAATGTAATAAGAAGATTTTATGTTCTGAAGAAAACGAAGCGAAATATTTACGTGCATGTTCTCATGAATGTCGCGTAAGCCCACGTAACCGCTACGTAGTACAACACGAATTAACGGAAGAGCAAGTAGCTGCTGCATTAGAGAAAATCGAAGCAGGAAAGTAAGCTAAATGAGTGTAATAAAAAAGTACTCCAAATTTTAGTTTGGAGTACTTTTTTACTATGTAGTTTTTCTTTTATCAGTTTTTGTCGGTACGTCTATATATTATAAAAGTCGCTGATATAATCGGAAAATCGCTCGTAATAATTTCATTTTCTGAATCCTGCCATGTATTTGTAATTTGAAAATAACCTTCTTTACTTCTTATCATCTTTCTCTTTCACAGCAGAAAGGACAGTTTGTTTTACCCATGCTTTTCTTCGTTTATGTTGTAGGCTCCATTGGTATAAACTTTGCGCACCTAAAATAAGTGAAATGACGATACCGCTAATTGCTATTAAAAGTGCGAAAAATTCAAGTGGTGACGATATTTTGTTTGTATCGGTGTTTCTTAAAAGATCAATCATAGTAAACCCTAACATTTGTCCTACTACAGAGTAGAGCGTTAAAATTAATAGTAAAAGGCTATCTTTTTTAGAAGCGACGTTTTCTTGATACTTAAACAAACTATCAAGATTTTGTTTTGCATTTGAGTATAGTACTTCAATGTTAAATAGATTTCTTAAGCGGAAGAAAATATCTTCACTCTGTGATTGGGATACTAGCTCTAAAGAAAAGTAATTCGCTGTAAACGAATTGATTGAATAAATTAATTTCTCTATTTCATTTGTATCTTGTTCAATATTTAGTTCAGCATAAGCGTTTGCCATTTTTAATAAAACAACTTTATGAAATAGATTCAATAACAAGGCGTAATAAAACTCCCCGTACATTTGACTAGCAAGTTTAGCGAATTCGTGTTCACCCTCGTTTGTTATACATGTGAAAATATGTTCTTCCATAATAAAGTAGCGATTTGGAGCCCATCTTTGATATGAATGTTTTAATAAATAATCTTGAATATAAGGAATATTATTTGCGCTAATATACGGCTTACCATCGTCTGTTAATCCGGAAAGACTGGAAGCTCGATATACATCAACTACATGAAGGGCCGATTCTTTATTTATGGATAATAAAGTTTGTACATACATTCGTTGATCTTCAAAGAATGGGAATGTTTGAAAGTAAGAGCTCCGCAATCTCTTTTTCTCAAAGAAGTCTGTTAGGCCATGAAATAAATCGCCGAATATGAGCTTCTCTACTTGTGAATATTGTTTGCCATTACATTCAATACAGATAGTTTCAGTTGTATCATTTTTAGTTTCAAGTACACGGAAGCGGGCGGCAAATTCAATTGCTTCTGATAATGTCATGTTTGGAGCGGTTTCTACTCCTGTCCGAATTGTTAAAAAGCCAAGCTCATAAGGACAAAGTGTTACGTCAATAGAATGAATCTTGAATGGAACGGAAATCAAATTTGTTGTTAAGTGTCCAGTTAAGTTAAGGTCTTTAGAATAGCGCTGCAATCCTTTTTGATGCTCTGAATGAGGAAAGAGTATTTTATTTGTAAATGAAAGATAGTATGCTTCCATATTTTGATGTGAAACTTGAAACTTTCCGTAGTATGTATTTTCATTTTCAAGATGATCAAGTCGAAAAGGGCGAAAACCATTTTTCTGTAAGAAAGGGAACATATTTTGTTCATATCCAGTTTTAAAAGAAAACGGGAATATAAATTGAAATATAGCTGTTGTTACATCTTTTTCCTCGATTGTTCGTATTGCCTCCATTTACTTTGTTTCCTTTCATATATGCTATAAAAACAACATGCCCAAATTCATTTGAAAATAACCACTGTTTTACACTTGATTAAGAATGAAAATTCTGCTTATTTAGCAAGGGACATGTATAATGTTATGTATACGAAATGTTATAAAATTGTATTTTGAAAAGGGGGATGTTGTATGCGTATTTTAGTATTAGGAGCGGGTGGCGTCGGTGGGTTTTTTGGTGGCCGATTAGTTGAAAAAGGGGAAGATGTTACGTTTCTTGTCCGCAGTAAAAGAAAACAGCAATTAGAGGGAACGGGACTTGTTATTCGTAGTGTGAACGGGGATTTTTCCTTTCAACCGAAATTAATAACGAAAGAAGATCGAACTTCTCCTTTTGATGTTATTTTATTCTCAACAAAAGCGTATCACTTAAACGAGGCAATTCAAGATTTGAAGCCGTTTGTAGGTGAAAATACTATGATTATTCCATTGTTAAATGGCATTGCTCATGTATCACTATTACAAAAAGAATTTGGCGTGGAAAAAGTGATTGGCGGTTTATGCTTTATCGAGACGACGCTAAACGATCAAGGAGAAATTGTACAAACTAGCGCTGCCAACAGACTTGTGTTTGGAGAAATGAAGTCTCAAGATTCAGAGAGAATACAGCATATCGCTAAAGCATTTGCAGGTACGAAATCTAGTTTTGTTTTGAGTGAAAATATTACACAAGATATGTGGCATAAATATTTATTCATCACTGTAATGTCAGGTGTGACAACATTAATGCGTGCACCGATAGGACCGATTCGTGAAAGCGAAGGTGGCCGCGATTTTATCCAAAACTTATTTGAAGAATGTGTGCAAATTATGAAATATATAGGGGGACCAGTTAAGGAAGGTATTGCCCAGGAACATATGAAAACAATTGATAAAATTTCGTATGATATGAAGTCATCAATGCAGCGGGATATGGAAAAAGGTTCGTCTATTGAAGGGAAGCACTTACAAGGATACTTACTAGGTGCAGCAGAACAATTTCCTATAGAAGCACCATTATTGAGTGCGGTATATCAAAACTTAAAGGTGTATGAAGAAATGACCTTTAATAAATCAGCAATACAATTGGATGTATGAAAAAATAAAAAAGAAAGCAATATATAAGTGTATTGCTTTCTTTTTTATGACAATTTATTTATTTCTTTTCGTTCTATCTGTCAAATTTATTTCCTGTTCACGTTTACCGTATAATTGATTAATTTCATTTGCTAACGCATCTAAATAGGAATCGGAAAAAATAGGCTTCTTTTCTTTAGACATGTGGGTCTCCTTTATCGATTTTTTAGTATTCATTATGTATATTTACCGGCGGATTATACGCAATCATTTAAATTTTTTCTTTTTAAAAATTTTTGTTTACATTTTGAAAATAAAGGAGTATTATAATCCACAGTTTCAATTTTCTAAATCGCTGAAACCGCATGGTGCGGGGGACCCGTTTTTATGGATTAGTTCTTAATCCAATGGGGTGAATCCTTGAAAAAGGTAGGGCTACTCATAGGCCCGAATCCGACAGCTAACCTCGTAAGCGTTATATTGAGAAGGAAGGTGGAGCTTGTGCGACAAAAAAAATAATGTCTACAAGTTTATTTCGCTATGGCTTGTAGACGTTTTTTGTTTTCTGAAGAAATAGTTTGCTGGCTGTAACAAGCAGCATCGTTCGTACAAAATTATTGGAGAGTGGACAGCAGTGGTTTCATCTATTAAAAGATTTTTAATTGGAAGACCGTTAAAATCAACTGAGCTAGGAGAGCAAAAGCTTAATAAAACGAAGGCACTAGCCATTTTATCTTCTGACGCATTGTCATCCGTTGCATACGGACCAGAGCAAATTTTAATTGCTTTAACAGGTCTTGGAGCGATTGCTTATTGGTATTCCATTCCGATAGCTGTTGGGGTATTAGTGTTATTGACAGCCCTTATTTTATCTTATCGTCAAATTATTTTTGCTTATCCGCATGGCGGGGGAGCGTATGTTGTATCAAAAGAAAATTTAGGGATGAATCCAGGGTTAATAGCTGGAGGGTCTTTATTAGTCGATTATATTTTAACTGTTGCAGTAAGTGTATCTGCGGGTACAGATGCGATTACATCTGCTTTTCCGAGCTTACATGCACATAAAGTAATTATTGCAGTTATATTTGTTATATTGATTACGATATTAAATTTAAGAGGTGTAACGGAATCAGCTTCCGTTTTAGCATATCCAGTTTATTTATTCGTTTTAGCACTATTCATATTAATTGGGGTAGGGATTTATAATATTTTAACTGGTCACGTGTCGCAGGCCTTACACACGCCGATTGGAACACCAGTTGCGGGAGTTAGTTTATTCTTACTGTTACGAGCATTTGCATCAGGTAGTTCGGCTTTAACAGGTGTTGAAGCAATTTCAAATGCAATTCCAAACTTTAAGGATCCTGCGCCAAACAATGCAGCGAAAACATTACTTGCAATGGGTGCATTACTTGCCGTTTTATTTTCAGGAATTGTTTTCTTAGCTTATTATTACGGAATTTCTCCAAGTAAAGAAGTAACAGTTGTTTCACAAATTGCTGAACAAACTTTTGGGCGTAATTTCATGTACTATTTCATACAGGGTACAACTGCTTTAATATTAATTCTTGCTGCTAACACAGGGTATTCTGCATTTCCGTTATTAGCAGTTAACCTTGCAAAAGACAAATTCATACCGAGAATGTTTACGATTAGAGGAGACCGCCTAGGTTACTCAAACGGTATTATTATACTGGGGATTGCTTCGATTATTTTAATTGTAGCTTTCCAGGGGCAAACAGAACATTTAATCCCGTTATATGCAGTAGGTGTATTTATTCCATTTACACTTTCTCAAACTGGTATGGTATTAAAATGGCTTCGTGAAAAGCCTGAAGGATGGGCTTTGAGATTAACGGTCAATTTAATTGGAGCAGTCATTAGTTTTATTGTAATGAGTATGTTCTTTTTAACTAAATTCGCACAAGTTTGGTCGATACTTATTTTCTTACCTGCAATCATATTCCTATTCCACAGAATTAAGAAGCACTATGATGCGGTTGGTGATCAGTTAAGTTTAAAAACTTGTGAACCTCTAGTTCCGATTAAGGGAAATGTAATTGTCGTTCCGGTAGCTGGTATGACTCATGTAGTAGAAAATTCATTGAATTATGCTAAGGCTCTTTCTGCCGATCAAGTTATCGCTGTATATGTTGCTTTTGACAGAGAAGAGGAGAAGAAATTCGAAGAGAAATGGAAGAAGTGGCAACCGGAAGTTAGGCTTGTTACATTACATTCTCATTATAGAAGTATTATTCAGCCGTTAACAAAGTTTATTGATACAGTGCAATATAAAGCGAGTGAATCAAATTACCGAGTTACTGTCGTTATACCACAGTTCATTCCGAAAAAAGGTTGGCATAACATTCTTCATAATCAATCTAGTTTACTCATTCGTGCGTATTTACTCTATAAAAGAAATGTTGTTATTACGACAGTTCCATATCATTTGAAAAAGTAAGAAGATTTTTTAAGGATAGCTTCATGAAAGTGAAGTTATCCTTTTTGTGTATATGCTATGCATAATTGCATATGACTCTAAAAGATATATTGATATAATTTTTATATCTATGGATAAGTAGGATTTTTTGTTGTGATATATGGATATTTCAATTGAAATAGTGAAGCGGATTATATTTTGAAATAAGGACATGAAAGCTTGAAAATAAAGGGAATGAAAATACTTCTTTACGTTATATAAATAGCTGTGTTTAAATGACCTTACAGTACAAAACTTATATGAAAACAAAACGAAACTTCATATTTACGTACGTTATTTAGTTTAAAATGAATAATATTTTCATGTAATATATTCACTGTGTGAATGTGGAAATGGCTATAAAATAGAAATTTTATACAATGTTATTCATACTAATCACATATGGAATGTTTTATAACAATAAGTAAGTACTGTAGCAATAAAAGTTGAGAGAGGTGGTTCATACATGGATCGCGGTGAGAACGTTCTCTATTTTAACCATCTCAAATTATGTGCAAGAAAATAGAATAATAAAATGCGATAGTAATAGTTGCTAATACATAGGAGGAGTTAAAGTGAAAAAGACTTTAATTACAGGGTTATTGGTTACAGCAGTATCTACGAGTTGCTTCATTCCTGTAAGCGCTTACGCTAAGGAGGGGCAAACAGAGGTGAAAGCAGTATATGCACAAAATGTAATTGCTCCAAATACATTATCCAATTCAATTAGAATGTTAGGATCACAGTCACCGCTAATACAAGCATACGGATTAGTTATTTTACAACAGCCAGACATTAAGGTGAATGCGATGAGTAGTTTGACGAATCATCAAAAGTTTGCGAAGGCAAATGTAAGAGAGTGGATTGATGAATATAATCCGAAGCTAATCGACTTAAATCAAGAGATGATGAGATATAGTACTAGATTTAATAGCTATTATAGTAAGCTCTATGAACTAGCAGGAAACGTAAATGAAGATGAACAAGCAAAAGCAGATTTTACAAATGCATATGGAAAATTACAACTGCAAGTACAAAGCATCCAAGAGAGTATGGAGCGGGATTTATTAGAGTTAAATCGATTTAAAACGATATTAGACAAAGATAGTAGCAACCTATCAATTAAAGCCGATGAAGCAATCAAAACATTACAAGGATCAAGCGGAGATATTGTGAAGTTAAGAGAAGATATTAAAAGAATTCAAGGGGAAATTCAAGCTGAACTAACTACTATTTTGAATAGACCTCAAGAAATTATTAAAGGTTCTATTAATATCGGTAAACAAGTATTTACAATTACAAATCAAACTGCACAAACGAAGACAATTGATTTTGTTTCTATCGGTACTTTAAGTAATGAAATTGTAAATGCTGCAGATAGTCAAACGAGGGAAGCGGCTCTTCGCATTCAGCAAAAGCAAAAAGAGCTACTACCACTTATTCAAAAGCTATCACAAACTGAAGCAGAGGCGACACAAATTACATTCGTTGAAGATCAAGTAAGTAGCTTTACAGAACTAATCGATCGTCAAATCTCAACTTTAGAAACGTTATTAACGGATTGGAAAGTTTTAAATAATAATATGATCCAAATTCAAAAGAATGTTGAAGAAGGCACATATACAGATAGTAGTTTACTTCAAAAACATTTCAATCAAATTAAAAAAGTAAGTGATGAAATGAATAAGCAAACAAATCAATTTGAAGATTACGTTACAAACGTTGAAGTACATTAAAAATAAGTAACGATATAGGGAGAGAAGAAAAATGACAAAAAAACCTTATAAAGTAATGGCTCTATCAGCACTTATGGCAGTATTTGCAGCAGGAAACATCATGCCAGCCCATACGTACGCAGCTGAAAGTACAGTGAAACAAGCTCCAATTCATGCGGTAGCAAAAGCTTATAATGACTATGAGGAATACTCATTAGGACCAGAAGGCTTAAAAGATGCAATGGAAAGAACAGGTTCAAATGCTTTAGTAATGGATCTGTACGCTTTAACAATTATTAAACAAGGTAATGTTAACTTTGGTAATGTATCGTCTGTTGATGCTGCTTTAAAAGGGAAAGTGATTCAGCACCAGGATACAGCTAGAGGAAATGCGAAGCAATGGTTAGATGTATTAAAACCACAGCTTATTTCAACGAATCAAAATATTATTAATTACAATACGAAATTCCAAAACTATTATGATACTTTAGTTACTGCGGTAGACGCAAAAGATAAAGCGACTCTTACGAAAGGGTTAACTAGATTATCAAGTAGTATTAATGAAAATAAAGCGCAAGTAGATCAGTTAGTAGAAGACTTGAAGAAATTCCGAAACAAAATGACGTCCGATACGCAAAACTTCAAGGGTGATGCAAATCAAATTACATCTATATTAGCTAGTCAAGATGCAGGAATCCCGCTTCTGCAAAATCAAATTACAACGTACAATGAAGCGATTAGTAAATATAATGCAATTATTATCGGTTCATCAGTTGCGACAGCTCTAGGGCCAATTGCCATTATTGGTGGTGCAGTAGTCATTGCTACAGGTGCAGGAACGCCGCTAGGAGTCGCGTTAATTGCAGGTGGTGCAGCAGCAGTAGGCGGTGGTACAGCTGGAATCGTATTAGCGAAGAAAGAGCTTGATAATGCACAAGCTGAAATTCAAAAAATAACAGGACAAGTTACAACTGCTCAATTAGAAGTAGCTGGGTTAACGAACATTAAAACACAAACGGAGTATTTAACAAATACAATTGATACTGCAATTACAGCGTTGCAAAACATTTCAAACCAATGGTACACAATGGGATCAAAATACAATTCTTTACTTCAAAATGTAGATTCAATTAGTCCAAACGACCTTGTTTTCATTAAAGAAGATTTAAACATTGCGAAAGATAGCTGGAAAAACATTAAAGACTATGCAGAAAAGATTTATGCGGAAGATATTAAAGTAGTAGATACGAAAAAAGCTTAATCAAATACGAATCGTTAGAGCATTACGTATTGATGAAAGATTTGAAGCTCCTGTTCAGTTGTGAGCAGGAGCTTTTCATACCCTTATAATGAAAATAGGTGAAAAGAATGCAGAAACGATTTTATAAAAAATGTCTTTTAGCGTTAATGATTGCTGGGGTGGCAACGAGTAACGCATTTCCTTTACATCCTTTTGCAGCAGAACCAAATGTAAAAACATTACAAGAAAATGCGGAAAATTATTCTCTCGGACCAGCTGGATTCCAAGATGTAATGGCGCAAACGACATCGAGCATATTTGCAATGGATTCATATGCAAAATTAATTCAAAATCAGCAAGAGACTGATTTAAGTAAAATAAATTCCATTAATAGTGAGTTTAAAGGAAGTATGGTTCAGCATCAAAGAGATGCAAAAATTAACGCGGCGTATTGGTTAAATTATATGAAGCCGCAAATTATGAAAACAGATCAAAATATTATTAATTACAATAATACTTTTCAAACGTATTATAATAGCATGCTAATAGCGATTGATCAAAAGGATAGCGTAAAGTTAAAAGCGGATTTAGAAAAGTTGTATGCGGATATTGTAAAGAATCAAAATGAGGTAGATGTATTATTAGGGGATTTGAAAGCTTTTCGCGATAGAATGGCGAAAGACACAAATAGTTTTAAAGAGGATACAAATCAATTAACAGCGATTTTGGCAAGTACGAATGCTGGTATTCCAGCTCTAGAGCAACAAATTAATACATATAACGATTCAATCAAAAAGAGTAATGATATGGTCATTGCTGGTGGCGTACTTTGCGTAGCGTTAATAACATGTCTTGCTGGCGGACCGATGATTGCTATTGCGAAAAAAGATATCGCCAATGCAGAACGAGAAATCACCAATTTAAAGGATAGAATTTCTGGAGCACAAGCAGAAGTGGCAATATTGACAGATGTAAAAAATAAAACAACAAATATGACTGAAACAATTGATGCAGCAATTACAGCACTGCAAAATATATCAAATCAATGGTATACAGTAGGGGCAAAATATAATAATTTACTACAAAACGTAAAAGGAATCAGCCCTGAAGAATTTACCTTCATAAAAGAAGATTTACATACAGCGAAAGATAGCTGGAAAGATGTAAAAGATTATACAGAAAAATTACATGAAGGTGTGGCGAAGTAAACAGTGGACTAGTTCCGCTGTTTATTTTTTTATCCTGTTTTTGTGAGAGTTGGATTTGTAATTTGATAGATAAATTTCTGATTAAGCTTTTTGTATTTAATGTTTTAATGAAAAAAGCTATACTGTAAGCAAAACTAAAAATTGGAAAGGAAATACTAGAACATGGAAAATTATCTATTATTTATCCTTACAGCAATGTTAATCATAATGATGCCTGGTCCTGGTTTTGCACTAGTTACAAAAAATACTATCTCGCATGGTAAAAATGGTGGGATAAAGACTGTTTTAGGAACGATATCTGGAATGATGATTCATACAATAATGGCTACGTTAGGACTTTCTGCTATCTTAATGAAATTTGCTATGTTATTTACATTTATAAAATATGCTGGGGCAGTTTATTTAATTTACTTAGCTGTAAAGTCAATTAAAAGTGCCTTACATAAAAAAGAAGATATATCTGGTTCAGTAGAAATGGAATCTAAGGATATTGGGGCAATTAAAAGCTTTAGACAAGGATTTACTACGGCAATTTTAAACCCAAAAACTGCTGTATTTTTCCTTAGTTTTTTACCCCAATTTATTGTAAGTAATCAAAATCATTTCCTACAATTTCTTTTATTAGGAGTCACATTTACGACTTTGACAGCAATATGGTATTTACTTTATATCTCACTCATACGTCAATTAAGAACTTTTTTAAGAAAAGAAAGAGTGAATCGTACAATAGAGGGTATTACAGGCGCGGTATTATTAGTATTTGGAGTTAGATTGTTTTTCCAAAAATAAATATATATATGAAAAGAGAAATAATTACTATTGATTATTTCTCTTATTTACTTATTCCAAAACTACTATTTTACAATTGATTTCACACCCTAATACTAATTTTATACACATATCTAATTTGAACTTTAAAACTGACTTCTTCAATAACCTGACCGGTTTGCTTTATAAGAAAAAATCAAGGTAGTTTAGATAACTAACAAAATGTGGAGGTTGCCCCTAAAAATGAATGATTGAAATATGATCTATACTAAATTTTGAGAATAAAAACCCGTTACTATTTTTCAGTTTTACTTATTGTCTAACGGTGCAGATTAATGGAACAGATAAAGGAGTTTTGCTTACCGTAAAGAAAGGATAAATAAAGAAAGAAAAATGTAAGGGGATGAATAAAATTTTAGAACGAAGCAATCATATTATTCAAATTAAACCTTGGGAAGATAAGGACCTTGATTTACTTTTTCGTATTAATACCCCAGTGATGATGCAGCATCTTGGAGGTCCAGAAAATGAAGAACAAATTTTGAAGCGACACAAACGGTACCTTGAACTGGTTAGTAGAGGATGTATGTTTAGCATTTTATTGTTACCAGAACGAGAATCAGTAGGTTCTGTTGGCTATTGGCAAACTACTTGGAATGATGAAAGTGTGTACGAAACTGGCTGGAGCGTCCTTCCCGCATTTCAGGGGAAAGGAATAGCGACAATTGCAGTAAAGTTGGCAATAGAAGAAGCATCGGCTGAGAATAAGTATAGGTATATTCATGCTTTCCCTTCAGTTAACAATCCAGCTTCAAATGCAATTTGTCAGAAGCTTGGATTCAAATTAATTTCCGAATCCGAATTCGAATATCCTCCTGGTAACTTTATGCAATGTAATAATTGGCGTTTTAACTTAATTTCCAGTAAATAGCCTTTGTAAACTAACAGGGGCGTTTATTTATTAGGCGTCACCGCATATGCCCATTAAGCTAAGATTTTAAGACATTCTCATAAAAAGAATGCGACTCTTTTTTTCGTTTTTTGGTACTATAAAACCATTAAATTGATGGACATATAGCGGTACTCCTAACTGAATAGTATAATTATTTATATTAACAACTAAGACAATCAAACGGATCTTAGTTGAAGAATAAGCCATAATAAAAGGCTGTTTAATATATTAAAGAGTTTATGTTCTTTTGTTTTTTAAATTTAAAAGTAAAGAAGAATATAAGAATTAGAGGAGGGAGAAGATTGAGATTTTTTACGATATTTGCATCAAGAAATGATACAAGTGATGTAGAAGGCTTCATTACTCAAGTTTTTCAAAATGGGTTCAAGGTTGAATGCAATAAAAATGAATATACGATTCAATCGAAAAGGCTATTTGGCAAAAATAAAATTATTATTCGGGTGGATTCTGAAGAAGCATCTCCTGATTATTTTTCCAATAATATTCCTGGAATGATGCACATGTACGATCAAATCGAATTTCAAGAAGAACATCTTAAGAGAATGGTTTTGGCACAGATTTCTGTAATTAATACTATAATCGCTATAGAGACGAAGAAGGATTATAGTGATGAGTACGTGGAGCTGTTTCTTAAATTACTTAATGAGGTGAACGGTATTGGTTTTATCCCTGATCGAACTCTCATTGGGAAGGATGGAAAAGTAATCGTATTTCCGGATGGATCCTCTGGTCCTTCAGAATTTACTCCTCAAGCATGTACGAACAAAATAAGGGGACAGAATAGTACTTCTACCGATGGGGAGAAAAGAAAACAGAAATCGATAAGCTATCTGCAAGATAAAGGGATTCCATATATCGAAGGATTGCCTCAATTGCCTCCTTTGACAAGTATTCAGTTAAGAAGTCGAGAAGAGATTACGAAGAGAGCAGTAGCTTTGCTGATTGTTATACAATATGCTTGTGATGTTGCTCAAGAAGGTGATTTGAAAACTTCCAAAGAGTTCGTCATGGAGCTGCTGAACCAATTTGATGTGGTTGAATCATTAACGATGCAGGAAAGGAATTTTCTAAATTCAGAGCAACCTGACAAGAAAGAAGCGATACAGATTGCATGGCAGTATGAAGCCCAATGGGTTTTGCTGTGGTCAATAGGCCTTGTGAATACACTGAAATTTCCAAAAGAAATCTGTGACTGTCATTATGCAATTAAACTTGTTTCTGATTGTAGTTCTTTTAATGAATTTTATCAAAAAACAAAATTGCGAAATGCAGAAGAGATTTTGGACGAGGCTGACCTCGTTTATCGGCTTCATTGGGCTTGTGTGAATGATAGAATTAATGTGAGGGAATCAACTGCAGGTATGCAGGAAAGTATTGTTATTGAAAGAAGAAGGGGCTTGTTTTGGCTAATCAATTATAAAAATGAAGAGTGGGATTGCATCTCCATGGATACATAATGTATATTCTTTGTTCAGTAGAAGTTTTGTATTTTATCTAATAAAATTATTGCTTCATTAGTTCAATCTCTTACAGAAAAAACGAACGGGAATTCCATAAGTATGAGAAAAACAGTCTTTGATATCCTAGTCCTCATATACAACTTTTCTATGTTAAATAACTTGATTCTATCATGCATTTTGAACGGCTTTGTTATCGTTACTGCAGAAAAAATGTGAATTAAATGTTAATCGATTTACATGTTTCAAGCGTATCTATATTGAGTTTGTAAATCTACACAATAAGTTTTCATTATATATAATAAGTGTAGTAAAAGTTCAGTTAGATAAAAATTCGGTAGTCGAATTTTTTTGCATAAAGCTGTATAATGCTTGTAACGAAAAGGAAATACAGGAAAGGATATGTAATGAGTTACTATGGATAAAGATAAACAACAATTAAGCGTTGAAGTTGCAAGATTATATTATCAATCAGATTATAGTCAGCAAGAAATTGCTAACAAATTAAATATTTCAAGACCGACGATTTCTAGATTATTAAAGTACGCGAAAGAAAAAGGGTTTGTTCAAATTAGTATAGCTGATCCATTTGCTGATTTAGATAACGTTGGAAATTTACTGAAAGAAAAGTATAACTTGTTAGAGGCACATGTCGTATTTTCTCCAGTGCCAGAATATGCAACGATTACAGAGTATATTAGTAAATATGCAGCTGAGTATATGGAAAAGACGGTTAAAACTGGTGATATCGTTGGTGTAAGCTGGGGAATGACGATGTATGAAATCGCTAGGAAAATAGTGCCGCAACATGTAAAAGGTGTAGAAGTTGTTCAGTTAAAAGGTGGTATTAGTCATTCGAGTGTAAATACATATGCGAATGAGACAATTGCTTTATTTGCAGATGCTTTTCAAACGACGCCAAGAAATCTACCCCTTCCAGTTATATTTGATAATGCAGTGACAAAAGAATTAGTAGAGCAGGATCGACATATTCATCACATTATCGAAATGGGAAAACAAGCGAATATTGCAATTTTTACTGTAGGAACAGTGCGAGACGAAGCGCTATTATTCCGATTAGGTTATTTCGATAAGGATGAAACGAGTTTACTCAAAAAACAATCAGTCGGTGACATTTGTTCACGATTCTTTGATGGGGACGGAAATATTAGTAGTGAAGAGATTAATCAGCGGACTATTGGAATTGAGTTAGAAGAACTGAAATTAAAGAAACGCTCTATTTTAGTTGCCGGTGGTAATAGAAAAATAAAATCAATTGATGGTGCGTTACGTGGCGGGTATGCAAATGTATTAATTATTGATCAGCATACGGCGAAGGAATTGTTACATTATCAAAAAGGTTAGAAATAAAAGGCTTTCTCAAGATGTTAATTTTGAGAAAGCCTTTTATTTTTTACTATGAGTAAATCAAGGTGTAGTATCTTGTGAAGTATTTGTAAGAAACGCTCTTCATTTGATCTCCCTTTTCAAAGGTTATGGAGTTAGTCATAATATCTCTGTCTACAAAACTCCATCCATCTTGCTCTATCATTTCGATAAAAGGTTCCATTTTTCCGCGTTTTACTAAGTATGGCGATTGATCATCTATCGAACTTACTTCTACCATCTCTTTATTTTGAATAACCATTTTAGACATAGCTAAAGCAAATGGAATGGGGTTTCCTTCTTGGAAAATGACATCCCTTTTATAAAAAATAAATATGGATAGTAAGGTGCATACTAGCAATGTGAATATAAAGAATTTCGACTTAAACAAGTGGTTCACATCCTTTATTTAGAAGCTTATACTACTTTCAATGTATTACAAGAAATTTCCTTCTGAAAAAGAATGAACAAAATTTCAAAAGTGTATTTACATTTGTTCAGCTAAGAGTTAGAATGAAGTTGTTAAAAGATATGAGGAGTGAAGATAATGAATATTGCAAAGTTAATTGACCATACAATTTTAAAAGCTAATACTACAAAAGAAGATGTTATGAAAGTAATCGAAGAAGCAAAGGAATATAAATTCGCTTCTGTTTGTATTAATCCTACATGGGTGAAGCTAGCTGCTGAAGAATTAGCTGGACATGATGTAGATGTTTGTACTGTAATCGGTTTCCCATTAGGAGCAAGCACTACTGAAACAAAAGCTTTCGAAACAAAAGATGCTATCACAAAAGGTGCAACTGAAGTTGATATGGTAATCAACGTAGGCGCTTTAAAAGATGGCGATAACGAGTTCGTTGAAAAAGATATTTATGAAGTAGTACAAGCAGCAAAAGGAAAAGCTCTTGTAAAAGTAATCATTGAAACTTGCCTATTAACAGATGAAGAGAAAGTACGCGCTTGTGAATTATCAGTAAAAGCTGGTGCTGACTTCGTAAAAACTTCAACTGGATTCTCAACTGGCGGAGCAACTGCTGAAGATATCGCATTAATGCGTAAAACAGTAGGACCAAACGTTGGTGTAAAAGCATCTGGTGGCGTTCGTACACGTGAAGATGCAGACAAAATGATAGCTGCTGGAGCTTCTCGCGTTGGAGCAAGTGCTAGTGTTGCAATCGTATTAAATGATGCAAAAGGTGCTACAGATAACTACTAATCATTAATGAAGTCAAAAGCAATAGATACACAAAGTAAAGTGTATCTATTGCTTTAACAATTGAAAAAAATGTAAGCGGATACGAATGGGAGGAGACGGCTTATGAAATACTTAATTGGTATTTTTGGCCTCGTATTGATTTTAGGTATCGCTTGGCTTGCTAGTAATAATAGAAAGAAAGTCAAATATCGCCCAATCATAACGATGGTTATATTACAATTTATTTTGGGGTTTTTATTATTAAATACAAGTGTAGGGAATATATTAATTAGCGGAATAGCAGATGGTTTTGGAGAGTTATTAAAATATGCCGCTGATGGTGTGAATTTCGTATTTGGTGGATTAGTAAATCAAAAAGAGTTTTCGTTCTTTTTAAGTGTATTAATGCCAATCGTATTTATATCAGCTTTAATAGGTATTTTGCAACACATTAAAGTATTACCTATTATTGTGAAATCTATCGGTCTAGCATTAAGTAAAGTAAATGGAATGGGGAAACTAGAATCATATAATGCAGTTGCATCTGCGATTTTAGGACAATCTGAAGTGTTTATTTCAGTTAAGAAACAATTAGGGTTATTGCCAGAGAAAAGAATGTATACATTATGTGCATCTGCAATGTCTACCGTTTCAATGTCTATCGTCGGATCATATATGGTGTTATTAAAACCGCAATATGTTGTAACCGCTTTAGTTCTTAACTTATTCGGTGGTTTTATTATCGCTTCTATCATTAACCCGTATGAAGTTACTGAAGAAGAAGATATGTTAGAAGTACAAGAAGAAGAGAAAAAGACTTTCTTTGAAGTATTAGGGGAATACATTATAGATGGATTTAAAGTTGCGATTACAGTAGCAGCTATGCTAGTTGGTTTCGTTGCTCTTATCGCATTCATTAATGCCGTATTTAAAGGTGTAATTGGAATCTCATTCCAAGAAATACTTGGTTATGTATTTGCGCCATTTGCATTTATTATGGGTGTACCTTGGCATGAAGCAGTTAATGCCGGAAATATTATGGCAACAAAATTAGTATCAAATGAATTTGTCGCTATGACAGATTTAGCACAAGGGAACTTTAATTTCTCAGACAGAACGACAGCGATTATATCGGTATTCTTAGTTTCATTTGCAAACTTCTCTTCAATTGGAATTATTGCAGGGGCAGTTAAGAGCTTAAATGAAAAGCAAGGGAATGTAGTCGCAAGATTCGGTTTGAAATTACTTTTCGGTGCAACATTAGTAAGTTTCTTATCAGCAACAATCGTTGGTTTATTATTTTAATAGATTTATATCATATAAAAAGGAATGGTGATTGTAATGAGAATGGTAGATATTATTGCAAAAAAACGTGATGGCAAAGAATTAACGACTGAAGAAATCAAGTTCTTTATTAATGGATATACAGATGGAAGTATTCCTGATTATCAAGTGAGTGCACTTGCAATGGCAATCTTCTTTAAAGATATGACAGATCGTGAACGTGCGGATTTAACGATGGCAATGGTGGAGTCTGGAGAAACAATTGACTTATCAGCAATTGAGGGAATTAAAGTAGACAAACATTCAACTGGCGGTGTTGGTGATACAACAACATTAGTATTAGGACCATTAGTAGCTGCTTTAGATGTGCCAGTAGCAAAAATGTCTGGTCGTGGTTTAGGACATACAGGCGGAACAATTGATAAATTAGAAGCGGTAGAAGGATTCCACGTTGAAATTACGAAAGAGCAGTTCATTGATATTGTAAACCGTGACAAAGTTGCTGTTATTGGACAAACAGGAAACTTAACACCAGCCGATAAAAAGATTTATGCATTACGCGATGTAACAGGAACAGTAAACTCAATTCCTTTAATCGCAAGTTCAATTATGAGTAAAAAAATTGCAGCTGGTGCTGACGCGATCGTACTTGATGTAAAAACAGGTGCTGGCGCATTTATGAAAACAGAAGAAGATGCAAAAGAATTAGCACATGCAATGGTACGTATCGGAAATAATGTAGGACGTCAAACTATGGCTGTTATTTCAGATATGTCACAACCTCTTGGATTTGCGATTGGTAATGCTCTGGAAGTGAAAGAAGCGATTGATACGTTAAAAGGTGAAGGTCCAGAAGATTTAACAGAATTAGTACTTGTATTAGGAAGTCAAATGGTCGTACTTGCGAAAAAAGCAAATACATTAGAAGAAGCTCGTGAAATGCTAATTGAAGTTATGAAAAATGGAAAAGCAACTGAGAAGTTTAAAGAGTTCTTAAGCAATCAAGGCGGAGATAGCTCAATTGTAGACAATCCAGAAAAAATGCCACAGGCGAAGTATGTAATTGATGTACCAGCTAAAACTTCAGGTGTTATTTCTAACATTGTTGCAGATGAGATTGGTATTGCAGCTATGTTACTAGGTGCTGGCCGTGCAACAAAAGAAGATGAAATCGATTTAGCGGTAGGATTAATGTTACGTAAAAAGGTTGGCGATGCAGTAAAAGAAGGCGAGCCATTCGTAACGATATATGCAAATCGTGAAAATGTAGAAGATGTAAAAGCAAAAATTTATGAGAACATTTCTATCGCTGAAACAGCAGTGGCTCCTAAATTAGTTCATACAGTGATTACTGACTAATCATTATTACACTTACTTTGAGGAGGAAATAATATGGATAAGAAAAAATATATTGAAGAAGCAAATAAGATGTTAGCAAAAGCATATATTCCGTATTCAAAATTTCCTGTTGGTGCAGCGTTAGTTACGAAAGAAGGTAAAATCTATACTGGTTGTAATATAGAAAATGCCTCTTACGGTTTATGTAACTGTGCAGAAAGAACAGCGATCTTTAAAGCAGTATCAGAAGGGGAGCGCGATTTTAGTTACTTAGTTATTACAGGCGAAACGGATGGACCGATTTCACCATGTGGTGCTTGTAGACAAGTGATAGCTGAATTCTGTGAACCGAAAATGCCAGTTTTACTAACGAATGTAAAAGGCGACGAAAAAGAAGTGACTGTTGAGCAATTACTTCCAGGCGCTTTCTCGATAGAAGATTTAAAATAAGTTGAAAAGCCATTCCGCAATTATGAATTGTGGGATGGTTTTTTTATTTTCAAAAATTGAATGTAATATTTTGTTCATATTCCGTTCATAAACTTTGCTTAAAATAATTGCAGCGAATATAGAAAGTTTACAACAGGAGGAATAGAATGAAGAGATTATATAATGCGGCATTCATTTACTTAATTATTGGTTTATTTTCAGGAGTATTTGCAAGAGAGTATACGAAAGCACAAGGAATTAAAGGATCCACAATGTTGCAATTGGTGCATACACATGTATTAGTGCTCGGTTTCGTATTCTGTTTAATTGCTTTAGCTTTATGTAAAGTGTTTCATGTACAAGAAACAAAGAGCTTTCGTGCATGGTTTGTTGTTTATAATGTAGGATTAATCTTTACTATTGCTACAATGCTATGGAGAGGTCTTCTGCAAGTAAATGGAACTGACTTTAACGGTTTAAGCCATATGGCTGGATTAGGTCATGTTATTATAAGTATCGGGCTCGTTTGGTTTATGATTTTGCTCAAAAAGTCTGTTAAATAGATAGGAGTGGGGAGAGTATGATAGCACTTTTATCAAGTATTGTAGCGGTTTGTATGGCTGTTGGTGTCATGTTTCTGCGCTTTAAAGCAGCGAAAAAACCGGTAACGAAAAAGAAAATTATATTACCGCCAATTTTTATGAGTACTGGTGCAATGATGTACTTCTTACCAGAGTTTCGATTAACATCGTTAGAAATAGTAGAGGCAATTAGTGTAGGACTTATTTTCTCTATATTTCTAATTAAAACAACTAAGCTCGAAATAAGGGCCGAACATATATTTATGAAACCGTCAAAAGCATTCATATTTATTTTAGTCGGATTATTGGCTGTACGAGTAGCGTTAAAATCATATTTAAGTCATTCAATTGATTTAGCACAGTTAAGCGGAATGTTTTTCTTACTCGCATTTGCGATGATTGTATCGTGGAGAATTGCGATGTATCGTTCATATGCTAAATTAGAAAAGACAATAAAAAGAGCTGGAATTTCTAAATAGGAATTCCGGCTCTTTTTATGTTTTATACGATTGTTTTTCTCGCTTTAATTTCATTTGCTTAATTTTAAACGTATTTGAGCATCTTGTAATGCAGCTGGTGTAACGTTAAGACCATGTTGATCAACAATTTTTGTGTTTAATAAAATGGAATCTAAGCTTCCACGAAATGTTTTTGTATAGTTTTGACGCAACATTTGTTGTTCTTGTTTTTCATCAACTGTTAATCCAGATGCTTTTTCTTTTTTTGATAATTCGTTAATACGGAATAAAATGTTTTTCATTTGATTCACCTCTAGTTAGATTTAATTATATTAGTTACTTACTAATATATAGTTATTGTAACGCTTAATTTTTATTATGTCAACACCATCTAAAAGGTTAAAAATTGACGAAAAATTATAACAATAATAAAATGAATAACAGAGGACAATTAGCTTTACAAGTATACATAGAACGCTAGGGGGATTATTATGAAATCAACATTTTTTGCTCAAAATAGAGAACGACTAGTAAACACATTACCAGATGAATCTATGACTATTTTATTTGCTGGACAAGCACCTCATATGTCAGCGGATGCACATTATAAATTTGTGCCGAATCGAAATTTTTACTATGTAACAGGGATCGATGAACCAAATGTTATTTTCATGTTGAAGAAGTTTGGAAATAGTGTAGAAGAAACACTTTTCATTGAAAAATCAGATCCAGTAATGGAAAAATGGGTCGGTAAAACAGTTTCTAACGAAGAAGCAGAGAAAATTTCAGGTATAAAGAAAGTTGTATATTTAGATAGCTTTGAAAAGACAATGTCAAATATACTTTTTACAGAAAATGTGAAGCATCTATATTTAGATTTAGAGCGTCGTGAGTGGAATGGTACGGAGACAAAGACGCTAGCATTTTCTAAACATGTAAGAGAACAGTATCCACACGTTTTAATTGGTAATGTATATCCGAATATTTGTGAATTACGAGTGTTTAAAACAGAAGAAGAAGTTGAAATCATTAAAGAAGCGATTGCTGTAACGAAAGAGGGCATTTACAACGTACTTAAGCATGCAAAAGCTGACATGATGGAGTATGAACTAGAAGCTCAGTTTGATTTCACACTGAAATCATCTGGCATTAAGCATCATGCGTTCAATACAATTTTGGCAAGTGGAAAAAATGCTACAGTTCTTCATTATGAAGATAATGATGCACAAATTCAAAATGGTGATTTAGTACTGCTTGATTTAGGTGCTCAAAAAGACTACTATAATGCTGATATTAGTTATACATTCCCGGCAAATGGAACATTCTCTAGTCGCCAAAAACAAATGTATAATATTGTATTAAAAGCATTGAAAGAAACAACGAAACTCATTAAACCAGGAGTAAAGTTTGCTGCATTAAATGAGCATACAAAAAAGGTACTAGCAGAAGAGTGTAAAGCAATTGGTTTAATTCAGGAAGACGAAGAGTTATCAAAATACTATTATCACGGTGTCAGCCATTTCCTTGGTTTAGATACGCATGATGTAGGAACATATAAAGAGAGAGTGTTAGAAGAAGGTATGGTTATAACAATTGAACCTGGACTTTATATTGCAGAAGAATCAATTGGAATTCGTATTGAAGATGACATTCTTGTAACGAAAGACGGACATGAAAACTTGTCAAAAGATATCATTAGAGAAGTTGAAGAGATTGAAGCGTTTATGAGAGAAAATAATGTGAATGTAAAAGAAGATGAAGTAGTTACGAAATAATGATCGGGAAAGACGCTCAAGTTTGAGCGTCTTTTTATTTTGTTCATTTTAAACCGCAATATTTTCTCGGAAATCATCTTCTAATTATAAAGTTGATTATATTCCAAGTGTCAATGTATATGTTGATCATGCCCGGATGAAGGTGGGGGAGTATGATCTGGGAATGTCACGAATACGGCAACGATAATTACTACGCTAATTGAAAGTAATAATAAAAAACGCTTTTGGATAAAAGTAGAAAAGGTTTCTGATAAAAGTTGAATCATACATGACATAGTTATTGTTATCGTAAGTAATAGGCTAATGAATAGTATACTATGGGCTTGTTGAGCATTTAACATTTCTGTAATCATTGCTCCCATCATACTTGCCATTAATCCAGAGAACATTCCTTCTAAAGCAGTATATAGGTGAAAACGTAGACCGACTAAAAAACCGATACAACCACTAATCAAAATTGCAAGCAAAGTAGAATATAGTAAATCACCTTTAAAAAGAATACCTAAATAAAAGCCGATACTTAAACCCGTACTCATACTAAAAGACATAATAAATACCATATACTCCATTAGGGTACCCTTACGTTTAGAAATGTATGATGTAATAAGAATCGAGATACAACAAAGTGTTAAGGCGGCTAATGTGTAAGCGAACATTATGATACCTCCCTGTCCTATCATTCATTTCATCATATGTTCATATGGAGAGTACTTATGCTTATTTATATCTGCATATTATCTGCACAATTTAAAATAAAAGTAAGCAGTAATAAAGGAAAGGGCTCTCGGTATTTGAGGTCTATAAGCATGAGAAAGAAATTTTTATATAATGAGTTTCTATTGTGAACCTACAAAGAATAAGCGTATAATATTATAGTTATCCCATTGTAGGGAGTAACCCGCGAATGATAAATAAGATTGTTGTTTTATCATCGCTTCTAAACAGATAGACAATGAAAGTAACACTGGAATACAGATAGGGAGTTATAAAATGAAATTAATTATTGCCGAGAAACCAGATCAAGGTTTGGCTCTTGTTTCACAGTTTAAATATCGCCGGAAAGATGGATATTTAGAAGTAGAAGCGAATGAGTTATTTCCAAATGGAGCGTACTGTACATGGGCAATTGGTCATTTGACGCAGTTATGTAATCCAGAGCATTATCACGCAGAGTGGAAAAAATGGTCACTTAATACGTTACCGATGATTCCAGAGCGTTTTCAATTTGAAGTAACAAAGTCAAAGTATAAGCAATTTAACGTTGTGAAACAGCTGTTACATAATTCACAGGTAACAGAAATTATTCACGCGGGCGATGCTGGGCGTGAAGGGGAATTGATTGTACGAAATATTATTAACCTTTGCAACGTGCAAAAGCCGATGAAGCGTCTTTGGATTTCATCTTTAACGAAACAAGCTATATACCAGGGATTTAAAAATTTACTAGATGAAGCAGATACAATTAATACGTACTATGAGGCGTATACAAGGTCATGTGCGGACTGGGTTGTTGGTATGAATGCTTCACGTGTCTTTAGTATTTTGCTAAAGAAAAAAGGAATGAACGATGTATTTTCCGCTGGTCGTGTACAAACACCAACGTTAGCGTTGATTGTAAAGCGTGAGAAAGAAATAGAAAACTTTAAGTCTGAGCCATTTTGGGAAGTGTTCGCAACCTTTAATATAGAAGGAAAGAAGTATGAGGGGAAATGGGAGAAGGATAGTGAATCCCGCTTAAAAGATCCTGATATGGCAAATAAAATTGCAGCATTTTGCCAAGGGAAACCGGCTGTAGTAAAAGAAATGAAAACGGAGCGTAAAGAGTTTCAGCCGCCGTTTTTATTTAATTTATCAGCACTGCAAGCGACAGCTAATAAAGCTTTTAAATTTTCACCGAAAAAGACGCTAGATATAACACAAGCACTATATCAAAAAGGGATAGTTTCTTATCCTCGTTCGGATTCTAACTATGTTACACAAGGAGAAGCAGCGACGTTCCCTGATATTTTGCAGAAGTTAAGTCAGTTTGATGAATATAAAGGCTTATTGCCAGCACCAATTGAATCGATTATGAATAATAAGCGTTATGTGAATGAAAAAAAAGTTACAGATCACTATGCTATTATTCCGACAGAGCAAGTTACAAATCCAAGCAAACTATCAGGTGATGAAAAGAAAATTTACGATATGATCGTAAGAAGACTGATTGCGGCGCATTATGAAGTAGCAATCTTTGACTACACAACGATTACAACGCTTGTAGATGAACGGGCTGAATTCATTTCAAAAGGAAAACAGCAAATTCAAGAAGGTTGGCGTAAAGTTATATTCCAAGATGATAAAGATGACGAAACAATTCTTCCAATTGTAGCTGAAGGTGAACAAGGAAAAGTTGTAAAGGTGAAAGTGAAAGAAGGAAAAACACAGCCGCCGAAGCGTTATACAGAAGGACAACTTATTACGTTAATGAAAACAGCCGGTAAGTATTTAGAGAATGAAGAGCTGGAGAAAGTATTAAAGAAAACAGAAGGTTTAGGTACTGAGGCAACACGTGCAGGTATTATTACGATGCTGAAAGACCGTAAATATATAGATGTGCAGAAGAACCAAGTGTATGCAACCGATAAAGGGAAAGTATTAATTACCGCAATCGGTGATAAAATACTAGCTTCACCAGAAATGACAGCGAAATGGGAGCAACGCCTTGCGGAAATTGGTGAAGGCACAGCATCACCAGCTACATTTATGGAGCAAACGAAAAAGCTATCAGCGAAAATTATTGAAGATGCAGTGGAAATGTCAGAGAAGTGGGATTTCACTGGATTACATGTTGAATCGATTGAACGAAAAGGATCGAAATTTACAACAGGTAAAAAGGTTGGTAACTGTAAAAAATGTGATGGCGATGTGATTGATAAATCAACGTTTTACGGTTGTTCTAACTACAACACGACACAATGTGATTTTACTATCTCAAAGAAGATATTAAGTAAAACAATTTCGCAAAAGAATATGACAAAGCTCTTAAAAGGTGAAAAGACCGATTTAATTAAAGGCTTTTCAAAGGGCGAGAAAACATTTGATGCGAAGTTAGAATGGAAAGATAATAAAATTAATTTTGTGTTTGAGAATTAAGTGGTTTTAACAAATAAAAAAATATGATAATTAAACTGTATCCTATAGAATAGACACTAAAAAAAGTCTATTCTATAGGATATTTTTTTGAATAAGTAGTACTATTTATTTTATTTAAAATAAAATATACAATAAAAAAATCTTTATAATTGATAATTATTTATTGTAAAACGATAAATTTTGTATTAAAATCAATACCATGATAAATCAGTGAGGTACTTTTTATAGAAAGGTAGCAACGCTGTTTTTTTATTAGAGGAGGTAAAACTATGAACAATCACAATTTGATTATTGAAAATATGGATAATCCTCATGAGTTGGAGAGAATGTATAGAAAAGACCCAAAAGCTTTTAAAAAGTCATTCTCACAAGCATGGGATGAAAATCCTGACTCGCAGGTTCTAGCTACTTGGTATGAAAGGATGCATTTCAAGGAAACGGAAAATGCAGAAAAAATATCGCTGTTTCAAAAAGGTTTCTTATTCATGGGCATGTTAGCTATTCTAGCTGGGCTAAGCACCAGAATCATTTTCCACTTTGTCGAGCAGGAAGCAATTGCTCCAATTAACCTAGCTTTTGGTGTAATTCCTTTTATTGTTGCTTATTTTATTTACAATAATACTCCGAAAAAAAGTATTATTTATTTCCTTGCGGCGTTGTTCCTAATTTCCGGATTGTATCTTAATATGTTGCCATTAAATTATAAAGACAGCAGTATCCTTGCGTATTTACATCTTCCTATATTGTTATGGGTCTTATTGGGACTTGCGTTTACGGGAAATGAATATTCAAGAGGTAGTACAAGATTAGCGTATATTAAATTTAATTTAGAATATGGTCTTCTCTACGCGAGCATGGCTGTGAGCGGAATGGTACTAGCGGTATTCACCATGAAGTTATTTAGCTTCGTTGACTTGGATATAGGAGAATTCTATTTTAGTAATGTTGTATTATTTGGAGCTGCGGCTTTAGCTGTAGTAGCTGCATACTTAGTATCAATGAACCTTAAACTTGCTAAAAATATTACACCATATATAGCTAAAATTTTTAGTCCACTTGTACTGATTACATTGTTGATCTATCTTATAACGGTTATATGGAGTGGAAAAAATCCATTCTTGGACCGCAATTTCCTAATGGCCTTCAATGGAATACTTCTCGGTGTATTGGCTGTTACTATATTTTCCATCGTTGAGAGTGACTCGGACGAGAAAAAGAGCATTTCAGATTATATAAATTTTGCCTTAATTGTTTTGGCGCTTATTATTGACACTGTCGCATTGTCAGCCATCGTATTCAGACTTTCTTCTTACGGGATTACACCTAATAGACTTGCTGTTTTAGGCGTAAACATACTGATTTGGGCAAATCTCATTTGGATTATGTTTTCCTATATGCGTTTTCTACAAAACAAATCAGGACCGACAGCTATCCAAGACGCCGTTACGAAGTATTTGCCAATCTACGGACTTTGGGCAGCTTTCGTCATATTTACTTTTCCTATAATTTTTAATTAGAAAGACTTTGTTAATATAGCGTGTCTAAAACGTATAAAGTCCTTAGAGCCGATAATTATCGTTACTTCTATAATTTCTCGACAATAAAAAACGTCCTAAAGTAGGACGTTTTTTGTTATGTATATCGCTTTTTTTTCTTAATAAACAACAACACTTGTGAAACACAAGCAAGTACTGGTAGTTCAATCAACGGTCCGATAACGAGTGCAAGTGCAATAAGAGGTTCATCTGGAAAAGCTGTTACAGCAATAGCGAGTGCAACAGGTGAGTTTCTTGCTAATGTTGTTAAATTTAGACTTACTGTATCTTTATAAGATAAACGCATCATGCGTCCGATAAATTGTCCTAGTACAAAATTAATGATGAAGAACAATAGAACAGGAATGAGTAATAGTAAAACGACATTCATATTTTGTAGTAAATATTTTCCTTGTGATGCAAACATCGCTACGATTGCTAAGCTTAAAAATACAATTTGAGCAGAGCTGAAAAACGGAATGAGTTTATTCTCGAGTGTTTCAGTTTTTTTCAGTTTATTCATAATGAACTTTGTAGCATGTGCAAGTACAAATGGTAAGACGATTACGATAACTATACTTTCTACTACAACAGAAACAGCTACAGTCTTCATGACACCAGCAAATAAAAATAAATAAATGGGAAGGAGTAGTACTTGCAATATTAAATTTACAGGCAAAATTGCAGTAGAAAGTGCTACATTTCCTTTCGCTATTTCAGTAAAGATTAAGTACCAATCTGTACATGGAGTAACCATTAACATAATAAATCCAACCCAAAGTGCTGGATGATCTGAAAGAAATAGAGCTCCTAACCCCCAAGCTAGTAGAGGTGTCCATAAAAAATTAATGGTAAGGCTCGTTCCAGCGAATTTTAAATTACGAAATCCATTTTTTATTTCTTTCAATGGAATGCTGAGGAATAATCCATATAGCATGAAAAATAAGAATGGGACAATAAAGTGCTCTGCATACATATGTATCAAATTAAATTGTCCGAGTACGATGCCGCATGTAACAGCAAAAAGAATAATAAAAGTTTGAATTTTTTCTATAGTGCTCATGAGTAAATCCTTTCTAAATATGAATTGCCCTCTCTACATTCATTATACAAACAATAAAGTTACAATGGGTGTTTAAATTGTATTTGGATTTTGTTTTCAATTCGAGATATTATTTTTTATTTAAAGTTACTTGACTAAAGTAAGTGGTGTGTATTACAATCACTTACATAAGGTAATTAAATAACAAAAAGTTTTGGGTATCTTTACTTAAGGTATCAATTGGAACTTTTTATCCCGCTTTAATGGGCAGTAAGACCCCCACCTCAAAATTCAGAGAAAGCAAAGAAGTTAGGTGGGGGATCAACTGCCCATAAAAGTCCGATTGGTTCAACTAATAATCAGTGGGGGATGAAGAAAACCCCCACTGATTAAAGTTTCACTTTATTAGAATAAGAATTTTTATGATGATGAATAATGAATATGATAAGAAAGTTTAGGTGAAGAAAATGGGATTATTTAGCTCGTTATTTGGTAAAAAAGAAGAAAATACAAAAGTAGAGGGGAATAAAACAATGTCAAAAGTATTATTTGTAAAAGCAAACGATCGTCCAGCGGAGCAAGCAGTTAGTTCAAGAATGTATGAAACATTTGTAAGTGCTTATAAAGAAGCGAACCCAAATACAGAAATTACGGAGTTAGATTTATTTGCATTAGATCTTCCATATTACGGAAATATCGCTATTTCAGGTGGATATAAACGTAGTCAAGGAATGGAATTAACAGCAGAAGAAGAGAAGGCTGTAGCAACAGTAGATCAATATTTAAATCAGTTTTTAGAAGCTGATAAAGTTGTATTTGCGTTCCCACTTTGGAACTTCACAGTACCAGCACCATTAATCACATATATTTCATACTTATCTCAAGCTGGAAAAACGTTTAAATATACAGCGAATGGTCCAGAAGGTTTAGCTGGTGGTAAGAAAGTAGTTGTATTAGGTGCTCGTGGTTCAGATTACTCTTCAGAGCAAATGGCTCCTATGGAAATGGCAGTTAATTACGTAACAACTGTACTTGGATTCTGGGGAATTACAAATCCAGAGACAGTTGTAATTGAAGGACACAATCAATATCCAGATCGTTCACAACAAATTGTTGAGGAAGGATTAGAAAACGTTAAAAAAGTAGCTGCAAAATTTTAATTTATGATAGTAAATGGAAAAACCAACATGGATGACCATGTTGGTTTTTTAGTCTGTTTTCTATGTTAAAAAATGTATATTTATAAAATAAATGAAAAGTTTGAAAATAGTATTGCAAAATATTATATATCAAATTATAATGAGTTCAAGAATAGTTGATACTCGAATTAAATATTCAGAAAATTCAATTAGTTAAAAATGGAAAATGAGATAAGGAAATTTGAATGGAGGTTATATTATGACGAACAAAGTACCGTTTTCGTTCATAGTAGTTATTGGTTTAATGTTATTCGCACTATTTTTTGGAGCAGGAAATTTAATATTCCCGGCAATGCTTGGTCAATCGGCAGGGGAGAATGTATGGGTTGCTAACGCTGGATTTTTAGTAACGGGTGTTGGATTACCATTACTAGGTGTACTAGCTTTTGGTTTTTCGGGTAAAGATGATTTACAGTCATTAGCAAGTCGTGCTCACCCAGTGTTCGGGATTGTGTTTACAACAGTTTTATACTTAGCGATTGGCCCGTTATTTGCAATACCAAGAACAGGAAATGTTTCTTATGAAATTGGTCTTAAACCGTTTATGCCAGAAGGGTTAGGTTCTACACCTTTAATTCTTTTCACAATTGTATTCTTTAGCATCACTTGTTTTTTTTCGCTAAATCCTGCGAAAATTGTCGATATTGTTGGAAAAATCTTAACGCCAATTAAGTTAACTTTCATTGGTATTTTAGTAATCGTTGCTTTTATACATCCAATTGGAGATATGCAAGCACCAGTGGAAGCTTATACATCACATGCATTCTTTAAAGGGTTCCAAGAAGGATACTTAACAATGGACACGCTTGCATCATTCGTATTTGGAATCATCATCATTAATGCAATTAAAGAAAAAGGTGCGAAAACGAAAACACAGATTATGATCGTTTGTGCAAAAGCGACAATCATTGCGGCATCTATTTTAGCAATTATCTATACAGCTCTTTCTTATATGGGTGCTTCAAGTGTTGCAAAGCTTGGACATTTAGAGAATGGTGGAGAAGTGTTAGCGAAAGTTTCTAACTACTATTTTGGATCATATGGTGGAGTATTATTAGGATTAATGATTACAGTAGCGTGCTTAACAACTAGTGTGGGACTTGTATCAGCATGTTCTTCATTCTTCCATAAGTTATTCCCAAATGTTCCTTACAAAGCGATTGCAATCACGCTATGTGTATTTAGTGCAATTGTTGCAAACGTAGGATTAACACAATTAATCGCAGTTTCTGTTCCAGTACTAACAGCAATTTATCCATTAGCAATCGTATTGATTTTCTTAACATTCTTCCATTCATTATTCAAAGGAAGAGCTGAAGTTTATCAAGTGAGCTTAATCGTAACATTTATCATCAGCTTATTCGATGGATTAAGTGCAGCTGGAGTTAACATTGAAGTAGTAAGCCGAGTGTTCACTAAATTCCTTCCGATGCAAGAAGTAGGATTAGGATGGATCTTCCCAGCGATTATCGGTGGATTTATCGGATATGGCATTAGCGTTTTAAAAGCAAAAAATCAAGTTCAGCCAGCTAGTGCGAATAAGAAAATAGGGTAAATAAAAAAGTTATAGAACTTGTTTCTATAACTTTTTTTGTTACTATTAATAATGAAAGAAAATAAAGTAGTAGGGGAAATAAAATGAAAAAAACAATTGATCATATTGGCATCGCGGTTCGAGATATAGATAGCACGATACGTTTTTATGAAAAGGTGTTGTTAGGAACTTTAATAGATCGTTACGTCAGTGAAGCTCCTGGTGTGGAAAGCGAAGTAGCCATTCTTGAAGTGGATGGAGATAGAATTGAATTACTTGCACCAACGAATAATACGACTTCACCAATTGCTCGATTTATAAAGCAAAAAGGTAAAGGCGTTCATCACGTTGCATATCGTGTCGATGATTTAGATGTAGCTTTAGAAGAGTTAAAAGAACAAGGTATTCGAACGTTAGAGCATACACTTCGAATTAATAAACACGGCAGAAGATTAATATATCTTAACCCAGCGGATACAGAGGGCACAATCATTGAGTATTGTGATTATCCGGAAGAGAAATAAAGTTCAACCTTAAGCAAAGGAGTTACATTATAATGTAACTCCTTTTTATTTATGTATTTGTGTGAGGTGACAAAAAAGTTATACATTTTATAAGAAAGTCATATCTTATATAAAGATGTAGAATGGGCTGATTATGCTCCTCTTCCACGGCAATATGTTACAGGGGAGACTAATTTGTAGCCAACTATATATTTTTAGGTAATACAATATAATATAAATAGTTAATTACATGTATTGGAGCGTGGCTATTTGTGACGATTTCATATAGTGCTGAAAATTTTAACGTATTATTTGTTAAATCTGGTGCTTCTGTATATTTTCCAGTGTTAGAGGAATCAATATATAATAGTTTGAAAAAAGCAATTGGTAATGTAACGATGGTAACATACAAAAATTTGGTGAAAACAGCTTTAAAGATACAGCCCTCACTCATTATTGTATTCCATGGTTTTGAAGAAGGAATAAGTAAGGGAATTCAAGAGTTAAAACAATATGATTTTACGACTGCACTCTGGCTTACAGATGATCCTTACTTTACAGATGTGACAAAAAATTTAGTGCTTGATTATGATTATGTTTTTACACAAGATACAGGATGTATTGATTTTTATAAAGATTTAGGCTGCGATAATGTTTATTACTTGCCTTTAGCGGCAGAACCTCCTGCATATACGTCGATACGTACGGAAGAGGATTATTTATTTGATATTAGTTTCATAGGGACTGCTTTTGATAATCGGCTAGCGTTTATTGATTCAATTGCAGAGTATTTAGTGACTAAAAACACCTTAATTATAGGATGTAACTGGGATAGACTAAAAAACTATGAATTATTGAAGGATAAGATTATACTTTTACCATTTTTGGTTTATAAAAATAGTATGGAATATTTTACAAAAAGTAAAATTAACATGAATATACATCGATCGATAGAGGATGTAACATTTAATATAAATAGAGTAAAAATAAATGCTTGTTCCATTAATAATCGTACATTTGAAATAGCTAGTACAGGTGCTTTTCAAATGACGGATATTCGTTCAGATTTGGAAAAGTGCTATATTCCAGGGGTGCAAATTGAGACATTTACTTCATCGGTTGATTTTATAGAGAAAGCAGAAAGGTATTTGGAAAATCCAGCACAAAGAAATAAAATTGCGATGGAAGGATTTAGAAGAACACTAATTGAACATACATATGATAAAAGGGTAAAAGATTTATTGGAAATAATTAGCGTTAATCCTAAAAAAGAAAGTGGAATTTAAAAATAGGGTTAGGATATGCAGAAACATAAAATGTTTAAAGAACAAGGTATTAGAGCATTAGAGCATACACTCCCCATTAATAAGCATGATAGAAGGTTATTTTATCTTAACCCAGCAGATACAAAAGAAATGAGCATGGATTATGGTGATTATCTGGAAGAGAAGTAAAAGAATTGTATTAAGAAAAGGTGTTGCGTAATAACGTAATGCCTTTTTTGTTTCTTCGGCTATTTGCGAGCGATAAGACTACCACCTCAAAAGTCTGCGAATATGAGAGAGTTAGGTGGGAGCTTCCCGTCCATAAAGGTCTGACTGGCGTGGGCTAATAATTAGGGGGGAACAAAAACACCCACTGATAAAAGTTTTACTTTATGTATTTCACACTTTCTTCACAAATGATTCACGATAACTTTTCTTCTTCAGGAACTTACATAAATATATTTTATGATATAATTACAATCGACTTTAAAAATGTAAGTTGTATCTATGAAGGTAGTTACTATTTTATTGGAAGTTTAGAGGTGAGAGAGAAATAAAGAGTTATACTGTATAGTAATTTATATTTAATCAGGTTAATATTTCGCCGGAGAATTGAACTTGGGAAGTTAAAGGAATGGAAGTATAGCGATGAGTAAGAAAGAAGTGAAATGATTGTGAAAGTAATGAAAAGGTTAGGGGCATGGCTATTCATTGTATGTGTGCTTATTATATCGATACCAAAAAGTGCATCTGCTCATGCGTACATTGTGAAATCCAACCCTGCTGAAAATGAAACGTTGAAGAAAGCACCAGCTGTTGTGAAAATTGAATTCGATGAGGATATACAAGTTTCGCATTTTAATACATTGTTTGTAAGAGATACATCAGGTACAAGAGTAGATTTAAAAGATACTCATATCGATAAGAAAAATAAAAAATTATTAGAAGCAGGGTTAAAAGAAAATTTGAAAAACGGACTCTACTCTATTCAGTGGAAAGTGATTTCAGCTGACGGTCATCCTATTCAAGGAGTGATTCCGTTCCGAATTGGATCAGCAGAAGCGGGAGCAGACGATATACAAGTAGAAGAGATGGGATATGTCCCGCAAATAGATATGATTATGGAACGTGGCGTTCTTTATACAAGTTTCTCACTATTTATAGGAGTGCTATTCTTTAATCTTATTATGTATAAAGGGAATGCAATCTCGGTTCAATCAAGAAGTAAAAAAATAATACGGATCTCATTAATTGGCATATTCATTAGTTTACTATTCAATCTACCATTGCAAGCGAAAATAAATGCTGATGTTTCATGGCTAGAAGCATTCGATCCTTTACTATTAAAAGAAACATTACAGCTCTCTGTTTTTAGTTACGTATGGCTCACTCAAATGGCTCTTATTAGTTTGCTTATAATCGTTACGTATTTTGCGCTGAAGTGTGAAAAGCTATCGTCGTTTAAAGTATGGAGCATTCCGATAGTATTGTTTATTGGGATACTTGTTATGAAAGCCTTTAATAGTCACGCATATGGTTTAAAGTTTAAAGAAATTGCTGTCGTTATGGACTTTCTACATTTATTAGCAGCTTCATTATGGATTGGCGGTCTATCAACTATTATTCTTCTTTTACGTAAAGAGGATGACAAGTGGAGTATGTATTGGGATATGATTAAGCGTTTTTCACCGTGGGCAACAGGTGCTGTCATCGTGATTTTAATAACAGGTCTTTTTAACAGTACATTTTTTATTCCAACAATCCACTCGTTATTTGATACGAAGTATGGATTAGCTTTATTAGCAAAAATACTTTTATTTATTTGCATGGGGATATTGGGAATTGTTCATTATGTGAAAGGGAAAATGAGAGCACAGCAAGGATTAGGCGCTACGGTGAAAGTAGAGTTTATCATAGGAATTATCATTTTCGTAATCGTAGCTTTTATGACAAACGTACAAACACCGCCGATGCCACCTACTGGACCTTTTACAGAGAGTAAACAATTAGATAATGGATATGAACTTACTTTACATGTAAGTCCTAATAAAGTAGGACAAAATACATTCCATATTACTTTAAAGGATGAGAACGGACAACCTGTTACTGATATGGAGCAAATTATTTTAACTACGCAATCATTGGATATGAACATGGGAAAAGGCTCATTTAAAGTTTCGGCCGTTTCACCAGGAGAATATGAAGCAGAAGGTATGTATATTAACATGATAGGAAACTGGAATATACAAGTGCACGGATTAACAAAATCTCTTGATAGCTTTGATGCGGATTATAAATTTATAGTAGGCGGCAGATAAAGAGAAGGTATAAATAAAAAGGAGTTAATAAAATGAAACGTATAAAAAAAATTGGCACGACAATGATCGCAACAATAATTGCAATGGGGATTTTTTCATTACCTGTTAGTGCGCACGTCACTGTGAAGCCAGCAACTTCAGATGTAAATTCTTGGGAGACTTATACGATAAAAGTACCTGTTGAAAAGAATGTAGCAACGACAAAAGTTACATTGAAAATCCCGTCTGGAGTAGAGTTTCAACAGTATGAACCCGTGCCAGGATGGAAAGTGGAAGAGCAGAAAGATAATGCTGGAAAAGTTAAAACTGTAGTGTGGGAAGCAACGGGAGATGGGATTTTACCTGGTCAGTTCCAGCGATTTACTTTTGTCGCTAAAAATCCGGATAAAGAACAAAAAATAGCTTGGGATGCATACCAACAATATAAAGATGGAGAAATTGTTGAATGGACAGGCGATGAAAAAGCTGAAAAACCACATTCACTTACTACAATTGCAAAAGGTACGTCATTAACAGGTGAACATGGTGAAGTGTCTAGTGTAGAAAAGAATGAAAGCACTAGTAATATGCAATTGATAGCAATTGTCTTATCTATTTTAGCGATTGTATCGTCGGTAGGTGCGTGTGTTTTTGTGGTACGTCGTAAAAAATAAGATATAAAAAAGAGCCTACAAACAGTAGGCTCTTTCTCATATTTATTTCACTTCAACCTGCTGCCTTACAGCAAGTGTTTTCGGCTTTATATTAACAAAACAAATACTCACCACAATAAATAATAGTCCGATGAATAAGCTAATAGTAATGGCCTCGTGTAAGAAAATTGAACTTACAATAATAGCGATTAGTGGAATAAGAAATGTATAAGCCCCAACTTTACTTGCTTCACCAGCTCCAACGAGTGTGAAATATGCAAGCCATCCCATTGCAATAACAAAGAATGAAATAAAGAGAAGTACGCTAACAAACGGTATACTCCAAGCGATGCTGGACCAACTTTCAAACTCTGATCCAAATCCAATTAAGCAAAAACCGCCAATAAGAAGCTGTAGTGTTACCATCCAAATAGCATTCACGCGGTGCCCAGTTTTCTTAATAAATACTGTTCCAAGTGCCCAGCCAATCGCACATCCTAACGCGAGAAGGATTCCGACAATAGAAATATGTTCAGTTAAACTACTAGAGCTAATAACACCTACGCCAATAAATCCAAGAACAAGCCCGAAAATTTTTAAGCCGTACATAGATTCTTCAAGCCAAATCCATGAGAAAATGCCGAGTAAAACAGGTTGTAGAAATACAATGGCGGAAAATAAACCAGCAGGCATATATTGAAGGCCAACAGTTTGTAATCCGTAAAATATAATGATGTTAAGTAAAGAAGAAATAACGTATAAATGCCAAGTTTCTTTTAAGTGTAACTCTTTGTATTTCGGTAATGCGAAAAGGAGTAAAATGAACCCTCCAATTAAAGTTCGAACGCCTGCAAATAAAACGGGTGGTGTATAATGCAGGGCAAACTTAGATAAAGGCCAATTGATTCCCCACATGAAAACGAGAAAGGTAAGGATTATGGCCGTTTTAGTTCGAGAAAGCTGTGTCACGGTAAGACCTCCTTGTTGTTATTCATTTCACTATGATATGATATCGACTGTAATAAATAAAATGAATCTTTTTTATAAGGAGTATAAGTGATTAGTTATGACCATTACACAACTGCAAGTATTAATAAAAACTGTTGAGCTAGGTAGTTTTACGAAGGCTGCTCGGGTGTTAAATATGACGCAGCCAGCTGTAAGTCACGCCATTTCAAGTATTGAGTCAGAGTTAGGAGTTACGATTCTTATACGTGATAAACGAAAAGGATTAATCGTTACGGATGTAGGAAACAGAATTCTTGTACATATTAGAGAGATTTTGAACGGCGTAGAGAAGATTGAACAAGAAGTTGCGATGGAGAAAGGACACGAAGTGGGGACGATTCGAATTGGGAGTTTTCCGAGTGCTTCTGCACATTTTTTGCCGAAAATGATAAACCATTTTAAGGAGAAGTATCCGAACTTAGAAGTCGTTCTTTGTGAAGGAACAATTAAAGAAGTTGAAGGTTGGTTAGTATCAAGGGTTGTTGATATAGGAATTGTTATTTTGCCTAATAAAGAGATGGAGATTGTCCCGTTAACGAAGGGGAAAATGGTTGCTATCTTAAGAGAGGATCATCCTCTTTGTAAAAAGGACTCTATTGCAATTAGTGATTTAGAGAATGAACCGATTATATTATGTAAGGGCGGATACGAACCACCCATTATTGATATGTTTAAACAAGCTAACGTACCACTTCGGGCTGAATATGTAATTTCGACCGTTACGACAGCTTTAAATATGATTCAAGAAGGGCTAGGGATTGCAATATTAGCTGAATTATCTTTAACGAATTTACCACAGAATGTGCAAACGAGAGAATTGGAACCGCAAGTATGGAGAGAAATTGCTTTAGCTGTTCCTTCATTAAAGGATTCTTCAATCGCTGTGCAGCTATTTATTGAAGAATTTCAAGCGCTATTTGCAGAATAACAAGAGGTGTCCCATATATCATTATGGGGCACTTTTAAATTTGTTTATAAAAAATATATGAAAAGGATTGACTTATCTTTTTGTTGTAACTATAATGATTACATCGAGGTGGTGATTACGATGAAAATTAGTAGCCGCTTTTCTATAGCTGTTCATATTTTATCTATTTTGAAAAATAATCCATCTTCACTTTGTACTTCAGACTATATGGCTGAAAGTGTAAATACGAATCCAGTAGTCATTCGTAAAATGATGTCGTACTTGAAGCAAGCTGGATTTGTATATGTAAATCGCGGCCCAGGTGGTGCGGGATTATTAAAGGATTTACATGAAATCACATTGTTGGATGTGTATCATGCAGTAAATGTAGTCGAAGAAGATAAGCTATTTCATATTCACGAGCAACCAAATCCAGATTGTCCAATTGGAGCGAATATTCAAGCTGTATTAGAAGTTATATTAATACAAGCACAATCTGCGATGGAAGAAGTTTTAAGAAATATTACGATGGGGCAGTTGTTTGAAACTTTGCAAGAAAAAATGAATGCTTAAATCATATTTATATTTTTTTATCATCAATGTAACTGGTTTGATTACAACTATAAAGGTAAGGTGTAAAAATTATGACTTTAAAAATGAAAGTATACTCAGATTTTATATGTCCATTTTGTTTTTTAGCAAAAGGTCCATTAGATGAGGTAGCGAAAGAGAATGATGTAGAGATTGAATGGATGCCATTTGAATTACGTCCAAGTCCATATTCAAAAATAGATCCATGGAATGAGCCAGAAAAATTAGGTTCATGGGATGCTTTCATTCTTCCAACCGCGAAAAAGTTAGGAATCGATATGCGTTTGCCGCGTGTTTCTCCGCACCCATATACACATTTAGCTTTTGAAGGATGTCAATTTGCGAAAGAACGTGGACTTGGAAATGAGTATCATCACCGTGTATTCACAGCATTTTTCCAAGAAGAGCAAAATATTGAAGATATTGATGTTTTAACAAAATTAGCGGTAGAAGTAGGTCTTCCTGAAGCTGAATTTAAAGATGCTTTAGTAAATCGAAAATATAAAGAAAAGCATCAAGAAGCGATTCAGCACGCATATGATGAAGCGAATATTATGGCTGTTCCAACAGTCATGATTGGAGATGAAGTCATTCAAGGGCTTGCTAGTAAAGAAACGCTACAAAGAGTAATTGATAAAGAAATTGAAAAGGAAAAAACAAATTCATTTGAAGGTATGCAGTGTAATACAGATGGATATTGCTAATTTGCTTGTTATGAAATAACAAAATAAATTATAAAACAAATATTTGGAGGAATTAACATGTCAGCAACTACAACAAACTTAAAAGAAGCAATCGTGAACCGTCGTTCTATTCGTAAAGTAACAAAAAACGATGCGATTACGAAAGAAAGAATTGAAGAAGTTTTAAAAACAGCTTTACACGCACCAACATCTTTCAATATGCAAAGTGGCCGTATGGTTGTATTAATGGATGGAGAGCATGAAAAGTTTTGGGATATTGTTAAAGAAACACTAAGAGCCCGCGTACCAGCAGAAAACTTTGAAGCGACTGTAGAAAGATTAAAAGGTTTCCATACAGGTGTTGGGACTGTGTTATTCTTTGAAGATCAAGCAACAGTAGAAAAAATGCAAGAAAATGCACCATTATATAAAGATCAGTTCCCATTCTGGTCTCATCAAGGAAATGCAATGTTACAACATACTGTATGGATGTTATTAGCGGCTGAAGGAATTGGCGCATCCCTGCAACACTACAATCCAATTGTAGATGCTGAAGTGAAAGAAACTTGGAACATTCCAGCTGAGTGGAGCTTAGTAGGACAAATGCCATTTGGTGAGCCAAATGAACAACCAGGAGAAAGAACATTTTTACCTACTGAAGATGTAGTGAAATTTTATTAAGAAATTTAATATGTAAAGAGTGAAATAAAAGGAGAGTACATATGAGCCATATATGTACTCTCCTTTCGTATGTAATGTTAAAGATAAACACATACTGCAAGAACAAATTCCTTCATATGAACCGAAGTGTTTCCTTACAATTAAAAATCTATTATGTTTTTGAAATGACAGTAAACATTCCCGTCATATTTGGTGAGTAATCTTTAAAATCAAATTTCTCATAGAACGATTCTTTACCTTCTGATGCAAACAAACCGACAAACGCTTTATCAGGGGCATTTTCATGTAAGTATGTAACTAAACGATGCATGATTTCTTTCCCGATAACCATGTTTCTGATAATCTGGATGAACTACTATATCTTGAATATAGAAATAGATAGATCCATCACCAACAATTCTCCCCATGCCGATAATTTTTTCATTATCATTGACTGTGATGCAGTGAATAGAATGTTTCAGTGAAGTTTCCGCCACTTCAAAATTCATATAATTAGTCCATCCAACAGAATCACATAAATATTTATACTCTTCCAATGTTGGAATGTTATGTTTAAACTCATATGTTTTCAAAATGTACCCTCCAAACCCTTAAATTAAACAAATATATACATTCGACATTTTTTTATCTTTTCCTCTTATGTAACTGAATTCCCTTTAGCTATCGAATTTCGTATGGTTTCCTTATTTGTATTAATTTATATGAGTTTAGGGGAAAAATATTAGAAATAATGCAATAGAAAGGGAAGTGGAAAAATGAATGATGAGAAACAATATACAGTAGTAGGTACTGATGTTGAGGAAGTAAAACGTTTAAATAAGAATTCAGGATTAACATATAATCAGGTGAAAGAATTATTAGCGAAGCAAATGCAAAAAAAGAAGTATTGAAATTGAAATTCTTCATTTTTTCATGTAGCATTTTAATTAGAGAGAGTTACAAGGATAACTCTCTTTTTCAATACAATTTAGCAACTTTTAGAGTGGAGGTAACAACATGAAAAAGTGGGTAAAGATAACGTTGTCGATTGCTGGAGGTATTGTCCTGTTGGTATGTGCCGGAGGATATTACATGTATAAAAATTATTTTCCAAAGGAACCGGAGCGTATCGTATATGATAAAGATAGAGTGTTAAAACCGATACATAATCAGTTGAAAGGTATTAACATAGAAAATATAAAGATAAAAGAAAAAGAAGTCGTAAATGCGACTGTAGATGAGCTTCAAAAAATGATTGATGATGGGAAATTATCATATGAAGAATTAACGATTCTTTACCTTTTTAGAATACAAGAACATGACCAAAATGGAATATCATTAAATGCTGTTACAGAGATTAATCCAAATGCAATAGAAGAAGCGCGAAAGTTAGATAAAGAGAGATCTTTCAATAAGAAGTCAAATTTATACGGCATGCCAGTTATCGTAAAGGATAATATACAAACGGAAAAGGTGATGCCAACAAGTGCGGGCACGTATGTGTTAAAAGATTGGATTGCAGATGAAGATGCGACGATTGTGAAGAAGTTGAAAGAAGAAGGTGCTTTCGTTTTAGGAAAAGCGAATATGTCTGAGTGGGCAAATTATTTATCCTTTACAATACCTAGCGGATATAGCGGGAAAAAAGGACAAAATTTGAATCCGTACGGTCCAATTACGTTTGATACATCGGGATCCAGTTCTGGATCTGCTACAGTAGTTGCCGCAGATTTTGCACCACTTGCAATCGGGACGGAAACGACTGGATCAATTGTAGCACCAGCGACGCAGCAATCAGTAGTTGGATTACGTCCATCACTAGGTATGGTGAGTAGATCAGGCATTATTCCATTAGCTGAAACACTTGATACAGCAGGACCGATGGCAAGAACAGTAAAGGATGCAGCAACGTTATTTAACATAATGGTAAGTTATGATGAAAAAGATGCTATGACAGAAAAAGTGAAAGATAAAGAAAGAATTGATTATACGAAGGACTTATCAATAGACGGATTGAAAGGGAAAAAAGTAGGAGTTCTTTTTTCAATAGATCGACAAGATGAAAATAGAAAAGAAGTAGCAGAAAAGATTAGAAAAGACCTTCAAGATGCAGGTGCGATCTTGACTGATGATATTCAGTTAAACGCTGGGGGTGTAGATAATTTGCAAACATTAGAATATGAGTTCAAACATAATGTTAACGATTATCTTTCAAAGCAAAAAAATGTACCGGTAAAATCGCTAGAAGAGATTATAACGTTTAATAAAAAGGATAGTAATAGACGAATAAAATATGGACAAACATTAATTGAGGGATCTGAAAAATCTGCTATAACGAAAGATGAGTTTCAAAAAGTTGTGCAAACGAGTCAAGAAAATGCAAGAAAAGAGCTAGATAGGTATTTAGTAGAAAAAGGTTTGGATGCTTTAGTTATGATTAACAACGAAGAAGTTCTTCTATCAGCTGTAGCTGGCTATCCAGAATTAGCGGTGCCAGCAGGATATGATGACAATGGAGAGCCAGTAGGTGCAGTGTTTGTCGGGAAGCAATTTGGTGAGAAAGAACTGTTCAATATAGGATATGCGTATGAACAACAGTCTAAAAATAGAAAATCACCAAAACTGTAAAAGGATAAATGAAAAAAAGAGCGCCACTAAATAATGTTGGTCGGCTAATATAAAAAGAATCTAACATTATTAAAAGAAAAAAAGGATTCTTCTCAATTAGTAAGAAAGATTGTCTATAGAAGTTCATAAAATGTAATATATTCAATTTCCATCCATTGAAGGGGGAGGTTAAATCTTAATGAATGAAGTGAAAAATTTCTTTCGAAGTAGAGGGTTCCAACGGTTTCTCGTTTTAATAATAGTAGCGCTTGTATTATATGGATTAAAAAGTATGATTAATTTAATATTAATTACGTTTATACTGACATTTTTAATGGATCGGTTTCAACGTTTTATTTCAAAAAAATTGAAAGTGAATCGGAAAATTGTTATCGCATGTTTGTATATCATATTAGTTACTTTTATCGGCACAACATTATATAAATACTTACCTGTGCTAACGATACAAATTTCCCAATTGATTTATCAGTTTAGGTTGTTTTTTCAAAATCCACCGGATAATGAGATCATTAAATATGCGCTCTCAACAATTAATGGGATGGAAGTCTCAAAATATATAGAACAAGGTGTAGATGTCATATATCAATCGATTGCAAATATAGGAAAAGTCAGTTTGCAAATACTACTCTCTCTTATTTTAAGTTTATTTTTCTTGTTAGAAAAAGAACGTATCATATCATTTACTTCGAAATTTAAAGATAGTAGTCTGAAGGTTTTTTATGAGGAGATTGCATATTTTGGTGAAAGGTTTGCAAGATCGTTCGGTAAAGTAATTGAAGCGCAGTTTTTAATTGCAATTGTCAATTGTATTCTTACTGTCATTGCATTAATCGTTTTAGGATTTCCGCAGCTTCTCGTATTAGCTGTCATGATTTTCTTACTAGGATTAATTCCTGTTGCCGGTGTAATCATTTCCTTGTTCCCGCTATGTATTATTGCTTATAACGTAGGCGGAGTTATGTACGTTGTATACATACTTGTGTTCATTACAATAATCCATGCTCTTGAAAGTTATTTTTTAAACCCGAAGTTCATGTCTGCGAAAACGAATTTACCAATCTTTTATACATTTATGATTCTTATCTTTTCAGAGCATTTCCTTGGAATATGGGGGCTTATTATTGGTATACCAATCTTCATCTTCTTATTAGATGTACTGAATGTAAATAATGAGGAGACGATTAAAAAATAGAAAATAAATAAAAAAAGCAATCCAAAATAAATTGGATTGCTTTTTTGCATACACGCTTAAAGAACGGGTGCCATTGTTTCTTTCAATACTTGAACAGAGTGATCGAATTTTAATTCTTCTTCTTCACTTAATTCCACTTCTAAAATTTCACGAACACCGCCGCGATTTAATACAGCAGGTACACCGATATAAACATCTTTTTGACCGTATTGACCTTCTAAGTAAGCTGATACTGTTAATACACTATTTTCGTCGTTTAAAATCGCCTTAGTAACACGTAGAAGTGACATACCAATACCATAGTAAGTTGCACCTTTTCGCTCAATAATATGGTAAGCTGCATCACGAACATTTATGAAGATTTTGTCTAAATCTTCTTGCGTGTATGTGTTGTCTTTATCAAGAAGTGTTTGTAGTTTTTGAATACCAATGGATACGTGACTCCAAACAGGAAGTTCCGTATCACCATGTTCTCCGATAATATAAGCATGAATGTTGTGAGGACCAATATCGAAATACTCACCTAACATATAGCGGAAACGAGCAGAATCAAGAGTTGTACCAGAACCGATTACACGTTCTTTTGGTAAACCAGATTCTTTCCAAGTTACATAAGTTAAAATATCGACAGGGTTAGTTGCGATTAAGAAGATACCATCAAATCCGCTATCCATAATACTACGAACGATTTGTTTAAAGATTTTCGCGTTTTTCTCAACTAAATCTAAACGTGTTTCGCCTGGTTTTTGTGGTAATCCAGCCGTAATAACTACAAGATCAGCATCTTTACAATCTTCGTAGCTGCCTTTCCATACTCTAGTTGGAGCTGGTGCAAAAGGAACAGCATGACTTAAATCCATTGCCTCTCCTTCAGCTTTTGCCTCGTTTACATCAACTAAAACAAATTCTTCAGCTACAGCTTGGTTAATCATGCAGTAAGCGTAACTACATCCAACTGCTCCTGTTCCTACTAATACAACACGGTTAATACCTTTTTTCATTTCAAAATTCCTCGCAATTTCATTGATTTTATTATGTAAGATAATACGTCTTACTTCTATAGAGTCATATCTAGTTTATTACATTTTATAAAAGATATTCAAGTATTTGAAAATGTATCCGTGCAATTTCTTGCATGAAACATAGTACGTAAGTGAACCGAATATACTGCAATAAAATCCTTTATTGAAGGAGAAAAGGGTATGATGCAGCCATTAACGATGGAAAAAATGCTTCATATTATTAATGTGGGGCTCGTTAAAACGAAGAATCCAAAGCAGATTATTATTGCTGGTGCAGGGATTTCGGGCTTAGTTGCAGCATCGTTATTGAAAGAAGCAGGTCATAATATAACAATTTTAGAAGCGAATAACCGAATAGGCGGAAGAATATATACGATCCGTGAACCATTTAGCTCTGGTTTGTATTTTAATGCAGGACCGATGCGAATTCCTGAAACACATGAGTTAACTTTAGCTTACATTTGTAAGTTTAAATTACCGTTAAATCTGTTTATAAATAAAACCGCTTCAGATATTATTTATACGAATAATATTAAAACGAGATTGAGCATATTCGAAAGAAATCCAAGTATACTTGGATATCCAATTATAGAGAACGAAAAGGGAAAAACGGCAGAAGAGTTAATGTTAGTAGTATTAGAACCAATACTAAATTTTATAAAAAAAGATCCTCATAAAAATTGGATTATCGTTGAAAAAAAGTATAAAGCATATTCGCTTGGCTCATTTTTAATTGAGTATTATTCAGACGGAGCAATAGATATGATCGGTGTACTTCTTGATATGGAAGCATATATGGGAATGTCTTTAATCGAAGTATTACGTGAAATGATCTTTTTTACCTCAACGACAAAATATTACGAGATAACGGGCGGAATGGATGCATTACCAAATTCATTTTTACCGGAGTTAAAAGATAATATTTTTATGTCGTATAAAGTAGAAAAAATTATACAGGAAGATAATAAAGTAATGATGCAAGGAAGTCATGAGCAAACGTTACATCCATTTATCGTAACAGGCGATAGTGCTATTATTACAATTCCATTTTCAGCGTTACGATTTGTAGAAGTTCACCCATATCATTTATTTTCTTATTTTAAAAGACGAGCAATTCGTGAGTTAAATTATATTGCTGCAACTAAAATTGCGATAGAGTTTAAAAGTAGATTTTGGGAGAAAGCGGGACAATACGGCGGTAAATCTATTACAGATTTACCGATTCGATTTACATATTATCCGAGTTATGGCATTCATACACCAGGGGCAGCCATCGTTTTAGCGAGTTATACGTGGGCAGATGAGGCGTTAACGTGGGATAGTCTCCCTCAAAGAGATCGTATTCGTTACGCATTAAAAAATTTAGCAGAAATATACGGTGACATCGTCTATAGTGAATTTGTTACTGGAACATCTTTTAGCTGGAGTGAAAATCCGTATTCTTGCGGCGCATTTACGGCTTTCGAACCAGGTCAAGAGCTCGAGTTATTTCCGTATATTACGCCGCCAGCTGGCAAAGTACACTTTGCAGGAGAGCATACGACATTAACGCATGGATGGATGCAAGGAGCAATAGAGTCTGGAGTTAGGGTTGCACATGAAGTAAACGAACAGTGAATCTGTTATGTTTACAAATGGTCATTCTTTTAATAAAATGATAAATATAAATCGTAATTATTACGCTTTGAATACGTTTGAAGTAAAGAAATGGATGGTCGATCAAATGAATAAAGTAGAAATTCATATATTAGGTGGCTTTTTAGGTAGTGGAAAATCAACATTATTACAAAATTTATTGTTAGCTGAGAAAAAGAAGAATAGAAAAGTTGCAGTATTAATGAATGAAATTGGTGAATACTCAGTAGATACCGATATTATTGGAAAAGAGAATGTTTTAAGAGAGCTTCTGAAAGGATGTATTTGTTGTACGCTAAAAGAAGAGCTTGAAATACAATTGCATTCGTTATATCAGCAAGAAAGACCAGATGTTATTTATATAGAAACGACAGGTGTTGCGCATCCAATTGAAGTGTTAGATGCATGTGTATCACCAATTTTAGCACCTTTCTTAGACGTGAAATCAATTGTAGTCGTTTTAGATGCAGTAAGATGGTTAAATCGAAGTGTATTAAGTGCAAACGTTCAGCAATTATTACATGAGCAACTGAAGTTTGGTAGCCACATTTTAATTAATAAATCAGACTTACTAACAGATGCGGATAAGAACAAAGTAATTGAAGAAGTGAAAGCGATAAATAATCATGCGAAATTGTTTGAAACAAAATATTGTAATATATCTTTAGAAGACATAGAAGAGGCTGAATTTACGAATGACGGGGAACATGAGACACTACATGTCAAACAGCATTTACATATACAAACGATGACGTATCAATTTACGAAATCGATTGATCAAGACAAATTATATGAATGGCTTTCGAATTTACCAGATAGTATTTATCGTGTAAAAGGATTTTTGAAATTCCATGGAGATAAATACCCGCACCTATTCCAATATTCGTTCGGGGTACCGACTTTACTGGAACAAGACTTCGGTTTCCCAACGAACTTGGTAGTAATAGGGGAAGGGCTAGATAAGAAACAATTGGCTGAAGGGTTAGAGAAAGTAGAAAATAATTAAGTGCTTTTTAGGGAGGCTACAATGATTGACTTAATAACTTAAGTTAATTATTGTAGCTTTTTTCGTGATTAATACTGTAATGAAACAGTATTTTCAATTGGGAATCAGAATATATATTGATTGTATGTCCGTTTCCATTTAATAGGAAGGTGATTATAGATTTGTGCCGAATGTAGAGGATACTACAGGAGTTTTCCATTACCTATCCTATAGTTAGTCATGATTACGGGCAGGGGACTTTGGCGTGTTTGACTCTATCAGAAAGTAAAGTATGGGGAGGATCACAATGTCGATGAAAAAACGTAAATGGCTAAGAATGATGGCTACTGGTTGTGTTTTAGGCTCGTTATTAATAACGGCAGCTTGTTCAGGAAAGAAAACAAGTACAGAGGATGAAAAGACGATTAAGGTAGGGGTTCTTGCTTCATTAACAGGTCCATTAGAATCGTATGGAAAACAAACAGTGAACGGATTTGAATTAGGGTTGGACTATGCAACGGGCGGAACTGGGAAAGTGGAAGGGAAGAAGATTAAGTTTGTTGTAGAAGATACGGAAACAAAAGCAGAGGTAGCCGTTAAAAAAGCTACGAAGTTATTAGAAGAAGAGAAAGTCGATTTTTTAGTCGGATCGTCTAGTTCAAGTGATACATTAGCGGTTTTACCATTAGCTGAAGAATATGAAAAAATAATGGTTGTAGAACCGGCAGTTGCCGATAGTATTACCGGGAAGAATTGGAATAAATATATTTTTAGAACAGGAAGAAGCTCTTCGCAAGATGCAATTGCAGGAGCAGCTGCAATTGCAAAAAAAGATGTAAAGATTGCGACGTTTGCCCCAGATAATGCATTTGGCCGTGAAGGGGTTGCGGCATTTAAAGCTGGAGCGAAGAAATTAGGTGCGAATATTGTAAACGAGCAATATGCTGATATAAATTCGACTGACTTCACTGCAAATATTCAAAATATCATTAGTTCCAAACCAGATTATTTATTTATCGTTTGGGCTGGGGCAAATTCACCTTGGAAACAGTTAAAAGATATGAATGTGGAAGCGCAAGGTATTAAAATTTCTACCGGTGCACCAGATATACCGGCATTAAAAACGATGGATGCGTTAGTAGGAATGCAAGGTTTTTCTGTTTATTATCATACGCTCCCGAAAAATAAGGTGAATGATTGGTTAGTGGAAGAACATAAAAAACGATTTAATGGTGCGGTGCCAGATTTATTTACAGCAGGTGGAATGTCAGCGGCAATTTCTATTGTAGAAGCTTTAAAGAAATCAAAAGGGGATACAGATGTAGATACGTTGATTAAGAAAATGGAAGGAATGGAATTTGAGACACCGAAAGGAAAGATGAAATTTAGAGAAAAGGATCACCAAGCGATGCAGACACTGTATTCTATCACATTGAAAAAGCAAGATGGTGTTGATTATCCGGTGCCAGTATTAGAGCGAGAATTAACGATGAAAGAGACAGAACCACCAGTTCAAAATAAATAGACTGAATTTTCTGTTGTTTTTGTATAAAGAGGGAGTACCCTCTTTATACGTATTTCTTTCTTACTGAAAGCTTTAAAGGGAGGGATTTCGTGACACATTTACTTGAAACGAAAAATCTTAGCGTATCTTTTGGCGAGCATCAAGTTATTAAGGATGTGAATTTGACAGTACAAAAAGGAAAGCTCATTTCCATTATTGGACCAAATGGTGCAGGAAAGACAACGTTATTTAATTTACTTAGTGGACAAATTTCTCCAACGAAGGGTGAAGTGTATTTTAAAGGACAAGAGGTTACAAATTTATCAATTTCAGATCGAACTCGATTAGGAATTGGTCGTTCTTTTCAGCTTACAAATATATTCCCGGAGTTAACGGTACTTGAAAATGTTCGTTTAAGTGTTCAATCATTTGTTCAAGATTACTATAGTTTTTTTCCGATTTCGGCAAAATTTAAACAACAAGTGGGAGAGGCGAGACGTTTCTTAAAAACAGTATTACTTCAGGAGAAAGAACATGTATTAGCGAAAGATTTAGCACATGGAGAAAAACGAAAGTTAGAGCTTGCGATGTTATTAGCTTTAAAAACGGATGTGTTACTACTTGATGAGCCGACAGCAGGTATATCAGTTGAGGAGGTACCGGCTATTTTACAAGTGATTGAAAATATTAAAAAACATCCAGAAAGTACAATTGTACTGATTGAACACAAAATGGATATGGTACTAGGTTTGTCAGACCATCTTATCGTTTTATTCCATGGAGAGCTATTGGCTGAAGGCTTGCCCGAAGAAATTATGAAAGATGAGCGTGTACAAAGTGCTTATTTAGGAGGATTATATAGTGGCACTATTACAAGTGAATAATATAGAGACGTATTTAGATCAGTTTCATATTTTGCAAGGGGTATCTCTTGCTGTTGAGAAAGGAACGATTACTGTACTGTTTGGAAGAAATGGGGCAGGGAAGACTACGACATTACGTTCGGTTATGGGTTTTCACCATATCGCACATGGTGAAATTTATTATGATAGTACACAAGTAAATGGATTATCTACACATTTGATTTCAAGGAAAGGAATAGGGTATGTACCAGAAAATCAAGGTATTTTTTACGACCTGACAGTAGAAGAAACATTCGCTCTTGCTAGAGGTAAGGGCGAAGAAGCGGAAGAGAAAATTGAGTGGATGCTTGAGTTATTTCCAGATTTAAAGCAGTTTTGGCACAAAAAAAGCGGACTCTTAAGCGGAGGGCAAAAGCAAATGCTAGCAATTTCAAGAGCATTTATTAATAGTGATGGTTTATTACTTATTGATGAGCCGAGTAAAGGTTTGTCCCCTATTATGATAGAAAAATTAATGATAGCCATTTTGAAAATGAAGGAGAAAACAACAGTTTTACTCGTTGAACAAAATTTTATGATGGCTAGTCAAATTGGGGATTACTTTTATATTATGGATAACGGAAAAATTGTTCATAACGGTTTTATGCATGAATTAAAAGAGGATAAGGAAATGTGTCATAAATATTTAGGGATCTCTTAACATGAATCCGGGGTGAGAAGGATGGATGTGTTAATCAATTTATTTGTAAATGGGATTTCAACAGGGATGCTCATTTTTTTATTAGCATCAGGTCTTTCACTTATTTTTGGTTTAATGAGCGTTCTAAACTTCGCACATGGTGGTTTATTTGCGTGGGGAGCATTTACAGGTGTTTGGCTATTTAATATGACAGGTAGTTATGTATTAGCGTTAATTGGAGCAATTGCTATGGGGATGTTTCTTGGATTCATTTTAGAAAGATTCCTTATTAGACCGGTATATGGAAATCATGTTCGCCAGCTTCTTGTGACGCTTGGAGGAATGCTTGTACTTAGTGAATGTATTAAAGTATTTTGGGGACCTAATCCAATTGGTGCGAAATTACCGTTATGGTTACAAGGTAGTTATACATTTGAAGGTATTATATTAATTAAATATCGTTTATTCGTTATTTTAATTGGGATCATCATTTACATTGCCTTACTATTATTGCTGAAGAAAACAAAGATAGGTCTTATGATACGCGCAGGTGTAATGGATAAAGAGATGGTTCAAGCGCTCGGTATTAACGTAAAAGCGATATTTTCTTTCGTCTTTTTATTAGGAGCAGGGATGGCAGCGTTGGGAGGCTTCTTATTAGCACCGTATTCAGGAGTTATTTTCGCCGAGATGGGTATGCAGTATGCGATTTTAGCTTTCATAGTAGTAATCATTGGAGGATTAGGAAGCGTACAGGGTTCAGCAATCGCTTCTTTAATTGTCGGATTAGCTGGTGCTTTTACAGCGTATTTTATACCGGATTTATCGCTTGCAATTAATATGTTAATGTTACTATTTTTCTTAATAGTAAAGCCAAACGGACTTGTTGGTGAAAAGGGGTGAAATGGTGAACAACACATCAAATCGAATTAAAGTATACTTCGGAGTATGTATGCTCATTTGTTTAAGTGTATTTCCATTCGTAAATGATTCACGGAGTTTGTTAATTTTGTTCACTCAAATCTTCATCTTTGCTATTTTTGCAATGAGTTTTGATGTATTGCTTGGATATACCGGAATTGTATCGTTCGGTCACTGTATGTTCTTTGGAATAGGAGCATATGGGGTAGCGCTTTTATTTGATCGGCAAGGAGTATCCATAACGAACTTTTTAATAGGGATAGTAGCTGCAATTATCATTTCAGCAATTGTTAGTTATATAATCGGCTTGCTTTCATTGCGTCTGAAAAGTCATTTTTATGCAATGCTAACACTTGCTATTTCACAGTTGTTTTTCGTACTTGCTGAAAAATGGCGTGGGCTCACTCACGGAGGGGATGGTTTTACATTTGGTGTACCAGACTTATTTCGTGATCGTTTTACCTTTTATTATGTAACGCTTATATGTTTAATTGTCATTTTTATTCTGTTACGACTTTTCACAAAATCTTCTATTGGAAAAGTATTAAAGGCAATTTCACAAAATGAACAACGTGTGGAAGCACTAGGGTATAAAGTTCTTCATTATAAAATTATTGCTAGTATTGTGGCAGGAGTAGTAGCTGCGATTAGCGGTGGCTTATTTGTTATCACACTACGATTTGTTAATACGACTGTATTTTCAATTGAAATGACATTAAATGTATTATTGATGACAATGATTGGAGGTGTTGGAACGTTAATTGGAGCAATTGCGGGAGCTGGAATTATTGAATCACTGAAATATTATTTATCAGAACTAGCTACAGCGTATCCAATTTTTGAACGATGGACAATTATTCTTGGTTTATTGTACATTATCGTATTGCTAGTTTTTCCGAAAGGATTAGTTGGAACGGTAAAGAGTTTGAAGAATATGAAACGGAATAAGAAGGAGAAAAGTGCAGAAGTGGAGCAAAACGTGTGAAGAATCAATTGTATAGAATATGAAAATCCCTCTTTTAAATTCGTAAAGGAGGGATTTTTATTGGTGTATGTAATTAGTTAGTTTGTAAACCTAGCAATTATATTAATCAAATAGTTCATTAGGTATTTTTTTTAAAGAGTTTCGATTTGTAAAAAAATGAACAGCTAATTTCTCAATGAGAACATCTTCAATGGGCACTATGTTATCATTTTTAATCGGTAAAAAGGCTATTCCTTTACCGTCCTGAATAAACTCTTCCATAAGCGAATAAGAATCTAATTGTTGAAGTTGACCTTGAGATAAATTATTTTCTTTTAGAAATTGTATCGTCTTATTTCTAAAAGGGCACTTTTTATCATTACTAACGAAGAAGAGTTCCTTTGAATAGTCAATGATAGGCGTTTCTTTCGCTTTTAATAAGCCAACAGAAATGGAAGTAGTAAATACTTTTTTAAAAGCTGCTTCGGGATCATCCTCGTAAGTAATGACCATATCAACTTTTTGTTGTTGCAGTAATTTATGCAAATGACTACTATTTTCTACATATATTTGATAATTCCTGAAATTTTCTTTAATACGCTTACTTACATAATTAGTCAAAATAGATTGTGACGTCGCGATGATATAAGAAGAACCACTCGTTTTAATTTTATCTTTCGCTTCTTCTACTAAAGTTAATATTTGATTCGTGTAGTCTAATAAAATGTCACCTGAGGGTAACAAGGAAACACCTTTGTTATCTCTATGTAGTAAAGGTGTTTCTAATTCTTGTTCTAATTTTTTGATTCGCTCAGTTACGTTTGGTTGAACATATCCTAACTCTTTAGCAGCTTTACTAATAGAGCCTTCACTAGCTACAGTTTTGAATATAATAAGATCATTTATTTCCATGTATCACAGCTCCTTATACGGTATCATTATAAATGATATCAAGCATAATTTATACCTATTTTACGCTAGTCACTCATCGGTTTATCATTGTGTATATAAGATAGAAAGTGAGTGATAAACATGAATGGAATGCAATATAAGGTCATTTTGCCAAAGGATTATCATATGGAAATCGTTAAAAAAAGGGTAAAGGATAATGGACATAAAACGGATGGTTTTCAAGAATTGAATTTCAAAGCGTATTTAATTACAGAGGCAGGAAAGGACGGGAATTTCTATAACTGTTATGCACCTTTATATATTTGGAATGGCCATGAAGGAATGAACAAATTTATATTTGAAGGGTATTACGATAATATTTTACAATCTTTTGGATGGCAACAAATAAATATAGGTGTTCCATTAGTTGTTAATTTAAGTGATGATTTTAAAAAAAGTAAATATGCTGTTGAGTTTACAGGGAGTATTTCCAAAAGTAATTCACTGAAGGGAACGCAATTAAATACTATAAATGAAAATGTACAAAACATAGAAAAATGTTTAGGAAATGTAATCATTTATAATCCAGATAAATGGAGGTATAGTCAGTTTGATTTTTATGAAGGAAAGCCTGACATGGTAACCAATAAAGGAGTTACAGTATATGAGATTTTGCACATTTCACGATGAAAACTTGTTGAAGTTAAATTAAGAAAAAGGAATGAAAATGTATGCCCTTTGTGAACGTTTATTATCATGAAAATATATTAAATAAAGAAGAGTTGAAAAAGATAGGTGAATGTATTCATCTTTCATTAATTGAACATTTTAACATCCCTGAAAATGATTTTTTTCAAATGTTTTTACCTTATAAACAAAATCACTTTTTATTTAATCCATATTATTTATTAGAAAGAGGAGAAAAGAGAACAGAGAATATGATTTATGTTTCTATTACATGTGGACCGGGAAGAACGATAAAACAGAAAAGGGATCTGTATCAGTCGATATCCATGAGGGTTTCTGAATGTTCTAGTATAAAAAGTGCAGACATTTTTATTACACTAAATGAGACAGCTGCTGAGAATTGGTCGTTTGGTCAAGGAGTGGCGCAATTGGTAAAATGAAGGGGAGTGAAATGATGAATGAATCCATTGAATATTGTATTCAAAAGAAAATGAGAGAAATGGCCCCTGCATTTGCTCAATATAGTGAAGAGATATTGTTCGAGGAAGTGTGGCGAGATGCCACTTTAACATTAAGAGAAAGAAGTCTATGTACAGTAGCGGCACTAATTAGTCTTAATCAGACAGAACTATTACCATTTCATTTGCGGCTGGCCAAGCAAAATGGAATTATGGAGAATGAAATGATTGCGTTAATAACGCATATGGCTTTTTATGTTGGCTGGCCAAAAGCGGTAGCAGCTTTAAATATAGCAATGAATGAAATGGAAAGTTAAGAATAGCGATACTCTAATGAGATATTTTTCACGTTTTCTCTTGCTTTTTTATCACTTGCGTAGTAAAGTGATAGTAAGATTCACGATAGGAAGTGATCAAACATGCGTGATAATACGATAGGGTCATTAATATGGTTACGTTTAATACGATTTACGAACCAAAGTAATCAGATGTCAAATGAGTTTTTAAAACGTTTTGATTTAACGACAGCTCAATTTGATGTGCTTTTGCAAATACGTACGTATCAACCACTAACACAGATGGAGTTAGCTGAAAAGGTAACTGTTACACAAGGTGGTATTTCTCGAATGTTAACTCGTCTTGAAAAAGAAGGATATATTGTACGAAAACAAGATTGGAAAACGAAAACAATTAGCCTTACAGAGCAAGGGGAAGCAGCTTTAGAGAGAGCATTGCCAGAGCAACTTGCATTTCAATCATCGTTTTTTGATGATGTATTAAATGAAGAAGAGCAAAAAATATTATACGAGCTAATGACGAAAGTTCATAAGCATAGTGAGAAAAAAGAATTACCACATGAGTAATTTTTTTTACACCATCAATTGACTAATCAAGTGATGGTGTAGGTAATAGGGAGATACACTTGACTTACCAACCTTTTTAATAGAGAAACTAATTACACTTCATTAAAGGAGAGAGCAACTATGGAAAAATACCGTATGGATACAAGTAAAGGAATAGAGTTTGGATTATATTCGATTGGGGATCATGTTTTAAATCCGCATAACGGAGAGAAGATTAGTGCAGAACAAAGAATTCATGAATTAATTGAAACAGCTAAGTTAGCGGATGAAGCTGGACTTGATGTATTTGCTGTCGGTGAAAGTCATCAAACGCATTTTACAACGCAAGCTCATACAGTTATTTTAGGAGCTATTGCACAAGCTACGAAAAATATAAAAATTGCAAGTTCAGCAACAATAATAAGTACATCTGATCCGGTACGAGTATATGAGGACTTTGCTACAATTGATTTAATTTCTAATGGACGTGCAGAAATCGTAGCTGGTCGTGGATCTCGTATTGGAGGATATAGTTTACTTGGTTATGATGTGAATGATTATGAAGAGTTATTTGAAGAGAAGATGGATCTTTTATTAAAAATTAATAAAGAGGAACATGTAACATGGAACGGACAGTTCAGAGCGCCGCTTGCATATGCATCGGTTATTCCAAGAGCTAAAAATAATAACTTACCAATTTGGCGTGCAGTTGGTGGCCCGCCAGCTAGTGCGATTAAAGCAGGACGTGCGGGTGTACCAATGATGATAACAACACTAGGTGGCCCAGCTATTAACTTTAAAGGATCAGTAGATGCCTACCGTGAGGCTGCGGCACAAAGTGGATTTAATCCAGCAAGTTTGCCAGTTGCAACAACGAGTTTATTTTATACAGCAAAAAATTCACAAGATGCATTTAATGAATACTATCCTCATATTAATGCTGGTATGCTTACACTGCGTGGTGGTGGGTATCCAAAGCAACAATTTACAAATGCAGTAGATTACCGTGATGCATTAATGGTTGGTAGCCCGCAACAAATTATTGAAAAAATGCTTTACCAATATGAATTGTTTGGACAACAGCGTTTTATGGCACAAATTGATTTTGGTGGTGTACCACTTAATGAAATTGAGAAAAATATTGAATTAATTGCTACTGAAATTTTACCGGCTGTTAGAAAACATACAGCAAAATAATTTTTAAAAAACCGAGAGTCTAATCGATTCTCGGTTTTTTTATGTATGAATTTAGTTTGAAAAAATGACAAAAAAATGAATTTTCAGTCTAGAAAGAGGGAAGGTGTTTCCTATTTTTGAATAACAATATTTTGTGTTTGAATTTTAAAAATACATTTTTCTCTTGACAAAAAACTAACTGATTTATCTGTTGGTACAGAGGACATTTTTTCGCGAAAAAGTCAAGTGTATGAAGAGAGAAACGATTATTTTATTGATGTGAAAGTAAGTCTTATATTAAAAAAATACATTTTAGTAATGAGAAAAATCTAATTCAAAAAAATGACAAAAGACATATTTCAGACAAAATGATGTCAATAATACGTCAAAAATCAGCTGAATTTACTATGCAGGTATATTATACAATTCGATTAACGGATAAAACACTACTGAAATAGTGAAAAGGTAAATTTTATGAGAAAGTTCTTTTGTAATTATCTTAAAAACTGAAAATTTCTATTTTCTAAAAGTACATAAACAAATTTATCTTTCTACATTTCTAAGATTTGAGTTGCTTTATTCATACAACTCAATCGAAATTACGATATAAAAAATTATGAAGGAAGTGATTGTAGTATGGAAACGCTCGAATTGGCACGAATACAATTCGCATCAACAACGATTTTCCATTACTTTTTTGTTCCGCTGTCTATTGGTTTAGCTTTTATCATTGCATTAATGCAAACGTTATATGTGGTAAAGGGACAAGAAATTTATAAGAAGATGACGAAGTTTTGGACACAAATATTCCTTGTAAACTTTGCGGTAGGTGTAGTAACTGGTATTCTACAAGAATTCCAGTTTGGTATGAACTGGTCAACCTATTCACGTTTCGTAGGTGATGTGTTTGGTCCATCACTTGCGATTGAAGGTTTATTGGCATTTTTCATTGAGTCTACATTCCTAGGTTTATGGGTATTCGGTGAGGATAAATTGCCGAAGCGCGTTCACCTTTTATGTATTTGGCTCCTTTCAATTGGAACAATGTTATCAGCATTTTGGATTTTAACTGCAAGTGCATTTATGCAATCGCCAGTAGGGTATGAAATGGCAGCAGATGGTCGTGCACAAATGAATGATTTCTTAGCGATTATTCAAAACCCACAATTATGGGTACAATTCCCGCATACAATTACAGCGGCGATTGCAACTGGCGCATTCTTTATTGCAGGTGTGAGTGCATGGAAAATAACGAAAGCTCAAGAAACTGAAGTGTTTAAAAAATCGTTCCGCATTTCTATCATTGTTGGAACACTTACAACTGCGCTAGTATTATTCTTCGGTCATGCACAAGCACAACAATTAATTAAGACACATCCAATGAAAATGGCAGCAGCTGAAGCGTTATGGAATACGAGTGAGGATCCAGCGCCATTTACAGTATTTGCGAAAATTGATGCAGAGAAGCAAGAAAATTCGTTCGAAATTCAAATCCCTTATATGCTAAGTCTATTATCATTTGATAAATTTAGTGGTCAAGTAGAAGGAATGAATCAAATTCAAAAACAATATGAAGAAAAATATGGGCCTGGAGATTATATACCGCCAGTACACACTATGTTCTGGAGTTTTAGAGCGATGGTAATGAGTGGAACATTTATGCTACTTCTAGGAGCATACGGATGGTTCTTATCAAGAAAAGATCGTTTAGCTGAAAAAACTTGGTATTTAAAATTAATGGTGTATGCAATTGCACTACCTTTTATCGGTAATACAGTAGGATGGATTATGACTGAAATGGGACGTCAGCCTTGGGTAGTTTTCGGTGTTATGAAAACGGAAGATGCTGTATCTCCAAATGTTACGTTCGGAGAAGTATTATTCTCTTTAGTTTCGTTCACATCACTATATTTAATTATAGGTGGAATTACTGTTTACTTATTCATTCGTGTCATTAAAGGACATGAGAATAAGAAAACGAAACAGGATTCTCAAAGCCATGATCCATTTGATAAGGAGGAAGAGTATGTTATCTCTTAATGAGTTATGGTTTATCATTATTGCAGTTTTATTCGTAGGCTTCTTTGTACTTGAAGGTTTCGATTTCGGTGTAGGTATAGTTTCAAGGTTTTTAGGAGAAAACGATTTAGAGAAAAGAATTTACTTAAATACAATTGGTCCATTTTGGCACGCGAATGAAGTATGGCTTGTTTGTGCAGGTGGAGCTATGTTCGCGGCATTCCCGCACTGGTATGCAACTTTATTTAGCGGGTTTTACATTCCGTTTGTATTTATGCTTCTTGCTTTAATTATTAGAGGTGTTTCCTTTAAATTCCGTGCAAAAATAGATAATCATAAATGGAAAGGTTTTTGGGATTGGGGTATGTTTTTAGGAAGTCTGCTACCGCCTATTCTTTGGGGTGTTGCCATTGCTAACTTTATGGTAGGTATTCCAATTGATGAGACGAAAAATGCTGTAGGTGGATTCTTACAACTACTTCATCCATTTGCATTACTTGGAGGAGTTATGTTCCTTCTACTATGTATTGTTCACGGATTGCAATTCCTTACTATACGTACAACTGGTAAGTTAAGAGAACGTGCACGTATTGCTGCATTGAAAATTGCACCGCTTGCGATTATAGCACTTCTTATTTTTGCCGGTGTAGGGTTATGGAAAACAGATATATTCACTGGTCATGGTACAGAGTGGGTTATGGTTCCGATTGGAGCTTTTGTAGCATTATGTGCGTCAACATTATTAAATAAAAGAAGAAGAGATGGTTGGGCTTTCGTTATGACGAGTTTAACAATCATTTTACTAAGTGCGAGTGTGTTTGCCGGCATGTTCCCACGTGTCTTAATTAGTTCGTTAGGGTCAATATACGATTTAACAATTTATAATGCAGCATCAGGTGATTATGCACTAAAATTGATGACGTATTTTTCAATTGCTATATTGCCATTTGTTATGGGAAGTCAAATATGGAGTTTCTATGTGTTTAGACAACCTGTTAAGTCAGATAAAGATTTGGAGTACTAATGAAAAGAAAAAGAGGACTTCCGTCGTATCCTGGTAGCCGAGTTTTATATGTAGTGTTAACAATCATTAGCATTTTAGAAGCTATAAGTATTATTGCGCAAACAGTGTTTTTAGCGCGGGCTATTACGTTTTTATTTCAAGGAGAAACAGTGCAATCTGTGTTAAATGAAACTGTTTATTTTGGAATCATGTTTGCAGTACGTCACACGTTAGTGCGAATATCGCAAATATTAGTGGAACGTTTCGCTGAAAAAACAGGATCGCTACTGCGAAAACAATTAATAGAGGCGTATTTCACATTAGGTCCACGGTATGTTCAAACTGCTGGAACAGGTCATCTGGTTACCTTATCAATTGAAGGTATTGAGAAATTTAAAACATATATTGAATTAACAATTCCTAAAATGATTAGAAGTAGTATCGTACCGGGACTCATTGTACTATATGTTTTTACGTTAGATATTGAGTCTGGAATCATTTTAGTTGTAACGATTCCTATCGTAATTATATTTATGATCCTACTAGGATTAGCAGCACAGAAAATGGCGGATAGCCAATATGAGTCATATCGAGTACTTTCTAATCATTTTGTAGATACGTTAAAAGGATTAGAAACATTAAAGTATTTAGGTAAAAGTAAACAGCACGAAGGAAAGATTGAAAAAGTAAGTAAAAGGTATAGAAAAGCAACGATGCGTACTTTGCGAGTTGCTTTTCTTTCTTCTTTTGCATTAGATTTCTTTACGAGTTTATCAATTGCATTTGTGGCGGTCGGATTAGGGATACGTTTAATAGATGGGACAATTGTACTATTGCCAGCCCTTACGATTTTAATTTTAGCTCCGGAATATTTTCTACCGATTAAACAAGTTGGAGCGAATTATCATGCTACGTTAGATGGACAACTTGCAATGGAGCAAATAGAAGAGATTTTACAGCAACAAAAAGAAATAGGAAAGAAAGAATCAAATGTAGATTTAATATGGAATTCCTCTAGTAGCTTGAAATTACAAGATGTAAAAGTAAAGAGCGATGAATCTGAAAAAGCTATATTAGAGGGAATTGATTTTACTTGGAAAGGCACCGGTGCTATAGGTGTAATTGGAGAAAGTGGAGCAGGAAAATCAACATTAATCGACGTATTAGCAGGATTTTTAACTCCTTCAGGTGGAAAGATGATTGTAAATGGTGTGGAAATTGACGGGACTACTCGTGAAGAGTGGCAAAAGAATATTGCTTATATTCCGCAGCAACCTTATATTTTCCCGCTTTCATTAAAAGATAACATTTGTTTTTATGAAACAAATACAACTGATGAAGAAGTGGAAAGAGTTATTAATGAAGTTGGTCTTCATTCACTCGTAACATCGCTTCCGAACGGGATGTGCGAAAGAATTGGAGAAGGTGGACGTATGCTTAGTGGCGGGCAAGAGCAACGTGTTGCTATGGCGCGTGCACTTTTAAGCAAAAAGCCAATTATTTTATTAGACGAGCCTACAGCACATCTTGATATTGAAACTGAATTTGAAATAAAACAAGCGATGTTACGTCTGTTTGAAGGGAAGTTAGTATTTCTTGCAACACATCGTCTTCATTGGATGAAACAGATGGATCATATTCTTATTTTAAATAAAGGGGAAATGATAGAAAGTGGAACATATGAAGAGCTTTTAAAGAATGAGGCATTACGTTTTCACAGGAAAGAGAGGGGATAGAGATGAGTAACTGGATTAAACCTTATATACAGCAAAATAAAGGTAGAATGACTTTAACTATATTCCTTGGTCTTCTTGGAGTTAGTTCAGGTGCGATGTTACTTTTCATTTCAGGTTATTTAATCTCTAAATCTGCTCTTAGACCAGAGAATGTAATGGCTGTATATGTTCCTATCGTTGCAACACGTGCGTTTAGTATAGGACAAGCGGTATTTCATTATTTAGAGCGTTTAGTTGGACATGATGTCGTACTGCGCATATTAGAAAAAATGAGAACGAAACTATATAGAATAGTAGAGCCGCAGGCGTTATTTTTCCGTTCGCGATTTCAAACGGGCGATATGTTAGGTGTATTATCCGAAGATATAGAGCATTTGCAAAACCTATATTTACGTACCATATTTCCTAGTATATTAGCATTAGTTGTATATAGCATATTCGTACTTGTTATCGGAGCATTTGACGTAGTGTTTGCACTTATTGCAGCATGTATGCTAGCGATTATCGTCTTTCTGCTTCCATTTATATCATTACTTTTAATGAAGCAACATCATGTTACTTTAAAACAAGGAAGAAGCCGTTTGTATCAACAATTAACAGACGCTGTTTTTGGATTATCTGATTGGCAAGCAAGTGGTAGAAAAGATGAATTCATTGATAAGTATGTAGAGCAAAATGCTCAGTTGTTAAAAACGGAAAAAAGAATGAAACGCTGGAATCATATTCGGGACAGTATCATTCAAGTAGTAGTGGGGATTGTAGTCATTTCCATGATCATATGGACTGGAAATGAGGCGGCAAGTGAACAGATTGCACCTACCGTTATTGCGGCTTTCGTCTTAATGACGTTATCAGTTACAAACGCGCTTATTCCTCTTTCAGATGCTATCGATCGAATCCCATCATATGTAGAATCTGCTCATCGTCTAAATCAAATAGAAGATAATGCTGTTTTACAGGAAGAAGAGGAATTACGCGGGGATAAAGGTTATGTTGCATCAAAACATATAGACATTGAATTAAATCATGTATCGTATAGTTACCCAGATAGTAATGAATTTGTATTGAAAGAAGTATCACTGCAAATAAAGGCAGGAAAGAAAATCGCCATTTTAGGAAGAAGCGGAACTGGAAAATCTACTTTGTTAAAATTGTTAACAGGTGCGCTAAGTCCGTTACATGGTGAAGTTTTATTGAATAGTGAACATGCTCATACAAATCTTTTATCGAAATATATTTCTGTATTGAATCAAAAGCCACATTTATTCGATACGACAATTGGAAATAATGTGCGAATCGGTAAACCAGAGGCTACGGATGAAGAGATATGGACAGCTTTAGAGAAAGCACAATTAGCTTCGCATATAGCTTCTCTTCCGGACGGATTGCAAACAAAAATGCATGAAATGGGAAAAAGGTTTTCTGGCGGGGAAAGACAGCGGGTTGCTTTTGCTAGAACGCTCATGCAAGAAGCACCAATTATTGTACTTGATGAACCTACGATCGGCTTAGATCCAAAGACAGAACTATCTTTAATAGAAACAATGTTTTCTGCAACGGAAGAAAAGACTGTGATTTGGATTACACACCATCTTGTAGGAATTGAACATGTAGATGAAGTTATATTCCTTGATCGTGGTCAAATTGTGATGCAAGGTAGTCATGAGCAACTTCTGAGAGAAAACGAGAAGTATCGTATGCTTTATGAGTTAGATAAAGGAATATAGTTTGAATAAGTATTAATTTTAAAATAGCTACGCCTAATGGTGCAGCTATTTTTTGTTAAGAAATATATATATGTATTCCGATATTTGCAGGGAGTAAGACTCCTATCTTAAGATCCGGCTGATGTGAGGAAGTTAGGCGGGAGAGTAACTGTACGTAAAAATTCGATTGGTGAGGGGGATAATTAGAATGGCCCCTCTAATTAAGGTTTCTTTTTATTTGCCTTATGATAGAAATCAAATGAATAAAAAAAAGCAGCTAATCAAATGTTTATATGATTGAATATGTATATTTACGATTGAAAAGTAGGATATTTTGTTATGGGCTTGCATAAAAGTATAAAGGTTTCATACGGTTTAAGTAATGTGATATTATGTCGCGTATATAAATAATATGCGAAAAGGTGGAGGGAAAAGATGGGGAATCGTTTTGAAAAAAGTGAAGAGGCGATAGATCGAATTCCGTTAGTAAGTGTATTAATTCCTACTTATAATCGTCCTGGCTACTTTGAAAAAGCATTGTGTAGTGTATTACAACAAACATATTCCAATATAGAAATCATTGTTGGAGATGATAGCACGAATGATGAAACAGAAAATGTGTTACAAAAATACTTATGTGATCATTCAAATATTATTTATATAAAAAACAGGTCAACTCTCGGACAATTTGAAAACGCGCTAATGTTATTTAATGAAGCGAAAGGTGAGTATATAAATTTTTTAATGGATGATGATATATTTCATAAGAATAAAATTGAAAAAATGATGAAGTATTTTTTTAATGATTTAGATAATGAAATCAAACTTGTAACATCTCATCGTCAAGTAATTGATGATAAAGGGAAAGAACTACGACATATTTATTCAACTGTCCGTTTATTTGAAGAGGATACGATTATAGAGGGAACAGAATTAGGAAATAGGGTAATTGTGGATCAAAAAAATTATATTGGAGAACCGACAACAGTTTTATTTCGTAAAAATGATTTACAAGAACCGTATGGGATTTTTGATAAGAGAAGGTATCTATGTAATGTAGATATAGCCTCATGGTTATCTTTATTAAGTAAAGGAAAAGCAGTATATATAGCAGAGACACTTAGTTACTTCCGATTACATCCAGGTCAACAGTTGAATGAATCTAATAAACTTATGGATGGAGTAGAGGATTTTTCACATAGTATTATAGTTGGAGAAAAGTATGGTTTTTTATCTACTGAAAAAGAGTTATATAAAGCAATAACTAATTTCCAAGACTATGCAAAAAAAATAGTTCCATCATCAATATTATATACGTTAGACTACTACCGACATATTAAGCGAAAGGAGATAAATATAGAAAAGAAAAAACAGTATCGGAATAACTACTCTCATTTACCAAAAGTCAGTATACTTATTCCTGCCTATAATAAACCTCATTACTTGGAATTAGCTCTCAAAAGTGCTTTGAATCAAACATATGAAAATATTGAAATAATAATTTCTGACGATAGTACAAACGGTGAAGTTCAAGCGATGATCCAAGCATATTTAAGTCAATATGAATGTATTACATATGTTAAAAATAAACCTCGAGTCGAAGCAGAGAACTTTAATAAGTGTATAGAACTTGCAAATGGAGATTATATAAACTTTTTATTAGATGATGACTTATTTCATCCTGAAAAGATTAAAAGAATGATGAACTATTTTTTTAGTCTAGAAAACATTTCGTTTGTGACGTCATATCGTGAATTAATTGATGAGAATGGAAAAGTATTACCACCATCAACATTGAATATGAAAATTGCCAAAGAAACTACACTTTTTGAAGGGAAAGAATTAGGGGATTATATGTTAAAAAACTTAAAAAATGTAGTTGGTGAGCCTACAACAGTTCTGTTTAATCGAAAATTTTTAGGAGGGGGTTTTGGGTGTTTTAAGGGGAAGGGTTACTCTACTATTCATGACATTGCAACATGGCTAGATATGATGAGGAAAGGGAAAGTAGTTTATATAGAGGAACCCCTTAGTTATGTTAGACAACATAGTGGGGAAAATCAAAAAAAAATGCAATTTAGATTAAAGACAATTGAAGAATGGATTGAATTAATACTAGATGCATATAATAGTGGGTTTTTAAATTATGAGCAAGATTATAAAGAATGTTTAACGCATTGTTTGGAAAATGCGGTGTTAATAGTTAAGGATGTGGTAAAAAATAGTCAATTAAATCAAATTGATAATGAAAAGATAGAGAAGGAACTAAATAAGTTAGTTAATCGTATATTTGAGAAAGAAGTCTGCTATTGTCAATTTTGCAATCAACAATTTGAAAAATTTTCTCCTTGGCCAGAACATTACGCTTTTCCAAAATATAAATTTGAGATGTGGAATAAAGATACGGGGATTTGTCCGGTATGTGATTCGATGGACCGTGAAAGGCTATATCGTGTTTATATTGAAATGGAAACGGATTTATTAAGTGAAAATGATACTATGCTTCATATTGCACCAGAAGCGAAGTTAAGAAGTTGGTTTGCTCAGTATAAAAATATTACATATGTATGTGGAGATATTGAACCAAGGGATCCATTAATGCAGGAAATTGATGTTACTAGAATTCCATATGAAAATGATACATTTGATGTGGTTTTATGTGGTCATGTATTACAGTACGTTCAAGATGATGAAAAAGCGATGAGAGAGTTATATAGAGTATTAAAAACAAATGGATGGGGAATTATTCAAGCTCCAATCGTAATGAATGTAGATATTATTATAGAGAATGAATTAATTTTAACGCCAAAATTGAGAAAAATAGCTTTTGGTCATGAAGAACATGTAAGAATTTATAATCAATCAGGATTTATACAACGATTAATGAATGTAGGATTTAAGGTTGAATTGTATAACATAGCTGAAGAACAAGGAATGAGAAGTGCTAGGAAATTTGGTTTATCTGAAACTGATGTACTCTATATTGTTCGGAAATGAAGAATTGAGGGGAATTGAAATAATTCGCATAATACGGATTATGGACGGTTAAATCAAAGTTTTGAAGAAGCATTAAACCTTAAAAAAAGAATTAATGCTTCTTATTTTAATTATAGAGCGATGTGCAACTTATTTTTTGGTTTTAAATTTAGCTGACAAAGGCAATACTGAGCCATAGTGAATGTAAAGTTGGAGGGCGAGTGTATATGTTTGAAGAGGATGGAATTGTTTTAATTATGGAGCCTGCTGATGAAAGAAACTTGAGGAGATTTATTTTTTCAGTGCCAAAGTCAGTGTATGAAAAGAAGGGGCTTACATTACACTATGGAGCAGCTATCGGACAAGGATATATGGATATAATTGAAGATATTATTAGTGTACATATAGAAATAGATGTTGTAACGATAATAGGGCATGTGAGCGGTTAAATAGCTATTTGAAAAAGGTTGTAGGTGATTTAGCTAGAAGTTATGATAAAGAAGATTACAGAAAAGGATAATGACGAAGGGAGCCTAAAATGAAAATCAAATCAATTTTATTAGTATGTATAGTTTCAATTGGTTTAATGGGATGTTCATTAGTAGAGCAAGGAAAGAACTCCATAGATTATGCTCAAAAAGCGACAGACTATGTAAATGAAATAAGTGCATTTGCAAGTGATGCGCCAGCATTAGCTGAAAAGGCCGTTAATGATAGCGAAGCTCGAAAAGAATTAGAAACGAAGCTTAATGAAATTAAACAAGATATACCCGCATTTAATGAATTAACGCCACCGGATGTAGCGAAGGATCTTCATCAGCAAATCGTCGGATATAACGAAAAGTTAAATACATTAATTGATACGGCGATGACAAAGGTAGAAGAAGGCAAAGTGGATGTAGAGCAATTTAAAAACTCTGAGCTTATGCAGACGATAGATCAAGTTCGTGAATTGAAAGACAAGGTTCAAAATTTAGGGCAATAATAAAAAAGGATCCGTGATGAACGGATCCTTTTTTATGTTTTCTAATGGAAAAGTTTATAATATGTTCTTCCTATAATATAAGCGTCGTTTATATCTTCCATTTTTCTAAAATATGTATTGTTTTATTGGTTGCATCCATGTTCACTTGAACACCTATCGGCATAGTGAGCATCGGATGGGTATGACAACAATCAAAGTCAGCAAGTAAAGGAATGCTTTGGTTTTGCAATACTTCTAATAATATTTCGTACGGTTTGCGATTTGTACCACAATCATCAAATTGCTCATGTTTTCCAAGAAGTATACCTGAAACTTTATCAAATACACCGTTAATTTTAAGTAATGAAAAGCTTCTTTCAATAGTAGCTGCATTTTTTGAGCTATCTTCAATAAATAAAATATCGCCGTCTTGAATGCTTGGCATATAAGGGCTACCCCAAATACCTTCTATTGTATTTAAGTTCCCACCAATAATACGTCCAGTAGCTTGTCCATTCGTTACAGAAATCCAACTATTATGTCTACGTTCTTTTTCTTTCGTCTTCATTTCCCAATTAATAAATTCATCTGACCAAAATAAAGGCTGTTTTATGTTGTAAGGAAGTACTTGATCATGTAGTAATGTTTCTACAAAATAGTTGTATGTATAATCTACAAAAGGCTCAAATTCTCCAAAGGAGGGGACGAGTGCCGGACCATAAAATGTAGGGATTCCTGTTTTGGCATAAATCCCTAGCAATAAAGCTGTTGCATCTGAATAGCCAATCATTATTTTAGGGTTATTTTGAAAAGCATCATAATCAATATAAGGTAATAAGGAATTAGAATTCATGCCGCCAATTGTTGACATAATACAAGATACATTAGGATTTCTTATTAAAGCATTGAGTTCCTCGGCACGCTCTTGTATACTGCCAGAACGATAATAATCATATCGGCCTGTTAGTGAACCTTCTAATATGTGAAACCCTTTCTGTTGTAAGTAGGATTTCGCCCGTTCAAATCTTTTTGGAGAAGTGTAGGTTGCTGGTGAAGAGGGCGAATAAATGCCGATTGTGTCACCGTATTTTAATGTTTTTGGAAGTAGCATCGTAAAAATCCTTTCTATTAAATAGTTAAATTAAGAAAATGTAACATTGAATATTCTTATATTTCGGTATTTTAAGTGTAACATAAATGTATGAGATGAATAAATATGCTTTTTACCTTGACGATATAAAGTAATTATTGTTATGGTTAAACGTGAGTGTATAAAAGGTTTGCTAAAGGAGTTTTGAAATGAAGCGGTTAAAATGGGGAAGGCTGACGATCCTAGTAGTCATTATTTTAGGGATATGTTGGTTCTTATTCCAAGGAACTCAAAAGAGTGCAACAAATGTAGAAGGAGAACCTTTACAGGTGGCAGAACTACCTAAAACAGGATTAGCTGAAAAAGTAGTCCCACCAAAGTACATACCACCAGAAATCGATGCAAAAGCAGCTATGATTATTGATGCGAGTAATGGAGATATTATTTATCAACATAATGAGAATGAAGCTTTTGCGCCAGCAAGTATGTCTAAGATGATGACAGCGTACCTACTATTAGAAAATGTACATAATGGGAAAGTTCGCTGGGAAGATCCGGTGAAAATGAGTGCGAAAGCGGCACAAACAGAGGGTGCGAGAATCCCAGTCCAAGTTAATGACACATTAACTGTTAAAGATTTGTACCATGCATTAATGATTGAATCAGCAAATAATTCGGCTGTAGCTTTAGCAGAACATATGGCAAAAACAGAGAAAGATTTCGTTCAGCTTATGAATGAAAAAGCAAAGCAGTTAAAAATGTCAGAATATGCTAAATTTGCAAATGCGTCAGGACTACAAGAACCTGATGGAAGTGAGACGAAGATGACAGCTGCTGATGTAGCAAACTTGGCGTATCATCTTATAAAAGATTATCCAGAAATATTAGAAGTGACTCATTTACGTCAAAGTCAGTTAGCATTTAATAATATTAATGTTACAAGTACAAATGATATGTTAAACAAAAATAATAAAGCTTTATATATAGAAGGAATAGACGGATTAAAAACAGGATTTACAGATAGCGCGGGGTATTGTTTTACGGGTACAGCAAAACAAGGTGATACTCGTATTATTACAGTTGTAATGGGAACGAAAGGTAAAACGAAGCGTTTTACAGAGACGAATAAGTTAATGTCTTATGCATTTGGCTTAGTTAATTAAGTAAAATATTGAGTTAGATCATTATATAAGAAAGGCAATTTGTTGTTACTTATTATAGGTAACAATAAATTGCCTTTTTACTTTTAGAATTAGGAAATAAAAAGGTAAAAAATGTGAGTGTTATTATTTGAGTTTATTATTGTTTGTTGATAGTATAAAGTTAGAAGCTTATTAATGATAAGTTTTAAGAGGCAGAATATGATGTGTACATATGAAAAAGCCTCAAATGAAAATTGGAGGGAATTATGATGGCAAAAGATTTTTACTCAGCAATTGAAGACAGAAGATCTATTTACGCGATTAGTAAAGAGCAAGTAGTTTCTGATGAGAAAATTCAAGAAGTGATTTATCATGCTGTAAAACATACACCTTCAGCTTTTAACTCTCAGAGCGCTCGCGTTGTCGTCTTGCTTGGAGAACAACATGATAAGTTATGGGATATTACGAAAGAAACGTTACGAAAAATTGTACCTGAAAATAATTTTGCATCTACTGAAGAAAAAATGAATGCATTTAAAAGTGGTTATGGAACGGTTCTATACTTCGAAGATAGTCAAGTAGTGGAAGAACTGCAAGAAAACTTTGCCTTATATAAAGAGAATTTTCCCGTTTGGTCTCAGCAATCCTCAGGAATGTTACAATTTGCAATTTGGACAGCTTTAGAAATTGAAGGATTTGGTGCTACATTGCAGCATTACAATCCATTAATTGATGAAGAAGTGAGAAAAGAATGGGAAGTTCCAGGGAACTGGAAACTTACTGCGCAAATGCCGTTTGGTAAACCGGTGGTAACTGCAGGTGAAAAAGAATACCAACCTTTAGAAAACCGTGTGAAAATTTATAAATAATGTAGGAATGATAAAAGGTGAACAGAAATATAATCTGTTCACCTTTTTATAAGTAGTAAGGATTTTTTTGATAGGAATTTTTCATCTGATTTTTTAATTCGTTTTTACGTGTTTCAATAGTTGATATTTTTTGTAACGTAATAATTGAAACGAATTGAAAAAAAGCATAGTACAGTTCTATATTTTTATTTGTAGGATCATCTATTATGTTTTTCATAAATATACCTCCTTTTTAATAATAAGACTTCCATATCAAAATTCAATGCTACGTGGAGAATACCAACCTGTAAAAGTTCGATTGGTTTCCGGATAGGGTGGATAATACATGTATAGATTAAGATGCCACTCTATATATGATAATATAAATATCCTGAAAATTCCATATGTAGTGAAAAATAGTGAGTGGAATGTACATTTTCGTCAAATTAGAACAGAATTTTTGAAGATAAATCTTACAAATCGTCAAATCTTTTAAAAGTGATAAACAGTATCAAAAATAGTTTTCTGAAAATATTATACTATTGATAAAAAAAGCGTTTTTTGTCATGATAAGAGTATGCTTCATGGAAAGAACTTTACTAGGAATACATTCTTTGCATTGTATTAGATTAATAGAGTTTTTCGGAGTGGATAGGTAAATATATATTAAGATAATGAATGAAATGTCGAATTTTCAATGAAATACATATGGAATTTGAAAAAAGCATTGCAAAAACAGTAAGTTTAATGGTAAAGTTCACATGAAGTTCACACGGAATTCACTTCATTCGTTTAAAATGAACTCTGTGTGAAAAATAAAACTCTTGTTAAAAAATGGAACTTAATGAATATTTTACTTTGATAATATTGTAATGTATTAAGTTTATAAGTTTTTTTAAGAGGATAGTAGGGAAAGGAAGTAAAGACAACTTATGAAAAAAGTAATTGCAGGTTTAGCAGCAGCTTCAGTAGTGGGTGTTGCAGTTCCAGGTATGGATTCTGCTCAGGCACAAGTTTCAAACGAGGCGCTAAAAGAAATTAATGGACAAAATCAAACTCAAAATCAAACGACTGTAACTGAAACAAAAACTGTAGAAACAAAATCTGACTTAAAATACACAGTAACTGCTGATGTATTAAATGTTCGTTCAGGTGCTGGTACAGGACATAACGTGATTTCTAAAGTGAAATCAGGTCAAGTACTACAAGTAATTGGACAAGAAAACGGTTGGTTCAAAGTAACTGTAAACGGTCAAACTGGTTATGTAAGTGGTGACTTCGTAACGACTGGTGGTAAAACAGGAACTACTGTTCAACAAGGAACTGGTACTTACACAGTAAACGTTTCTTCACTAAACGTACGTACAGGCCCAAGTACATCTCATACAGTATTAGGCTCTGTAAATAAAGGTAAAACAGTACAAGTTGTTGGAGAAGTACAAGATTGGTTTAAAATCAACTTCAATGGTGGAACTGGATACGTAAGCAAAGACTTCGTAACAAAAGGTGGTTCTGCTGTATCTAACGAAACAAAACAACCAACTACAAACAACAATACTACTACAGTTCAAACTGGTGGTTCTTATGTTGTTAACACTGGTGCTTTAAAAGTACGTACAGGCCCAGCTACATACAACGCTGTAATCGGTGGCGTAACACAAGGTAAAGTATTAAACGTTACTGGCGCTGAAAATGGTTGGTACAAAATTAACCATAACGGCCGCACAGGTTACGTAAGTGCAGACTTCGTTAAGTTTGTAAAAGGCGGAGTAAACAACGTTACAAATAACAATAACAATAACGTTACAAATAACGTTCAACAACCAGGTAAAGACGTACAAAAACCAACAACAGGTGGAGATACATCTTCAATCGCTGGATTCGCTAGATCTTTAAATGGTTCACCATACAGAACTGCTGGTACAACACCTGCTGGTTTTGACTGCAGTGGATTCATTCACTACGTATTAAATCAAACTGGTCATAAAGGCGCTCGTCAAACAGTTGCTGGATACTGGAGCTCTAAAACAAAAACTAGCAATCCACAACCAGGTGATTTAGTATACTTCCAAAATACTTATAAATCAGGTCCTTCTCACATGGGCGTTTACTTAGGAAACGGTCAGTTCATTAGTGCAGAAACAGATGCAACTGGTGTACGTATTAGTTCTGTAAGTAACTCTTACTGGAGCAAGCACCTATTAGGTTACACAAAAGCATACTAAGAAAAAGTAGCTTATATACTTTTTGTATAGAGAAAAGGCTTTCCAGGGAAACTTGGGAAGCCTTTTTATAGTTGAATAGACTGGGAATGTAGTAGTTTTCACTGTAACTTCCCATTTAAAAATCGAGCGTATAGGTCATGGAAATAGTTCGGACGAAATAAGTTTGCTGCATGTCCTGCAAGCGGTATTTCTTTATATAAAACGTTAGGAAGAATGGATTTCAAATCAAAAAGACAAGATTTATAGAGATGATCATGTTCACCCATTACCCATAGCATAGGGTGGGGAAGTGATTTTAATTTAGATTTTAAATCGAATTCTAAACGATGCCGTAATGATTGGGCAATAATTGATGAATGTAATTGTAATCCGAAACGGTAATAAATATTTCTTGAAATGACTGCGAACGGATTTGCCTTTAGTATGCCACTTGGAAAAATGGTATTTGCGTATTGAGAGAGCCATTTAGAGTAATCGTCTCCTCGCTTCTCCCAAAATTTTTGAAATACGTTATATAAAAGGGATGGATTATTATAATGTCCACCAATGTGACAAATGCTCAATACTTTTTCTGGATGCATTTGTGCAAAAATTGTAGAGATATAACAGCCGTAACTTAGAGCGCAAATATGAGCTTTTTGAATGCCTTCTTTTTCGTATAAATTCAATAATTGATCTACGAGGCGCTGTAATGAAAATTCGATATCTGCACCTTTATCATCGCCATGACCTAATAAGTCGTAAGTTATAATGTTATAGGTGGCTGAAAATCGTTTATGCTCTTTTTTGAAGGCACGACGATTGCCGACTAAGCCATGAATAAAAATGATTGTTTCCTTTTCGGAATGTATATTTGTTTGCAAAAAGGATACTCCTTTCAATAACGGGAGATTTATATAGTATTGTAAATTGGTTATCTATAATTCGCATAGAATAATATTAAGTACCTGGTAATAATATCAGATGTTTATACTTGTTGTAAAGATGAGTTTGTATGTATATTTTGTAAAAAGAGAAAAAATGTGTTTACATTCAGTTTACATTTGTATTGTATTCTATTTTTAGAAAGAACAGTTTGGTTTAACACGAGGAGATGAACAGGAATGGAAGTTAGAAATGAGATGAAGAAAAAAGGGAGCTGGAGGCAGTTTTTACGCCTTATTCAAGATACAAATCCTCCGAAAGGGATTCTTGCTTTTGCGTTATTAATGAGTTTGCTTTCTACGGGAGCGAGTTTATTTATACCGATGTTAACGAAAGGGTTAGTAGATAATTTTTCACTTTCGTCAATAAGTACAGGACAAATTGTTGGGCTAGTTGCATTCTTTATTATGCAAACTATAGCTGCGGGTTTGTCTATATATTTACTAAATTATATAGGACAGAAGATCGTAGCTGGACTGAGAGAACGTTTGTGGAAAAAGGTACTTATATTACCGGTAACTTATTATGATCAAAATAGAACAGGTGATACCATTAGTCGTATGACAAATGATACAGGAGTTGTGAAAACATTAATTTCTGAGCATTTGTCAAACTTATTAACAGGCGGTATTTCAATTGTCGGATCATTAATTGTATTATTTGTTTTAGATTGGAAAATGACACTTTTACTTTTAACAGTTATTCCATTATCAGTACTAATTTTAGTTCCACTGGGACGAAAAATGTATAAGATTTCAAAAGCACTTCAAGATGAAACGGCTTCTTTTACTAGTGTATTAACGCAAGTATTATCAGAAATTCGTTTAGTGAAATCTTCGAACACAGAAAAAAGGGAATATGAAACTGGAAATAAAGGTATTGAAAAGCTATTACAATTTGGTTTGAAAGAGGGAAAAGTGCAAGCGTTAATTTCACCAGTTATGTCGTTTGTTTTAATGGCATTGCTTGTTATTATCGTAGGATATGGTGGAATGCGAGTTTCTAGCGGTGCATTAACTACAGGAGAACTAGTAGCGTTTATTTTATATTTAGTTCAAATTATAATGCCGATGAGTCAATTATCTATGTTCTTTACACAATTCCAAAAGGCAATTGGTGCAACGGAAAGAATTAATACAATTTTAGAATATGAAGTAGAAGATCATGAAACTGGTGTGAAGGTTACAAATCCGAAGCAGCCAATCGTTCTTGAAAATGTATATTTCGAGTATAACGAAGAAGAGCAAGTTTTAAAGAATATTGATTTCACAATTGAATCAGGAAAAGTAACAGCAATCGTAGGACCAAGTGGTAGCGGAAAAACGACGTTATTCTCACTGTTAGAACGTTTTTACGAGCCAACTAGCGGTGCCATTAAATTAGGAAAAGACTCAATTAAGAATTATTCACTACAGTCATGGCGACGTCAAATTGGTTACGTTTCACAAGATAGTCCGTTAATTGATGGAACGATTCGTGATAATATCTGTTACGGTGTTGAGGGCGAAGTGACAGATGAAGAAATTGAAAAAGTAGCAGCAATGGCATATGTTGATGCATTTATTCATGACTTGCCAAACGGATACGCAACAGAAGTTGGAGAACGTGGTGTGAAGCTTTCTGGAGGGCAAAGACAGCGAATTGCCATTGCCCGAGCATTACTTCGAAATCCACAAATTCTTATGTTAGATGAAGCAACTTCCAGTCTAGATAGTAAGTCTGAGTCTGTCGTTCAAAAGGCATTAAATAACTTAATGAAAGGCAGAACAACGTTAGTTATTGCACATAGACTTTCTACTGTTGTAGATGCAGATAAAATTATCTTTATAGAAAAAGGGAATCTTACAGGAAGCGGTACACATGATGAATTATTACAGACACATGATATGTATCGTGAATTTGCAACGCAACAATTGAAAATTAAAGAGGGTGCATTATAAAATGAATAATCAGTGGGGCTTATACCCCGCTGATTATTCATTTTTAAAAGCTTTATAAGGGATGCTAATTAGAAAGGAAATGGTTTCTTTGATACCTAACATTTTAATAGTGGATGATGATCCGCATATTAGAGAACTTGTTTCTGTTTTTTTAGAACGCGAAGGCTTTCAAACATATGAGGCAATTGATGGACTAGATGCACTTCAGAAAATAGACGAAGTAAAAGTTGATATGGTTATTCTTGATATCATGATGCCGAATATGGATGGATTTGATGTATGTTTTGAATTAAGGAAGTACTATGATATTCCAATTTTGATGCTAACTGCTAAAGGAGAAACGTCTCAAAAAGTAAAAGGATTTCACCTTGGCACGGATGATTATCTTGTAAAACCATTTGATCCGATAGAACTAGTAGTGAGAGTAAAGGCGCTACTGAAACGTTACCAAATTACAGTATCGCAATCGATTCAAGTTGGAAATGTATTGTTAAATCGTAAAACATTTGAAGTTTCAGTTGGAGAACAAACGGTTACATTACCGCTAAAAGAATTCGAATTGCTCTTTACTCTAGGTTCTAAAGCAGGAAGAACTTGTTCGAGAGAGCAATTAATTGAAGATGTATGGGGATATGATTTTGAAGGGAATGAACGTACACTAGACGTTCATATTAATCGGTTACGTGAGAAGTTTCAAGATGAGAAATCGAAATTTAGTATTAAAACGATAAGAGGTTTAGGATATCGCTTAGAGGTAAGTAAATGAGAAAAAGAAAACGAATGAGTAAGTTGAAGATGTTGAAAGTAACGGGAGCAATAATAGCGCTCTTTTCTTTTCTCACTATAATTTGGTCTATCGCATTTTATGTAGCAACTAGTATATTGAATGCTCTTGAAATACATGTATCGCGGTTTGTTGCCTTTTTAATTAGTGATATGGTCGGTTTTGTGTTTATTGTTCTTATTTGGACATTGTTTGGGATATTAATGAGGCCAAAACGACAGGCGATGATTTGGACTATTATTGAACCGATACAAAAAATTGCAAAAGGAGACTTCTCCGTAAAAATACGAAATGAAGAAAAGTATGATGGAGAAATTGGTGTACTCGTAAAAAGTATAAACGATATGACTGATGAACTGAATGCGATGGAGAAAATGCGTCAGGAATTTGTATCGAATGTTTCACATGAAATACAGTCACCATTAACTTCTATAAAAGGATTTGCTAGAGCGCTACAAGACGATAATCTTTCCGAGGAAAAAAGAAAGCATTATCTTACCATTATCGAAACGGAAACGACGAGATTATCTAAACTAAGTCAAAATTTACTGAAACTAACTCTTTTAGAGTCAGAAGAGTATACACCAGAAAGAGTGACTTATCGATTAGATCAACAGTTAAAGCAAATTGTATTAAATAGTGAACCGCTCTGGGCTGAAAAAGAAATTGAGCTAGAACTTAATTTAGAGAAAGTACACGTTACTGCTGACCAAGAAAGTATGAGTCAAGTTTGGATTAATTTAATTCATAATAGTATTAAATTTACTCCAAGTAGCGGTACAATTACAATCCAGTTACAAGAATATGAGAAAGTAGTGGAAGTACGTATTCGCGATTCGGGAATTGGTATATCAGAAGAACAGAAACAACATATTTTTGAACGTTTTTATAAAGCAGATTCTTCACGAAATCGTGCTTATGGAGGAAGTGGCTTAGGCTTGGCCATTGTAAAAAAGGTAATCGACCTTCATCAAGGAGAAATAAAAGTCGAGAGTGAAGAGGGGAATGGGACAGAATTTATTGTTTGTATTCCTAAATATGAAGAAAAATAGTGTTAGGAGGAAAATCTTCTAACACTATTTCTCTTTAAAAATACATTTTCCATTACTGCAACTATATTGATAAGCTTTTCCTTCGTTATTCATACGGTATGAGTAATCTGATTCTTTATCTTTCTTGAAGTCAACGTACGCTTCTGCACCACTTTTATCATCATTTATATCGATGAATTGAACGCTGCGTATAGAATAATTTTTCTTTTCACTTAAACCTCTTTCTTGTAAGTTTGTATGAATCCCGTCTACTAACTCGTCAAACAATGACCAGTTTAAATTAAGGTTTTCAAATGACTCGGTATGTCTTCCTAAAATGCTGTTGTCTTGTATTATTTTTTTATTAGTATCGTATGTATAAGAGTATGTAAAATAAGGCTCGTCTTTATAAACAACTTCTGCATAATAGCCGATATTATAAAGGGGAGTATATTTTCCAGTAATGCTTTGTATTTCTGCTTGCTTATATCTTTTTATAGTATGGAGGTATTCGTTAGTATTTTTTTCTATTACTTTATAAGTTAGTGGATTACCAAATATAAAGTACAGGACAAACAATATGATACATAGTCCGACTGCAGTTAATAAGAAGAACCATTTTTTTCTTTTCATACACATACACTCTCCTATGCTGGATTTATTTATATTTTACATGAATCATGGCAAAAACATGAGACTTATAAAGTGAAACTTTAATAAGTGGGGGTCTTACTGCCCGCAAATAGCAGGATAAATAAAAAAATTCTATAGTTACCTATAAGTAACCTACGCACATGAAAGTGCATCATTGCCTTTTTACATAAACATAGATACAATTTTAATATAATACATAACTGAGATGATTAAGGAGTGTTATACTTGGCAGAATTATTAGAAGGCAAAAATGCTTTAATTACAGGAGCAGGTAGAGGGATTGGTCGTGCTGTAGCGATCGCATTAGCGAAAGAGGGCGTAAATGTCGGTCTTTTAGCTCGTTCAGAAGAAAACTTAAAAGCTGTAGCGAAAGAAGTAGAAGCAGAAGGCGTAAAAGCTGTTATTGCGACTGCTGATGTTTCTTCATATGAAGAAGTGACTACTGCGATTGAGACGTTAAAAAATGGTTTAGGATCTATCGATATTTTAATTAATAACGCTGGTATTTCTAAATTCGGTAAGTTTTTAGAATTAGAAGTTGCTGATTGGGAAAAAATCATTCAAGTAAACTTAATGGGTGTATACTATGCAACTCGTGCAGCTTTACCAAGCATGATTGAACAACAATCTGGTGATATTATTAACATTTCATCTACAGCAGGACAAAAAGGTGCACCTGTAACAAGTGCATACAGTGCCTCTAAATTTGGTGTTCTTGGCTTAACAGAATCGTTAGCGATGGAAGTTCGCAAACATAACATTCGTGTAACAGCTCTAACTCCAAGTACAGTAGCAACTGATATGGCTGTAGATTTAGGATTAACTGACGGAAACCCAGATAAAGTAATGCAAGCAGAAGATATTGCAGAGTTTATCGTAGCGCAGCTGAAATTAAATAAACGTACATTTATTAAATCAGCAGGACTTTGGTCTACTAATCCGTAGGGGATAAATGTATAAACAAAAGAAGGGATATTTATTCTGTAATGGAGTAGATGTCCCTTCTTTATTTTCGTTTATAAGACAGAATTTTCGGTATAATCAAATGTGAATAATAGAAAAGCATTGAAAGGGATGGTATTTACATGAGTATAATTGAGAAATGGACGGCTGTTGATCAATATGTGAGTGATGTATTAATACCGAAAGATTCTACATTAGAAGAAGTTCTTCAAGCAAACGCTGCAGCTAATTTACCAGCACATGATGTATCGCCAACGCAAGGGAAGTTTTTGCAACTATTAGTACAAATTCAAGGAGCTCGAAACATTTTGGAAATTGGTAGTCTAGGTGGATATAGCACGATATGGCTTGCAAGGGGCTTGCCATCTGAAGGTCGAGTTGTTACATTGGAAGCAAGCGAAAAACATGCAGAAATTGCACGTAGTAATATTAAACGTGCCAATTTGAATGATAGAATTGAAGTGCGAACAGGATTAGCTTTAGATTCTTTACAGCAAATCGAAAATGAGAAGTATGAACCATTTGATTTTATTTTCATAGACGCTGATAAACAAAATAACCCTACCTATTTTGAGTGGGCACTGAAACTATCACGCCCTGGTACTATAATTATTGGTGATAACGTAGTACGTGAAGGGGAAGTTATTGACAATACGAGTAACGATCCTCGCGTACAAGGGATACGTCGGTTCTATGAATTAATAGCTGCAGAACCACGTGTAAGTGCTACTGCGCTTCAAACTGTCGGAAGTAAAGGATACGATGGGTTTGTCATGGCAGTCGTAAAAGAGTGATGTGAGGAGGTAAATGGGATGAAAAAGAAATTTCAAAAATTATAACATGTATCTTGTACAATGCAGCTACCTCGTGGACCTCCAATATACTTGGAAATATAAGTTTATATAAAAATTGGAGGTCAGGAATAGATGAGAACTGAAAAAGAAATGTTAGACTTAATTATAAATACAGCAAAAGAGGATGAAAGAATCCGAGCAGTTATCATGAATGGATCACGTGTAAATTTAAATGTGAAGAGAGATTGTTTTCAAGACTACGATATTATGTATGTTGTACATGATATACAATCTTTTACGTCTAATCATAATTGGATTCATAGATTTGGAGAAATAATGATTGTACAAATGCCAGAAGAAATGTCATTAATTCCAGCGGACGAAGACGGGAAATTTCCGTATTTAATGCAGTTTATGGATGGAAATCGAATTGATTTAACGCTCGTTCCATTTGATTTGATAAATAAGTTCGTTGGACAAGATAGTTTAAGTAAGCTGCTTCTCGATAAAGATAATTGTATTGTTGAATTTCCACCAGTAAGCGATAAAGACTACTTAATAAAAAAGCCTACAGAAAAAGAATTTTTAGATTGCTGTAATGAATTTTGGTGGTGTAGTACGAATGTAGGGAAAGGACTATGGAGAGAAGAACTTTCTTATGCGAAAGGGATGCTTGATGGTCCAGTACGAGATATGTTCATCGTAATGCTAGAATGGCATATTGGTATGAAAACAGACTTTACAGGTAATGCAGGAAAGTTTGGGAAGCATTTCGAGCAATATATTGAAAAAGATATGTGGGAGCAATTTAAAAGAACTTTTTCTAATGCAGAATATGAAAACATATGGGAGTCATTCTTTGTCATGGGGAAATTATTTAGGGAAGTGGCGAACGAAATTGCTAACACATTTGGATATCAGTACCCGCAAGGTGATGATGACAGAGTGACGAGCTATTTAAAACATGTGAAAGCTTTGCCCAAAGATAGTACATCGATTTATTAATAATATAAAGCAATACGACTGTCCTAATTACGGACAGTCTTATTTTTGTTCATGAATAGGAATTTCCCTAACAAAGTGCAGAGGAATCACATATGAAATTTTAGGGAGGTTTTTTATTATGTATTATTTTTATTCGTCAGAAATGTTTGCCCCATATCAATGGGGATTAGAACGAGATGTTTCGTACGCCTATATGCCATATCACTCATTTTATTATGGAGACTATATAAGCTCATTGCCATACGCATATATCCCTCAAAACTATGAAGTGCAAATGAAAGCATATGAGCGTGGATCGTGGACGCCATTTTCGTGGGTCGAAAAATATGCGTACGCATTTTCCGGACCATACAATAAAGCGGAAGTCGCTCTTACATTTGATGATGGACCAGATTTAGAATTTACGCCGAAAATTTTAGATAAGTTAAAACAACATAATGTAAAAGCAACTTTTTTCTTGCTTGGTGAAAACGCAGAGAAGTATCCGAATGTAGTAAAACGTATTGCGAATGAAGGGCATGTAATTGGTAATCATACGTATAGCCATCCGAATTTAGCGAAAGTAAATGATGCTGAGTACCGTAATCAAATTATAAAAACAGAAGAAATATTAAATCGTTTAGCTGGTTATGCACCGAAGTTTATTCGTCCGCCGTACGGTGAAATACTTGAAAATCAATTGAAGTGGGCGACAGAGCAAAACTTTATGATTGTACAGTGGAGTGTTGATACGGTTGATTGGAAAGGAGTAAGCGCTGATACGATTACAAATAATGTGTTAGGGAATTCATTTCCTGGCAGTGTCATCCTTCAGCATTCAACGCCAGGCGGGCATTTACAAGGATCTGTAGAGGCGCTAGACAAAATCATTCCGCAGTTAAAAACGAAAGGGGCACGTTTTGTAACGCTGCCAAGTATGTTCCAAACATCGAAAGAGAGAAAATAAAGTGGAGTTTAAATTAGTCGGGTATTGTCAATCATCCATTATTAAGAATAGGACTCCTAAGTACTTTAAAATGGGAGTCCTATCTTATTTATAAATTATTATTTTCTAGTAAGTCTTTTCCTTGCTCTATAACAAATTCATAGTATGCAAGATTATATGGATAAATATCTTCAAATGTTATCGTTATCGGTTTATTGCTTAAAACAGAAATAGTCGTTAAAGATGAAATCTCTCCTTTTAATAGTTGTAGAAAAGAATTTGCATGTACTTTCATCACATCGTCTACTTCTTCACCCGGTGCGAATGGAAGTGGATTGATGACATTGTGGAAATACATATGACAAAACTCACGATCTGTAAGATTTGAAATTTCATAATCTATTTTAAAGATGCCTTTGTATGCTAAATCAGTCGTTTGAAATGAAAGCCCCAATTCTTCTTCAATTTCACGAAGACCACCAATTTGTACATCTTCATCGTGCATAATATGTCCGGCTGAAGTAATATCCCATATACATGGAGCTTCTTTTTTATTTTTAGAGCGTAATTGGAAATATAAGAACATATCTTCAGCATCTTTTTCTACAAACCAACAATGAAATGTTTCGTGCCAATCACCGTCACGATGCACTTCATCACGCAATTTCTTCCCAAGTGTATTTCTTTCAGGATCAAATATTGTTAACCACTCTGTCATTTTAATTCCCCTTTCTGCAAATTTTATTATACAATATTTGTATTGAATTTTGGGAAAATAAAGAAAAAAGGAGCGGTTAATAGTGGGGATAGAGCGTACGGAAATAAAATCGATTATTTCAACAGAGGAAGAATTACGGAAAATATTGGGGCAACCAAGTGAGCGAGCGTTAAAGAAAGTTATTTCATCATTAGACCACCATTGCGTAGATTTCCTGTCTAAATCTCCTTTTCTAGTATTATCTACTGCAAATAAATTAGGAGAGTGTGATGCTTCACCGAGAGGAGACGCACCTGGATTTGTATACGTATTAAATAATAATAAAATTATCATTCCAGAAAGACCAGGTAACCGTCGTATAGATTCCATTTTGAACATTATTTCAAATCCATACGTAGGGTTACTATTTTTTATTCCTGGACTTGGGGAGACGCTCCGAATAAACGGCCGAGCGTATATTACAAACGACGAAGAGATATTGCAAGAAATGCAGGTGAATGGACGCAATCCGTTACTTGGAATTGTCGTTGAAATAGAAGAGTGTTATATTCATTGCGCAAAAGCTTTTATCCGATCTAAGATGTGGGATCCAGAATCTTGGTTACATAAAAAAGAGTTACCTTCAGCAGCAAAAATGTTGCTGGAGCATGCGAAAGTAAATACTTCTGAAGAAGATGTTGCACGTTCTTTGGAAGAAAGCTATACGAAAAGATTGTATTGAAAAAACTTTATAGATATAGTTTTGTAAGGTGAATATGTACACATTTTAGAATGTGATATTCATATAAGAATCGTTGATTTACAAACTGGAGAAACAACAAAATAGGTAAATTGAGCGGCCATTGCATAATGTTATTGTGAAATACAATAAAAAATGATTTTGAAAATTGTTAGTAAAAATAGGCTTGCTTTTTGAAAAGTTGATAACTATAATAAGTTAACAAATAGACATGAACGAAAAAGTAACGATAAGGACACGAAATCATTTTTACGGTTTACAGAGAGGGAAGCCAAGGGTGTGAGCTTCCTAACACGAGAAATGGTTTTACCACCTTTGAACTTCAATAGTGAACGAGTAATCTAGTAATTATTGACGGAATCAGCCGTTATCTGAACTTGAGCAATCTAGAAGGAAATACGTCTAGGTTGGAACAAGGGTGGAACCACGAAAACACATTCGTCCCTTTCCTAGGGATGAGTGTGTTTTTTTTATAGAATTTAAGATTGAAAATTTAAAATAATTTAAAAATAGTATTGATTTTGTTGTTTATACGAGTATAATGAATTAACAAATAAACATGAACGAAAAAGTAACGATAAGGACATGAAATCATTTTTACGGTTTACAGAGAGGGAAGCCAAGGGTGTGAGCTTCCTAACACGAGAAATGATTTTACCACCTTTGAACTTCAATAGTGAACGAGTAATCTAGTAATTATTGACGGAATCAGCCGTTATCTGGACTTGAGCAATCTAGAAGGAAATACGTCTGGATTGGAACAAGGGTGGAACCACGAAAACACATTCGTCCCTTTCCTAGGGATGAGTGTGTTTTTTTATTACTTTGAAAGGAGGTGCTGTAACATGAAACGATTTGTACGTACGGAAATAACCACCACCTGCATGATTAAAAAGCAGAGCAAGGTGATTGATAAAGACAAAAAATAAAATTGTAGGAGGAGATTAGAAGATGAATAACGTTATTAATGTTGGGGTGTTAGGCTTAGGTACGGTCGGAAGTGGTGTTGTCCATATTTTGAAAGAACATTATAAAAAAATTGCACTTGATACAGGGTATGAAGTGAAGGTAAAGACAGTCGTTGTACGTGACTTAGAAAAAGAACGTGATGTTTGCATTGATGGAATCGTAGTAACAAGTCATGTCGATGAAGTTCTAAATGATCCAAATATTGATATTGTAGTAGAGGTAATGGGCGGAATTGAAGAAGCAAAGCAGCATATTGTTAAGGCTTTACGAAATAAGAAACATGTCGTAACAGCAAATAAAGATTTAATGGCTGTATACGGTGCGGAACTTCTCCACCTGGCGAACGAAAATGATTGTGATCTATGTTATGAAGCAAGTGTAGCGGGCGGTATTCCGGTGTTAAGAGGATTAACAGACGGATTAGCATCAGATCAAATTGAAAAAATAATGGGAATCGTAAATGGTACAACAAATTACATGTTAACAAAGATGAGTCAAAATGGATGGTCGTATGAAGAGGCATTACAAGAAGCACAAAAATTAGGTTTCGCAGAATCAGATCCAACAGCGGATGTAGATGGGCTAGATGCAGCGAGAAAGGTAGCCATTCTTGCAAACTTAGGTTTTTCGATGAATGTTTCTTTAGATGATGTGCAAGTAAGAGGGATTCGAAAGGTCGAAAAAGAAGATTTACAAATGGCTGAAAAGTTAGGATTTACTATGAAATTAATTGGGAAAGCAGAGAAACAAGGGTCAGCCATTCATTTAAGTGTAGAACCGACTCTTTTACCAAGTCATCATCCATTATCGAATGTAAATAATGAATTTAATGCAGTATATGTTCACGGTCAAGCAGTAGGGGAAGTAATGTTTTACGGCCCTGGAGCTGGGAAGTTACCGACTGGTTCTGCTGTAGTAAGTGATATTATTTCAATCATTAAAAGTATGAATCAAGTTCCGAAAAATAAAAGTGCGTTAAAAGAACCAGAACCGTATGAATTACAAGGAGATGAAGAAGTCGTTTCGAAATATTTCTTACGTATTTCATTACGAGATGAACCTGGGATGTTACAAAAAATAACAGAATGTTTCGTTAATTATTCTGTAAGTTTAAAAGAAGTAATTCAATTACCTTTAAATCGTGAACTTGCAGAAGTCGTTGTTGTGACACACCAAACTTCGAAGTATCAATTCGAACGAGTACTAGGAGCGATAGAAGATGTCGCAAGTGAAATAAACAGTTATTACATTATTGAGGAGGAAAAACAATATGTATAAAGGGTTATTAAAACAGTATGCTTCTTATTTACCGGTGAATGAAAATACACCTGATGTGAGCTTAATGGAAGGAAATACACCGCTTATTCCGTTATTAAATATATCAAAACAATTAGGAATTCAGTTATACGGTAAGTATGAAGGAGCGAATCCGACAGGTTCTTTTAAAGATCGTGGTATGGTAATGGCTGTTGCGAAGGCGAAAGAAGAAGGTTCGGAGGCAATTATTTGTGCATCAACAGGTAATACTTCGGCATCGGCCGCAGCATACGCGGCACGCCTTGGAATGAAATGTATAATCGTAATCCCTGAAGGAAAGATTGCACATGGAAAATTAGCGCAAGCAGTCGCCTATGGAGCTGAAATCATTTCAATAGAAGGAAATTTTGATGATGCACTTAAGGCTGTAAGAAATATTGCTGCTGAAGAGCCGATTACATTAGTAAACTCAGTGAATCCTTATCGAATTGAAGGGCAAAAAACAGCAGCATTTGAAATTTGTGACCAGTTGCAAAGTGCACCAGATGTTTTAGCGATTCCTGTTGGAAATGCTGGAAATATTACAGCGTACTGGAAAGGTTTCTGTGAATATGAGCAAGAAAAAGGCTATAAGAAGCCAAGAATTCATGGGTTTGAAGCGGAAGGAGCAGCTGCTATTGTAAAAGGACATGTCATTGAAGAACCTGAAACAATTGCAACAGCGATTCGCATCGGTAACCCAGCGAGTTGGTCATATGCAGTAGAGGCTGCTAAGCAATCTCACGGTGAAATAGATATGGTATCAGATGAAGAAATATTACATGCGTATAGATTATTAGCAAAAACAGAAGGGGTTTTCGCTGAGCCGGGATCAAATGCTTCATTAGCCGGCGTTATTAAACATGTTCAATCTGGAAAAATCAAAAAAGGGGAGACAGTTGTTGCGGTTTTAACTGGAAATGGGTTGAAAGATCCTGATATCGCAATCTCTTCTAATACATTAGATATTGCAAGTGTTTCAAATGATATAGAACAAATTAAAGAGCATATTAAAGGGGTGATTATATCGTGATACCATTAAGTATTCGAGTTCCTGCTAGTACAGCGAATGTTGGACCTGGATTTGATTCAGTAGGAATAGCTTTGTCATTATATTTAGATGTAGTAGTAAAAGAGAAAGCTGATAAATGGCAAGTAATCCATTCCTTTGAAGAATCAATTCCGACAGACGATAAAAATTTAATCGTTAGCACGGCATGTAAAGTGAGTCCTTCTTTATCACCCCATATAATAGAAGTTACTAGTAATATCCCACTTACAAGAGGTCTAGGAAGTAGTGCGTCAGCGATTGTAGCTGGGATAGAACTTGCGAATCAACTAGGCAATTTGAACTTAACGACTGATCAAAAAGTTCAAATTGCTACAAATTTTGAAGGACATCCTGATAATGTTGCTGCTTCTATATTAGGAGGAACTGTAATCGGAGCACTGGATGGAAAAAATGTTTCGGTTGTAAGAATTGAAAGTAAGGAATTAGGTGTAATCTCTCTTATTCCAAATGAAGAGTTAAATACGGAGGAAAGCCGATCTGTATTACCAGATGTGTTTCCGTTTCATGAAGCAGTTAAGGCTAGTGCAATCAGCAACGTATTAGTAGCTGCGTTTTGTCAAAAGAAGTGGGAAGTTGTAGGAGAAATGATGGAAAGAGATCATTTTCACGAGCCATTTCGTTTAGAACTGGTCCCGTTATTACCATCTATTCGTAAATGTGCAAAAGAATTTGGAGCATACGGCACAGCGCTTAGTGGTGCAGGCCCATCCATTTTTATATTAACGCCATATGATAAACGACAAGAAATTGGTGAGCAATTAGCGAGAGTATTTACGTCTATGAATGTGTGCGAGCTAGAAATCGATCATAGAGGAATTACTGTAAATAAAGAAGAACATATAGGGCTATAAAAAAGCTAGCATTGCTAGCTTTTTTTGTTGTAAATATCTTTTCAGTTGGCATATAAAAGAAAAGTAATAATGTATAATTTAGTAAAGCGTGTATTCATTTGGAGGTGATCGTATGAAGAAAGAGTCACCAGAAGAAAAGAGAGAACGTATAAGGCAAAGTGAATTGAAAAATAATCCTACCGGTTCTTTAAAGGATGGATTAAACAGAGCTGAATCAGGTAGTCCAGTTGATATGACAGGTGGTATGAATTGGAAAGGTACAGCGCTAGTAATTGTAGTGCTAGTTTTAGGCTATATTATATACACTTATTTTTTTAGTTAAGAAATGCACGTTAAAGCTATGAATTATTTGTTTTTATAAGTAGTGAGGATTGTACTACATATACTTTAAACAAATTATTGTTGTCCATACACACTAATTTTTAATACTCAAAATAGAGCTAGCGTTATGCTAGTTCTATTTTTTTGCCACATTCCTGTAACAAAGCCCCTGTATATTCAATGGTGGAGGTGCAGAAGATGAAAAAAATGATAGCGATATGTCTTCTTACAACTATGTCATTTTCGACTTTAGTTGGGTGTGATGTAAAAGGTAATAATGCTGTACAAGAGTCTAAAATAAAGAAAGCGACGTATAAAGAATTTACTTACGATGTAAATCCAGAAACTTTCACGTTAACTGTAGAACATGATGGTGTAAAGGAACAGGCGTCACAGCCGTTACCGAAAATGAAAGTGTCGAATGTGAAAAAAGATAAGGGGCGCACATCATGGGAATATCCAGATCAAAAAGTAAAAGTGAATGTAGAAAAGAAAAAAGATCACTTAAATATTGAAGTGGAATCGACTGGTGCAGAAAGCTTTACATGGCCGAAAGTACAAGCTGAAAATTATACACTTCCGTTATGGGAAGGAAAGCAAATTCCGAGTAATGATGAAAATTGGAAGAAGTTTTTAAAGGATGATGCATATTCATTTGCTGAATCATTTTCTATGAAGTTTTTTGCTTTAAATGGTTCGAAATATTCCATTGTATATATTGCGAACAATATGTTTAATAATGAATTGAAATTTCATTCGGATCCGAAAATAGGATTTGATTTTATACATGAATTCCCGAGCATAAATAAAAATAAAACATATGGATTTCAATTATATGTGACAAATAATGATGCAGTGAGTATCGCTAAGTTGTATAAGGATACTATTGCTGGAAAAGGTGAATTTAAAACATTACAAGAAAAGGCTAGAAAAAATAAAGAGATTGAAAAACTTTATGGTGCGGCTCATTTTTATTTTTGGAATCAAAATGGTTTGTCTGACAGTAACGTAAATTGGCCAAAGATAAGAGAACAAATAAATAGTCCTGTGTTTAGCCATATAAAAGAGCTTATTCAAAAGAATAGTTCGGAGCCTGGAGAATTGAATGTATTTGAGCAAGTAAGTAAACAAGATTTCATTGATCAGTACCAAAAAAATGTTATTTTGCGTTATGTAAATGAAGTATTATCAATGAAGGAATTGTATAAAGAGGCTATTTTCCCAAAAGTTGATCAGAAGGCTAGTGAGTTATTAAACAAAGGGCTAGATCATTTATCGCAGATGGAGTTATATAACTTAAATAAGCATGTATTAAAGTCGGCGCTCGGCGATGCGGTTGAAGAAGTAAGTAAATGGGGTAAGGCAGATGGAACGGATATTATAAAGGAAATGAAAGCAGCAGGAATAGACAATGCGTGGATTGGATTACCGAACTGGGAACAAGGGTATATGCAGCCCGATTTCGTGACAGAAGCTAAGAAAATGGGATATTTAGTTGGTCCGTATGATTCGTACCATTCTATTCACGAAAAGGCTGATAAAAATTGGAATACAGCTTCTTTTCATGATCCATCGTTATATGAAGAGGCAACTGTGACGAAGAAAAATGGAGAAAAAGTGCAAGGGTTTTTAGGTAGAGGGCGAAAATTAAATCCAACTTTATCTCTTCCTAGTGTAAAAGAGCGAATAAACGATATATTACAAAATGGACCTAAATATAATTCATGGTTTATTGATTGTGATGCAACAGGTGAAATTTATGATGACTATTCGGCCAAACATATAACAACACAAGAACAAGATTTAAAAGCAAGGTTGCAACGAATGGATTATATTGCGCAAGAAAAAGGTATGGTAGTTGGTTCGGAAGGCGGAAACGACTTTGCAAGTAGCACGATTGCATTTGCTCACGGCATTGAAACGCCAGTTATTAAATGGGACGATGAAGATATGAGGAAAAATAAAACTAGTCCGTATTATGTGGGCGGATATTGGTCACCGAATCAAAATGTTCCAGAAAAATATGCAAAACAAGTACCGTTGAAAGAAGAATATAAACAAGTTTATTTAAATCCAGTATATTCAGTACCGTTATATAAATTAGTATACAACGATTCTGTAATTACAACGCATCACTGGGAATGGGGAAGTTTGAAAGTAAAAGATGAGGTAGGAAACCGTATGTTATATGAGTTATTGTATAATGTTCCTCCGTTATACCATTTAGATGAAGTAGAGTGGAATAAGCATAAACAAGAAATTACGCAGCATCTGAAAGTTTGGAATGAAGTTCATGAAAAGGCAGTAAAAGAAGAAATGACGAACTTTGCATATTTGTCAGAAGATAAATTAGTCCAATCTGCTTCATATGGAAAAGATATTAAAGTTATTGTGAATTTCTCAAATGAAGAGATAGAAATAGATAAGGAGAAACTAAAAGCAAAATCCGCTGTTATTTATAATCATGGAAAGAAAACAATGTATACACCGCTTGAGGGATAATATGAAATGTATTGTTGCATTACTAATTTTTCAGGTGAAAATTGAAGGGTTCGAAACGAATAAATTTATAAATCTGTAATTTTGGATGTTACGAAGCGTTAAATTTTTGAAGTTAAAAAATAGTGGCTTGCCAAAAATAAGCACGAGAGTATAATGTGAAATGGAATACATATTGGATTCATCATGTAACCTTACAAAAATGTAAGGTGTTTGAAAGGAAATTCAATATGAAGATTGCTAGACATACATTATACTAGGGAAAGAGAAAGAGAGGCGAATGAAGATGAGCTCTGAATTAGAACAAAATACAAGAAGCAACAAAAAACGTTCTAAAAGAAAGTCAATAAAATGGTTCATTTTAATTCCATTTTTCCTACTTATTTTTGGAGGAGTAGGATATGGATCATTAATATATAATAAAGCAAAAGCTGTAGTAAGTGATGCGTATGCACAAATTGATAAATCATCAAAACGTGATAAAGACGTTGAGCCTTTAAAGGATAACATTTCAATTTTAATCATGGGTGTAGATGGTAGTGAAATGCGAAAAAGTCAATATGGCGAAGCTGTTCGTACAGATGCACTGTTATTAGCAACAATTAATAAAGATGATAAATCAGTTAAATTAGTAAGTATTCCGCGTGATTCACGTGTATATATTCCATCTAGAAAGAAATTAGATAAAATTACACACGCACACGTATTTGGTGGTGTTGAAAGTACACGAGATACAGTGGAAAGATTTTTAAATGTACCTGTTGATTATTATGTGAAGTTTAACTTTGAATCATTCGTACAAATTGTCGATTCACTTGGTGGTATTGATATTGATGTACCAGTTACTTTCACTGAGCAAGATAGTAAAGACCAAGCGGGTATGATTCATTTAGAGAAAGGTTACCAACATTTAAATGGGGAGCAAGCACTTGCGCTTGCAAGAACACGTAAAATTGACAGTGATGCAATGCGTGGCCAAAGACAACAACTTGTAATAGAAGCAATTGCCAAAAAAGCAATGTCTGTCCAATCTATTAGCAAAATGGGCTCTTTACTTGATGCGGTTGATAAAAATATGAAAACGAACTTAACTTTCGATGATATGCTTGCGATTACAAAAAATATGGCAGGGTCTAATTTGGAAATGGAAAAAATGCAAGTAGAAGGTACGGATAAACGTATCGGAGGTATTTATTATTACATTCCAAATGAAAAAAATGTGAAAGATATTTCGAAAAAATTAAATGATCATTTAGGTGTAACACCAAAACCAGTTCGAAACGAATAATAAAAAAAGATTGGCTTTTGCCAATCTTTTTTTATCGGAATGGATTTGTAACTTTTCTGTAACGATTTTTTATTTTAGAAAAATTATACTCATATGTATGAGAATATTGGAGAAGCAAAAAGTAAAGAGAAATAATGAAAATCTGTAATAAGGAAAGATATCATATGCAGAAATGGATAGGCATTATGGGAATCATTTTTATGTTGACTGGATGTAAAATGTCTGAAGCCCCAACAAGTTTAATGGGTGCTCCTGCCAATGAAAAATGGATTAATGAACTAAAAGAGCAAGTAGATAAAGATTTGCCTGTTAATTATCGATTGCTTACTCCAATGTCTAATAAAGATAAACAGATGATTTGGTCAATGGATTTTAAACAAGATAATAAAAAAGAAGCCATTTTATTTTATAAATTGCCGAATGAAGATCATAGCGTATATTTAGCCGTATATGAAGAATCCGGAAATGGGTGGAAAGTAAAGTCCACACATAAATTTGATGGCGGAGATGTAGATATCGTTGAAGTCGGTGATTTTACAGGGAACGGAAAGCGAGAGTTACTAATCGGAATTTCTGCAAGTCGTGAATCGTTAGAACACGCTATGTATGTTTTTTCAGAAGAAAATGAAGATATGAAGGAAATATATAATCGAAGTTATACGAAGTTATTCATAGAAGATTTAAATAAAAATGGATTGAAAGATATAAGCCTTGTTACGTATGAAAAGGATGAGAAATTGACAGTTGAGTTCATGGAACAATTTAAAACTTTATCTGAAGCGTCATTCGATCCATTTATAAATAGCATCCAAAGAATACAAATGGGCCGCATTTCTAAATCACTAAAGGCGGTTGTAATTGACGCAGGTGTTGGCGCTCATTCAGGGATAACATATGTAGCAAAATTTGATAAGGGTCATTATGAGCCACTACCTATAGATGGAAAAGAAGATTTATTCAATGATTATGTAGTCGAAAGCAAAGATATAAATGAAGACGGCATTATTGAATTTGTTCGTACAGTGCGTCCGAAAGGTTGGGAAGAGGTATCGTACGGAGAGAGTACGATGTTTGAACGCTATATTCAGTGGAGTGAAGATGGAATTAAACCGATAGAAGAAAGATATGTAAATATAGAGAAAGGTTATTTTGTCAAAATCCCGCAAGCATTAATTGGAAAAATAACTGTTCCAGTCCAGCAAGAAGCATCAGATGTTCAAAAATTTATAGATACAACGACAAATGAACTATGGCTTGAAGTCCATATATTTAAGCGGAAAGAATGGTTCAAAATAAAAGGATACGAGGCAGCAGTGAAAACGGCTTCTCACGTATACGCCGTACCGAAACAACCACATTTTGAAAAAGTGAAAGCATATGTAAAGCCGTTAGCGGATTATCAACAAGAGTAGGGAGGTGGAAATTATGCCAACAATTTTAGTTTTAGAAGATGAAATGCCTATTCGTAGTTTTATCGTCTTAAATTTGAAACGTGCTGGATTTTATGTATTAGAAGCTAGTACGGGAGAAGAGGCGTTACAGATATTATGTGAACATACTGTTGATGTAGCATTGCTTGATGTAATGTTACCAGGAATGGATGGTTTTCAAGTTTGTAAAGCGATCCGAGAAGAAAATAAAAAAATCGGTATTATTATGTTAACCGCACGTGTACAAAATGAAGATAAGGTACAAGGATTAGGAATTGGTGCAGATGATTATATCGCAAAGCCGTTTAGTCCAGTGGAATTAACTGCACGTATACAATCGTTATTAAGAAGAATAGAAGTACATGATGAAAAAGCAAATACAATCATATCTGGCCCGTTTTCGTTACATGTTATAGAAGAAAGATTATATAAAAGTGGACAATTAGTTGATTTAACCCCTACAGAGTATATGATATTACAGTATTTAATGAACCAGGCTTCAAAGCCGGTTTCACGTGATGAAATTTTAAATATGATTTGGGGAACGAATTATGTAGGTGAGACGAAAGTAGTAGATGTAAATATGAGGCGGTTACGTCAAAAGATAGAATGTAATCCATCAGAACCTGAATTTATTCTTACTGTGTGGGGAAAAGGATATGTGTGGAAGGAAAGTATAAGATGAAAAGAAAAGTGACTTTATATTTTATGACGGTCATTATACTTATGCTTGTATTATTTGAAGTCGTATTTTCAGTCTCCATTTATCGATATTATTATAATGGTATTGCGCAATATATAGAGTCTCATGCGAAGACAAGTACACGATTTTTCTCTGAATACAATTCACTATACTTTATTCGTTTGCAAGAATACAGCGGCGATATAATTGAGAGCTTTCAGTTAGAAGGAACTGAATTACAATTAATTGATCGACATGGTACGATTATACAGTCGTCAAGTGGACAAAAGGTAGAAGGTAAAGTAGTTATTCCGTATTCGTTACTAGAAGGAGAAATGTACCATCAAGTGACTACTACGAAAGAAAATGTGAAACAATTAGAAGTCATTAGTCCACTTATTCATCAAGGACAAACGATCGGTGTTTTGAAATATACGACTGTTTTAACGAATGTAAATGCAAAGATTATCGAAATCATTATGTTTACTATTTCTGTAGGTATTGTTATTTCAGGAATTGTATTCTTAATCAGTAGACGATTAGCGAATTCGTTTGTTAAACCAATCGAATCTATTATTCATGCTTCTTCACAAATTGCAGAAGGTACATTAAAGAAAAAAATTAAAGAGGATTATCCTGGTGAATTAGGTGAGTTGGCACATAGTTTAAATCATATGTCTAATAAAATAGAAAAAGCGGAACAGATGAAAAATGAATTCATTGCTTCGATTTCTCATGAAATACGAACGCCTTTAACTGGAATTAAAGGTTGGAGTGAGACTTTAAAAACGGTAGATCATTTAACGGAAGAAGAGATAAAGCAAGGTATGGGAATTATATCAGGTGAGACAGACCGATTAATTCATTTAGTAGAAGAATTACTAGATTTTTCAAGATTACAATCAAATCATTTCAATTTATATAAACAAAAGGTGCAAATATACGATATACTAGAGGAGACGATTTGGCAATTAACTCCTAACGCTGAAGAGAAACAAATTCAATTTATGAATACGATAGAAAGAATTGAATTGATGGGAGATCGAAATAGGCTAAAGCAAATTTTCTTGAATATTGTTCAAAATGCTATTAAATATTCACATGAAAAAGGTACAATACACATTGAAGCGACTAAAAATGAAGGACAAGCAGTGATAAAGGTGAAAGACGAAGGGATTGGAATTGCTAAAGAGCATTTACCATATATAGAACAGTCATTTTACCAGATTAATAACCATGCTACAGGTGCTGGTCTTGGTTTAGCTATCGTAAAAAAAATGGTAGAGCTTCATGGAGGTACACTTAGTTTTATAAGTAAAGAGGGAATAGGAACAACCATTTTGATAAAACTCCCATTATAATACATATATATAGGTCTGTTTATATAGTGTAATAAAATAAATAGATGTATAATTATATTGGGTGATTTATATATAAGATTAATAGGGAGAGGAATTAGATAGAATGGAAAAAGCTTTAAAAATTAAACGAGTAGTAGTCGTTTTAATAGCGATTGCAGCAGTAGCTATTGGGTATTTTATGTTTCAATCCATTACTTCACCAGCAAAGGCTGTTGCAAAACAAGAAAATGTAGTACAGCTTGCAAGTGAACAACCGAAAGTAGAAATGAATAAAACGGCACCAAGTCGTTTTAATGGGAAAGAAAGAAAAGTTGCTTATCTTACATTTGATGATGGCCCAGGGAAATATACGGCTGAATTGTTAAATATGTTAAAACAGCATGATGCGAAGGCGACGTTCTTTTTAATTGGAGCGAATGTAAAAGAATTTCCGGATTTAGTGAAACGTGAAGATGCAGAAGGTCATTATGTAGGTATGCATAGTATGACACATAATTTTGCAAAGTTATATAAAAATGGCGAGTATGTAAATGAAATGAAAGAAGATCAAAGCTTAATTGCAAATATTATTGGAAAATCACCTAAATTAACACGTCCGCCATACGGTTCGATGCCTGGATTAAATGAAGGTCTTCGAAACAAAGTGGTAGAGGGCGGTTTTAAAGTATGGGATTGGACAATTGATTCATTAGATTGGAAATATAACAAAGTACAAGTTGATGCAGCGGCAGCACAAATTGCTCAAAACGTAATAACACATGCAACAAAACCACAGGAAGTTATTTTAATGCATGACATTCACCCACAATCAGTTGCTGCTGTGCCAGCAATTTTAAAAGGGTTAAAAGAAAAGGGTTATGAGTTTGAAGCTTATCATGAAGAGAGTCACTTCCCAGTGAATTTCTGGCATGATAACCGTATGTAATGGAGGAATGAACGTTGAAGTATGGAAAAGTAGCAGTAGTTGGAGCACTATCAGTAGGACTATTAACAGGTTGTTTCGGTGAAAAACCAGAAGAAAATCTTTATACAGCTTTTGAAACAGCAGCAACACAAGAAAAATCATTAGTTGATGAAGCGAAGAAGTTAGAGAAGTTAGAGAAGGAAGGCCAAGAGCTGTATTCTCAAATTTTACAAGAAGGTAAAGATCATAATGACGCTGTTATGAAAAAGCTAGAGCAAGCTACTGCAAATGTAGATGACCGTGAAAAAGTATTAAAAACTGAGAAAGAAATGCTAGAAAAAGCTCAGAAAGAAACGAAATCTGTGCAAGGAAATATAGAAAAGCTTGAAGATAAGAAGTTACAAAAACAAGCGAAAGCAGTAGAAGAGTCGTATAAAAACCGTTATGATGCATTCCAAAAGATGAATGAGAATTATACGAAGGCGTTAACGACTGAAAAAGAACTGTATGAAAAATTAAAAGTAAAAGAAACGAAATTAAAAGAGATTGGTGAAAAAGTTAAAGCTGTTAATGAATCAACTGTGGAAGCACAAAAATCAAAAGAGCAATTTAACAATTTTACAAAAGAGTATAATGACAGTAAATTAGCATTCTACAAAGATGCAGAGATTAAGATTAAAGATCAGAAATAAAGAAGAATCTTAATCATAATAAAAAGCCGGAGAAACATCGTTACAAATGTTTTTTCGGCTTTTTACGTTAAATGAATAGAAAAGGCTGGAATTGATATCATAAAAGAGTTATAGTGAATTATTCCAAGGGAAACATTGTAAAGTAAGGAGAATGGAAATATGTCATATGAATTTTTACTCAAATTAGGTTTAGCACTCTTTTTAGGATTATTCATCGGGATAGATAGGCAGCTAAAGAATAAACCGCTTGGTGTGAAAACAAGTATGGTTATTTCTGTAGCAAGTTGTTTAATTACGATGGTTTCAATTGAAGCCGTACATGTATATTCTGTTCCAGGGCACACAAATATGGATCCAATGCGTCTAGCTGCTCAAATTGTGAGTGGTATTGGTTTTCTTGGCGCAGGTGTTATTTTACGAAGAAGTAATGACGTTATTTCCGGATTAACGACAGCTTCTATGGTGTGGGCTGCTTCAGCTTTAGGTATAGCAATTGGGGCGGGATTTTATTTACAAGCGACGGTTGCTATGATTTTAATTATTTTAGCAATTAACGTACTTCCGCAACTTGTGAAAATCGCAGGTCCGTATTCATTAAGACAAAAGGATTTATCTATAAAAATTACTGTAAAAGAGCATCATGAGTTAGATGGTATATTTAAGCAAATCAAAAATTTAGGTATGCATGTGAAACGAGTGAAAATTAAAGATATAGATAGTGGAGCATTTCAGCAACTTGAGATGGTTATTTTAGCTCCAGAAGATTTATATACAACAGAGTTATATAGTTCCCTAAAAGAGATTGATCGAGTAGTTTCAGTTGAAGTGGAAAGTAGATAATTGTGAAAAAGGAGTGAAGTGCATTCACTCTTTTTTTATTTGGAGTTTTAAGGGGATGAATTGATATAATGATGAGTAAACAAGGGGGAGATAGGATGGAAATACATATTAGAAGAGCAATAAAAGATGATATACCAGGTATAGCAAAGGTGCATGTTGATAGCTGGAAAACAACGTATAAAGGGATATTTGCTGACGAAATTTTAGAAAATATAACGTATGAGCAACGAGAAAAACAATGGGAAAACATTTTTCAGCAAGAAGATAAATACCAATATAGATTTGTAGCAGAGACGTTAGATGGAAAAATAATTGGGTTCATTGACGGGGGAGTGGAAAGAAGTGGTGCATATAATTGTGATGGGGAATTATATGCGATCTACCTTTTACAAGAGTATCAAGGAATGAAAATCGGACAAAAGTTATTTCAAGCTTTATTATTGGAATGTATAAACAATGAAATGCAATCACTTTTAGTATGGGTTGTTGCGAATAATCCTTCTAAAAGGTTCTATGAGAAATATAATCCAGAAAAAATTGACACGAAATTTTTAGAGAGACTAAATATAGAAGAAACAGCGTATTGTTGGAGAAGTATAAATAATATTATTATGTAAACTTATTGTTTGAAAGAGGTATACCAATTAAGGTATACCTCTTTTGTTTAACTATTTTGAAGGGGATTACTAATGAAAAAAGTAAGTATGTAGTTTGAAATTGAGTATTTTTTTCGTGTATTTTTAACTAGATTAAAGAAAAGAGAGAAAACAAAAAAAAATAAATTAGATAAAAAATTCTGAAATATACTATTGAATTGAATATCGTTATCAATTAGAATCATAATTGATAACGATATTCAATTGTTGTTTATTATATAAAATTTCGATAGCTTTAATATAAAGAGGAGGACCAATATGCAGCATGCGAAACAAATCGCAGAACATGCAACATTACAAAGTTTTTTAAACTGTTATTTAAGGGAAACAGGGAGTGGAGAATGGATTACAGAGGATGAAAAAATGAAAAGTATCTTCAGTAATACGTTGAATAGAGATATAGTCCCCACATATTTATATTGTCGGCTATCGGCGCAGAACGTTACTTTGTATGGAGAAGTTATATATAAATCAGCAACAGATCGCCATTTGTTTGGAGAACAATTTTATTATCAAATGGGAGAAAATAAGAATGTTATAAAAGCAGATTACGTTACTGTTATTACGTTTTTAATAAAAGAAATGTCTATGAATTATGGGGATGGTACAAATCCCGCTGAACTTATGGTCCGTGTCATTCAAAGTTGTCAAAATATTGAAGTTTTTTTAAAGGGACGGATAGAAGAAACATCAAAATTATATGCTTTCCATACATCCTTTATAGAGGCGGAGCAATCATTATTATTTGGACATTTAACTCATCCAACCCCAAAGAGTAGACAAGGTATTTTGGAATGGAAAAGCGCGATGTATTCTCCAGAATTAAAAGGAGAATGTCAGCTTCATTATTTTAGGGCACATAAAAGTATAGTAAAGGAAAAATCATTATTATTTGATTCTACAACAGTAATTCTAAAAGAAGAGTTATGTAATGATGAGATGGTGAGTCAGGAATTTATATCGAAATATTGTAAGGAAGATGAATATTCATTACTTCCAATTCATCCGCTTCAGGCAGAATGGCTATTACACCAATCTTACGTACAGGATTGGATAGAGCAAGGAGTACTTGAGTATATCGGTCCGGCCGGTAAGTATTATATGGCAACATCATCACTTAGGACACTATATCATCCCCACTCAAAATACATGCTTAAGTTTTCATTTCCAGTAAAAGTAACAAATTCAATGCGCATTAACAAATTGAAGGAACTAGAGAGTGGCCTTGAAGGAAAGGAAATGCTAAATACAGCGATTGGTGAAGTGTTAGAAAAGTTTCCGGGTTTTGATTTTATTTGTGATCCAGCATTTATTACATTAAATTACGGAGCAGAAGAATCTGGATTTGAAGTAATAATACGAGAAAATCCTTTTTATAGAGAACATGCAAATGACGCTACATTAATTGCTGGACTAGTTCAAGACGCTATACCTGGAGAACGTACTCGTTTATCGAATATTATTCATCAACTAGCAGATGTAGAAAGTAGAAGCTGCGAAGAAGTAAGTTTAGAGTGGTTTAGACGATATATGAATATTTCTTTAAAGCCGATGGTATGGATGTACTTACAGTATGGCGTTGCATTAGAAGCTCATCAGCAAAATAGTGTTGTTCAGCTAAAGGACGGTTATCCGGTCAAATATTATTTTCGTGATAATCAAGGTTTTTATTTCTGCAATTCAATGAAAGAAGTGCTTAATAAGGAGTTAACGGGTATTGGAGAACGTACTGGAAATCTATATGACGATTATATTGTAGATGAAAGATTTCGTTACTATTTAATTTTCAATCATATGTTTGGCCTCATTAACGGTTTTGGCACAGCGGGATTAATTAAGGAGGAAATTCTTCTCTCTGAATTAAGATCTGTACTTGAATCGTTCCTTCCTTACAACCGTGAACCTTCTACCTTTTTAAGAGAATTGTTGGAAGAGGATAAGTTGGCATGTAAAGCAAATTTATTAACGAGATTTTTTGATGTCGATGAGTTAAGTAATCCATTAGAACAAGCAATTTACGTACAGGTACAGAATCCGCTCGTTAGAGAAGTGGCTGTTCGTTTATAAATAACGCAAAAATTTCACGTAATACAAATAATGGTATTTCCCGTAAGGTGGAGGGGTTATAACGGTGGATATGTGTCATATGAAAATTTTGAAGGCGCTCCAATCAGAAGATTACATTTCAGTGCGAAGAAGGGTGTTACGTCAATTAGTAGAGTCGTTAATTTATGAGGGGATCATTACGCCAGTTCGCATTGAAAACGAAGAACAAATTCTTTTTCTTATACAAGGACTTGATGAAGACAACAAAAGTGTCACGTATAAATGCTACGGAAGAGAACGAATAACATTTGGACGTATCTCTATAGAGTCATTAATTGTAAGAGTTCAAGAGGAAAAACAAGAAATACAATCAGTCTCGCAATTTTTGGAAGAAGTTTTTCGAGTTGTTAACGTGGAACAAACGAAATTAGATTCTTTCATTCATGAATTAGAACAAACGATATTTAAAGATACGATTGCACAATATGAAAGACATAATAAGGTGGAATATACTCAAAAATCGTACGATGACTTTGAAAGCCATTTAATAGACGGTCATCCATATCATCCTAGCTATAAAGCACGCATTGGATTTCAATATCGTGACAATTTTCAATATGGATATGAATTTATGAGGCCAATAAAACTCATATGGATTGCAGCGCATAAGAAATATGCGGCTATAGGTTATGAAAATGAAGTGATATACGGTGATACTTTAAAAGAAGAAATTGGTGAACAGAAAATAGAAGAATATATGAAAAATATTCGAAGTTTAGGATGTAACCCGGAACAGTATGTATTCATTCCAGTGCATCCGTGGCAGTGGGAAAACTTTATTATTCCGAATTATGCTGATCATATACAGGATGAAAATATTATTTATTTAGGAAAATCAGAGGATGATTATTGCGCGCAACAATCAATGAGGACGTTAAGAAATGTTACGTATCCAAAGAGACCATATGTAAAGTTATCGCTGAACATACTTAACACTTCAACACTCCGTACGCTGAAACCATATTCAGTTGTGAGTGCACCAGCTATATCGAATTGGTTAAGTGATATCGTAAGTCGGGATTCTTATTTAACGGATGAATCGCGCATCATTTTGTTAAAAGAATTTTCGAGTGTAACGTATGATACGAATAAGAAAGCCACATATGGTTCATTAGGATGCATTTGGCGTGAAAGCGTTCATAAATATTTAGATGAGCAAGAGGATGCGGTTCCTTTTAACGGCTTATATGCAAAAGAGAAAGACGGTACACCAGTTATTGATACGTGGTTAAACAAATATGGGATAGAAAACTGGCTACGATTACTGATTCAAAAAGCGATCATTCCAGTTATACATCTTGTTGTAGAGCATGGGCTGGCATTAGAATCACACGGACAAAATATGGTTTTAGTTCATAAAGAAGGGCTACCTGTCCGTATTGCATTAAAGGATTTCCATGAAGGACTTGAGTATTATCGTCCATTCTTAAAAGAAGTTGCTAAATGTCCGGACTTTACTAAAATGCATAAAACGTATGCGAATGGAAAAATGAATGATTTCTTTGAAATGGATCGTATTGAATGTTTACAAGAGATGGTATTAGATGCACTGTTCTTATTTAATGTAGGAGAATTAGCTTTCGTATTTGCAGATGAATATGATTGGAAAGAAGAAAATTTTTGGATGATAGTGGTCGAAGCAATTGAAAATCATTTTAGAAAATATCCACACTTGAAAGAGAGATTTGAAAGTATTCAGCTATACACTCCTACATTTTATGCTGAGCAATTAACGAAGCGTCGATTATATATGGATGTGGAATCGCTCGTTCATGAAGTTCCAAATCCATTGTATAGAGCAAGACAACTTAACAAACAAAAATCAGTTGTTACAGGGGGAAATTATGCTAATCGTTAATAAAGAAGAGTATAGCAAAAGTGATTTTGATTTGAGATTACAAGTTTATGAGGAAATGGAACAATTTCAAGAAGCAGAAGGAAAGAGATTTGCGCTTTGTCTGAAAGATCCATTCGATATTATTACGCTTGTGTTTTTCTTAAAAGAAAAGAAAGCCTCAGTATTACTTATACATGAAGATACGCCAAAAGAAACGGCTATTGAAATGGCAAAGCGTGCAAATTGTATCGGAATTTTATATGAAGAATATAGCGATTTTACGAAATTAGAAGTAGTGAAAGCTTTATTAGAAGAGCCCTCTTTATTGCAATATAGTTCTGGAACTACGGGTGAACCAAAACTGATTCGTAGAGCATGGACGGAAGTGGATACAGAAATTACTGCTTATAATGAAGCTTTAAACTGTGAAGTAGATGAAGTGCCGATCGTTATGGCTCCTGTTTCACATTCATACGGACTCATATGTGGTACGTTATCTGCAATTACGAGGGGAAGCAAACCTATCATCATTACGAATAAAAACCCTAAATTCGCATTAAATATCGTTCGCCATACAGAAAAACATATCATATATGCAGTACCACTTATGTTACATATTATGGGGAGTTTCCCGCAAGGAACGTTTCAGTTTCATAAAATTATGACGTCAGGAGCGCCTTTGCCAGAAGCATTGTTTTATAAACTAAAAGAAACGACAACATATATGATGCAACAATACGGATGTTCTGAAGCAGGTTGTATTAGTATATGTCATGATATGAAAAGCCATTTAGATTTAGGGAATCCACTACCTCATGCGAGTATAAACATAGGTTCAGATGAAAATATGCCTGAAGAAATCGTAGTGAAAATGAACGATAAGGAAATTTTTACGAAAGATTTGGGCTATAAATCTGAGCATGGCCTTCATTTTATGGGTCGCATGGATGATGTGATTAACGTTTCAGGATTAAAAGTCTTTCCGATAGAGGTAGAAGAAACGATGCTTCGACTAGCAGGTGTTCAAGAGGCAATTGTATATCGAGGGCAACATCCCGTGATGGGCGAAATTGTTAAAGCGAAAGTAATCTCTCATATTGATCCAGTTCGAATAAGAGAATGGTGTATGCAGCATTTACCATCTTATAAAGTTCCACATGAGATTGAAAGTGTAACTGAGATTCCGAAAAATAAAACTGGAAAAGTAAGTAGAAAGCTACTAGAGATGGGAGAGGTTACAGCATGAGACGTGAAATATTAAAAAATGAAGTGTTGAAAATTATGATAGAAAAAATGGAACTAAAAAATGTAACGCATTTAGAAGAAACGATGCGTTTGAACCAAGATTTATATATAGATTCGGTAATGATGTTACAGCTTATAGTATACATAGAAATGGATGTAAAGCTATGCGTTCCAGAGGATGAGGTAGACCCAAAAGCGTTTCTTACTGTAGGATCTTTACTTGATTTTATGGAGGAGCTACAACCGGTATAAGAAGTAAATGTAAATTATTAGCCTTTAGGAAAGTGGATGAGAATATGACTTCAATTAAAGTGCACTGTTTAGTGAGTTGTTTTTGTGAAATTATAAAAAGGCGTAGCGATATAGATTTTCGTCCCTTTTATTTTGGATTATGGGACGGAGATTTTGATATAACAGAAGGTGGTATTATTTCGTATCACTCCGAAAATATTAACCACGATAATTATTTATTATGGTATGAAAAATTGTATGGCGTAAAAGTGAACGAATGGTATGATCATGCAAAAGATAAGGATAGCAATGTAGAAACGTTTTTACAATTAGTAGAAAACAAGCCAGAAAATCGCTATGTCATTGTAATGGTTGATATGTCTCTATTACCTGAGAGGGAAAATAAATTCCATCAAAAACCGTTTCCGCATTATTTAATGATATCGAAGACAGAGAAAGAAGAAGAATGGTTCATGCTAGATCCTGATTTTCGCTGGGAAGGGAATATGGAAAGAGAAAAAGTACTTCACTCTGTTCGAGATAACCCATTTGGCGGAGGGTATTTCATTGATATAGAAGAAATTCAGGAGCCAACAGAAGAAATGGTAGCGAGTTATTTCATAGAAACTTTCAAAAGAAACGATAATGAATTGACTATGGAGCTGAAAAATTTAATTATAAAAATGGCAAATGAAGAAGAAGGGTATTCGCTTTCTAGTCTTGTAGCGGCAGTCAAACAAATACCAGTACTTGCAATTCGTAAATATAGTTATGAACATGCCTTTGCGTACTTCCGTGAAACGTTGCAATATTCGGAGCAAGAGTTTGATTATTGGTGTGATCGGGTAGAAGATATTGTACAAGGATTTACAAATGTACAGTATCGTGCAATTAAAATGGCAATGATGAATAATAAGGGTATGTTATTAGCAATTGTTGAAAAGCTTGATGAAATGAATGCAATTGAACTGCAAATAAAGGTTGAATTAGAGAGACAGTTTTTATTATGGAAAGAAATGAAAATAAACGAGTCTGTCTTAGCATTTAAAAAATCTAACTGAATTTAAGATAAGGAGGTTCGAACCTATGAAATATTCATTATGTACTATTTCCTTTCGTCATCAATTAATTTCATTTACTGATATTGTTCAATTTGCGTATGACAACGGTTTTGAAGGAATTGAATTGTGGGGGACTCATGCACGAAATTTGTATATGCAAGAGTATGAAACGACAGAACGAGAATTGAATTGTTTAAAGAATAAAAACTTGGAAATTACAATGATAAGTGATTACTTAGACATATCATTATCGGCAGATTTTGAAAAAACGATAGAAAAATGTGAACAACTTGCAATACTAGCTGATTGGTTTAAAACGAACAAAATTCGTACGTTTGCTGGACAAAAAGGTAGCGGAGATTTCTCAGAGCAGGAGAGAAAAGAATATGTGAATCGTATTCGCATCATTTGTGAAGTATTTGCTCAGCATAATATGTATGTACTTTTAGAAACACATCCAAATACGTTAACGGATACGTTGCCTTCTACTTTGGAATTATTAGGAGAAGTAGATCATCCGAATTTGAAAATAAACCTGGATTTTCTTCATATATGGGAGTCGGGAGCAAATCCAATAGACAGCTTCCATCGACTAAAGCCGTGGATACAACATTACCATTTTAAGAATATATCGTCAGCAGATTATTTACATGTGTTTGAACCTAATAATGTATATGCAGCAGCGGGAAGTCGAATTGGTATGGTTCCATTATTTGAAGGTATCGTAAATTATGATGAGATTATTCAAGAAGTGAGAGATACTGACCATTTCGCTTCACTCGAATGGTTTGGACATAATGCAAAAGATATATTAAAAGAAGAAATGAAAGTATTAATAAATAGAAATTTAGAAGTAGTAACTTCTTAATATAAAATGATGTAAGAGTCTCTCATTGTAGAGACTCTTTTTTAAAAAATACAAATAACCAAAAATTACCATGTATTTAAATTAAAATTTAACACAATTTATATATAAATAAGGAGGTGATTGGTAATGGCTAGAAATCGTAATTCTAATCAATTAGCATCACATGGAGCACAAGCAGCTTTAGATCAAATGAAATATGAAATTGCACAAGAGTTTGGTGTACAACTTGGAGCTGACACTTCTTCACGTGCAAACGGTTCTGTAGGCGGTGAAATTACAAAACGTCTAGTAGCGATGGCAGAACAACAACTTGGTGGCGGATATACTCGCTAATTGTAGAAGGTTATAGGAGAAAGGAAGGATTCTTCCTTTCTTTTTTTTTCAATTAATTGGTATGGATATATTGCGAACTGGATTCAAAGAATAGGAATAATACTATATTTTCCCCAATTTCTTTTGTTGTGAATGGGAAGTAGTAAAGATGTAATAGCCCTGGTGGAATGAAAAATTACGTTCCAGCAGGGCTATTATATGGTAAGAAATATACGATGAAAGGATTCCGAAGCCAACATGTTAAAAAAAGAAAACTGTTGTTTAATTGCGCTTGCATCAGTTCCACTTGTTATGACATTAGGGAATTCAATGCTCATTCCAATCCTACCGACTATCGAAAAGAAGTTACATATTTCATCATTTCAAGTATCCATGATTATTACAATTTACTCTATTGTAGCCATTTTACTTATACCGATTGCTGGTTATTTATCAGATAGATGGGGACGAAAGATGGTAATGGTTCCGAGTTTGCTGATTGCGGCTATAGGAGGAGCGATAACTGGTTGGGTATCTTGGAAAGTTGATAATCCCTACACTTGGATATTGATTGGTAGAGCGATTCAAGGTATTGGTGCTGCTGGTGCAATGCCAGTTGTTATACCGTGTGTTGGTGATTTATACAAAGATGAAAAACAAGTTAGTACAGGTTTAGGAATCATTGAAACATCCAATACATTTGGAAAAGTGCTGAGCCCTATTTTAGGATCTGCTCTTGCTGCCATTGTATGGTTCTTACCATTCTGGGCGATTCCAGTTCTATGTGTATTATCAATTGTTTTATTACTTGTTCTAGTAAAGGCAAAGAAACAAGAAGGAGAAGTACCACCACTTAAAGAGTTTATAAAATCTATTCTCTCTACGTTTCGAGAAAAGGGAAGATGGTTGATTGCCATTTTTGTATTAGGTGCAATTATTATGCTTATTTTATTCGGAATTCTCTTTTATTTGTCGACTATACTGGAATCAAAGTATGACATTCATGGTATATGGAAAGGGTGTGTACTCGCTATCCCGTTACTTGTACTCTCACTTAGTTCATATATGGCCGGTAAAAAAATTGGAGATAATCAAAATGTGATGAAGAAGTGTATTTATATTGGATTTTTAATGGCTTCTGCTTCAGTCATTATTCCTTTATTTGTAAAAGGAATCTATTTACTAATTCTTTGTCTCGTTGTTATGGGAATCGGAATTGGTATGGCACTCCCATGTTTAGATGCTTTAATTACACAAGGGATTGAAAAGGAGCAAAGGGGGACAGTTACGTCATTTTATAGTTCCATGCGATTTATCGGTGTAGCAGCTGGACCACCTCTATACTCTTTTTTCATGAAAGGTGCTGACCATGAAGTGTTTTATTTAACCAGTATATTCGCTGGTATTGGTGCTGTTATAGCGATCATTTGGATTAAACCAGCAAAAGATGCAAAGAACGTAAAACAGGAACCGGAACCTACTTCATAATTTGTAAGAGAATTGCACGATGTTTTATAGATCATGCAATTCTCTTTCGTTCATTAAGAATAAATCACTTGCGTTAACATATAAAGTGCGACACCCCATATGATGAGACCCGAAAACTTATTTAATAATACGATTGTATTTCCAGTTGAGTCTATCCTTTTTAGAAATTTCCCCGCTAAAGCTAAGCTTATAAACCAAATCCAAGAAACGATAATAGTTGCCAGTGTGAAAGCCCATTTCTCACTTCCTATGTATTGAATAGAATTTGTTCCAATTACACCGATTGTATCTAAAATTGCATGTGGATTTAATAACGAAACCGATGCAGCGAAAAGGATTTGCTTTTTTAATGGCATACTGTTTTCTTGTTTTATATCGTTGGAAGGGTTACTTCTCCAAATAACAAAGCCCATATATAGGAGAAAGAAAAATCCAATTATATATAACGTGTTAGTTAGCCAAGAAAAAGTAAGGAGTACAAGGGAGACACCCTGCACCGCAATTAATATGAGTAACGTATCACATATAGAGGCAGTTAATACTACAGGAGCTGCTCTCCAAATGTTTGGTTGGCTCGCACCTTGGTTAAAGACGAAAACATTTTGGACACCTAATGGAATGATAAGGCCAAATGCAAGAATGATACCATGAATAATTGCTTCACTCATCATATTACCTCCTATTTTAATTTATTATGATAGTGTATATTGTATAGAAGAAATGAAAATTTGTATCCATCCATATGGTTGGGGAGGTTACCAACCAAAAAGAATATAAGGTGATATGATGGAAAGATTCGTTTGGAAACCGAATATATCTATAGCGACACCTCTGTATAAACAAATAGAAACGTATATAAAAGAAAGAATCGTTAATGGAGAATGGACTGTGGGAACGAAATTACCTTCACAAAGAGATTTGGCACATACATTTGGTGTGAACCGGAGTACAATTGTAATGGCTTTTGATGAGCTAGTGGCAAAGGGATACATTGAAGGGAATGGCAGGAAAGGAACAATTGTTGTAAATAATAATGTAAATACCTTAGCTTACGCCCCGCCGCCTAATTGGCAGTCTTACGTAGAAACAGGACTTCATTATCCGAACCTTCCTGCTATTCAAGAGATTAATCAAGCTGAATTTTATCCGCATGTAATTCGTTTAGGAACAGGTGAGCTCGCGCCAAGTCTTTTACCTGAAAAAAAGATGAAAGATATTATGAATAAGCTTTTAAAATCGAGCATGATACTTGGGTATGAAGAACCGAAAGGGAATTTCTATTTAAGGAAGAAAATTGCGGACTATTTAAAAGGACATGGTGTATATGTAACTCCTGATTCTATATTAATTGTTTCAGGAGCAATTCAAGCTTTGCAACTTATTTCTATGGGGCTTCTTCCAAAAGGGGCATCTATTTTATTAGAAAAACCATCTTATTTATATTCTCTTAATGTTTTTCAATCAGCAGGAATGCGCTTAATTGGTATACCGATGGATGAGAATGGTTTACATACATCATATATTACGAAATATAAGAAGCAATTTAATGCATCTATTTTATATACAATCCCGTCTTTTCATAATCCGACGAACTTTAGTATGAACGAAAAGAAACGAATAGAGGTTATGGAAATATGTAACGAAATTGGATTGCCTATTATAGAGGACGCGGTGTATCAAGACTTATGGTTTGATGAGCCTGTTTCAAAGCCTTTAAAAGCATATGATAAAAACGGAATTGTACTACATATCGGGAGTATGTCTAAAGTCATTAGTCCAGGATTAAGAATTGGATGGATTGTTGGATCTGAGCCAGTCATTCAAAGATTGGCAGACATAAAAATGCAAACAGATTATGGTTCAAGTTCTATATCCCAACAAATTGCAGCGGAATGGTTTGCAGATGGATTGTATGATGAACATTTACAGTTTGTAAGAACTAAGTTGAAAAAGCGCAGAGATTTTATGATACAAATGTTAGAGAAATATTGTCGTGATATAGCAACTTGGTATGAACCGTCAGGTGGTTTTTACATTTGGTTACATATGAATGTACCCGTTTCGAACCGTAGCTTATTTGACAAAGCATTGAAAGAAAAGATTTTATTAAATCCAGGTACTTTGTATGATAGAAGTGCAAACCAATTTTTGCGTCTATCCTATTCATACGCAACGTTAGAAGAAATTGAAATAGGTATAAAAAAACTTGCACAATTAATGAAAAAGTAAGAGGAGAAAGTAATGAAACAATATGTAATTTGCCAAATTATTAATGGAGAAAAATATTTAGCTGCTTATGCAGAAACGATGCAGGATGCAATTGAAAAAGCAGAATTGTTAGGATTGCGAACAGGAAATCGATACACTGTTATTACTGCGGAGGAAGCGGAAGGGTTAACGTATCCTTAAACAACGTATAATAATTATGTAGGAAGTAAATAAGCCTAGTAATATATGATATTACTAGGCTTATTTTTTTTGAAAGTGTTACGTGTTCTCATATGAAAATAATAGTATTATGAGTCAAGTTGACGGAAATACCGATTTGTTGCTCGGTCCTGATTTCCATTTCTATATGCATCAATATATTGTCTGAAGTTCCAAGATTGTAAAAACTTATTTGCGGCGTTATAACCAGAATTGTAAAGCCACTCTTTTTCTTCCTTTGTTAAATCGAAGTTTGTACTTGTAATGGACCCAGTCGGAATTGTAATTGTTCTTGCTTTTGATTCCTTATCTAGATGACGTAAATCATGGGCTTGCATCATTGTTTTAAATAGCCCTTTAAACATGGAGATAGGCTCGTTATAGTGGGCAGGATCAGCTTGAATCTCATCTTTTACGAAATGAAACCCAAAAGTTGGCCAGCGAGGAGAGGTAGGTGAGTCGAAAATCCAAATAGGATAATTACTTAAAATCCCTCCATCAACCATATAACAAGGTTGTTTCCATTTTGGGGTTCTCCATTTTACCGGTTCAAAGAAGAAGGGGATTGTACTACTCATTCTTACAGCTTTAGCAATAGAGAAGCGATAATTTAAAAATCCGTAGTTTGGCAAATCATCGGGGAAGACAACCATTTTACCATTACTTATATCAGAAGCGATAATTTTAAGTTTATTTAAATCAGGTAAATCAGTAAATAAGTGAACTCCTTTTTTTCGAAGTAATTCTTCAATCCATTCTTCTATAAAAACATTAGAGTAAATACCAAGAGTAGTCCATGCACTTAATCCTTTGCCGATAAACGGGATTCTGTCAATAAAGGTTTTTTTCGTAAATTTATTATAATCAATATCAGTTATAATTGTTTTTAACTCTGAACAAGAATATCCTGCTGCTAGGAGCGCTGCGATAATGGAACCAGCTGATGTTCCAGCTACACGCTCCCATTCATAGCCTTTTTCAGCTAACGCACAAATTGCCCCTACATGCGCAATTCCGCGTACACCGCCTCCTTCAAAAACACCATCAATTTTCATTAAACATACTTCCTTTCGAATAAAAGATTTAGAAATGGCAAAAAAGCACGTATTGTACGTGCTTTTTTACAATAGTTTTTAAATTTACTAGCAGCCTACAAAGCCGCCCCAACAGCTAGCTCCGATGATGATTAGAAGGATAAATAAAACGATTAATAAAGCGAAACCTCCATAACCACATCCACCACAACTACCGCCGTAACCGTAACCGCCGCAACTATATCCGTAACCCATGTGGAATTCCTCCTTAAATTAAAAATAAAAATGAGCGAGGGGAAAATGTACTGGAAGAAATAATGAACTATCGTGTTTGTAGGAACAATGTATACTATGCTTTTTTAAACTTGTTCGCGTATGATGGAAGAGCCCGTTTTTTGAAGGCTTGTCGTTTTTACAAAGAATGGAGTATAATCTTTGTGCGATGATACAAATAAGTATGTAAATGTAAGGAGAATTTATGAAAAATAAAATTGAAGTATTAATTGATAAATATGGGCTGACACATTTGAAAGAGGAACTTATTCATACTGTATTTTCTTGTGTGAAAGTTGTGCCAAAGCAGGCGGAAACAGTAGCGATAGGTAGTTCGAAAATGGGCGGTGTTCCTGATTTGCCAGATTCATTTGAATACCCAGTGCACAAAGGAAATCCATTACAATTTATCGCTCAATTTAATTTAAATGATTTACAAAATGTTGGTATGGATCATAATCTTCCTAAGACGGGGATGTTATATTTCTTTAGCATTGAAAATTACTTTGAAGAAGATGTGAACCCAACTGAAGCGGGACGTGTACTTTATTATGATGTTCCTGTAGAGCAATTACAAAGAGCAGATGGATTCCAAACGAATTATAGCCAGTGTGCAACTACTTTTGAACTGACATATAAATTGCCAGAGCTGTTCATTGAAGATGAGGCTGATTCAGATCGATTCTTACAATTGCTTGAAGAACTAATTCCAGACAACTACGATAACCATCAAATGTTTGGTGAGCCATTCTCTGTACAAGATGAAGTATTATATGGGACAGGAGAATATTTGGGAATAGACCCGCAGCAAATGACGCTTTTATTCCAAGTTGATTCAGATACTAAAAATTGTAATATGATGTGGGGAGATTTAGGGATGCTTTATTTCTGCATTGGAAATGAAGACTTGAAAAATCGACGTTTTGAAAATGCATGTTGTGTATTACAAACTTGTTAATGAAAAAGGTTGTTCTTGTAAAAAGAACAGCCTTTTTACAATGTTAAATATGCATAATCTCATATGACCTATACGAAAAAGTATTGTATACTCTGAAACTATACGATACTTTTTTCGTATAGTAATAGAATGTAAGGAGTGACGAGATGGGAAAGAGAAGTAAGTATGTGACAGCTACCCTGCTTTGTTCAACTATAGTAATGGGAGGCTTACACGCGTCAACGGTATCTTATGCAGCTACGAATCCGACTGTAGCGACAACGCAATCAGATACAAAGCTATTAAATGATTTTAGAAAAGAATTAAAAAAACAGGTTGATAATCGAGAAGAAAATATTACAATCATATATAAAACGAAAGATAGAAATGCTAGAAATGTTATGGATCAATTGTATGGCGAGTTTAATAAAATTGTAGATGCAGATGAGTATGTAAAATATAATGTAGCCTCTACTAAATATTCTATTAAAGGGTTACCAGGAAATTATACGTTTACACTGCAAGTGAAATACCGTGAATCAAAAGAGCAAACACAATATGTAAAATCTCAGGCAAAAGCAATTATCGGTTCAATTGTAAAACCTGGAATGGATGAGCATGAGAAAGTAAAAGCGATTCATGATTACGTTGTAAAACATGTATCTTATGATACGTCTTATAAAGCGTATACAGCATATGAAGCATTAGCGAATCGTTCTGCCGTTTGCCAAGGATATACGTTATTAACATATGAATTGCTAAAAGAAGCGGGTATCCAAAACCATATTGTAACAGGTACAGGAAATGGACAAGCTCACGCATGGAATATAGTGAACATTGAAAACAAATGGTATCATATTGATACGACATTCGATGATCCAGTACCGGATAAAGCTGGGCGCGTAACATATTCATATTTTAATATGTCTGATGAGCAATTAAGTAAAGATCACGAATGGGATCGTAGTAAATATCCAGCAGCAACTACAAGTTACTTTGGTGAATTAACAAACAAAATAAAAGCGGGTAGCTCAAAGACTGCTGCATATGAACAAATGTTAAAAGAAACAAACTTAAAATACTTATCTGCACAATACGGGGCAGACAATTACAGTGAATTTAAGCAAAAATTACAGCAACAATTCGCTTCTAAGCCAGAGAAGGTAGAAGTACGATATAAGCAATCTATGGATGGAACAATGCAAGATATAAAGAAAGTGTTAAATGAAATAAATTGGCCAAAAGGTGCAAAGCGTGTATCTTATCAAGTAGCACCTTATAGTGCGATGGCAGATTATTCATTAGCGACAATTATATTTACCTATTAATCAATGAAAAAGAGCATCTGTAAAAGGTGCTCTATTTATTATGTATTACTTCAAAAAACAGAATTGTGGGATAAAATATAAAAAGGAAGGATGTGGAATCTGAATGGATTTGTCCGAAAATAATATTTTTAAATTGATATATATACTTATTTAATAATTGGACTTATCGTTTTGTTTTTCTTATCATTTACTTTGTTTGTTAGAAGGTTATTGCAAAACAGCGCTGCAAAAAAACAACATATAATTCATATGAATAAGAAGCTAGAGCGAATTATTGAATTGCTTGAAAAAGATAAGAAATAATGATAGAAGATGTATGAAAAGGGGAAGATGATGGCTAATTATATAAAAGAATTACGTGAAAAAGTAGGACACGATTGTGTTCTCATAAACTTTGCGGGTGGTTGTGTGTTGAATGAATATGGAGAAGTTTTACTGCAAAAAAGAGGTGACTTTAATGCTTGGGGATTTCCTGGCGGTGCAATGGAAATCGGGGAATCTGCCGCAGAAACTGCGATTCGAGAAATAAAAGAAGAAACAGGCTATGATGTAAAAATAAATGAGCTTATCGGGGGGTATACAAAATATTTTCAAGCGTATCCAAATGGAGACAAAGCCCAGTCCATTTTAATATTCTTTTCATTTTCAATTACCGGAGGAGAGAAAAAAATAGACGGTGATGAAACGTTAGATTTGAAGTTTTTCCCGCTAAATAAAATGCCACCATTGTTTAATCAACAACATGAGGATTGTTTACAGGACTTACTAGAGAAAAGAGTAGGGGTGTATCGTTAACATAAAAAAGAAGCTAATGAGATTAGCTTCTTTTTTATGTTTTATTTCCACCAATCATCAAACATTGATGCTGGAACTTGTCTTTTATGTTCGCTTACTGCGTAACGTTTTTCAATTTTTTCTGCTACGTCAGCTGGAACTGCTTTACCTTCTAAATAATCATCTAGTTGATCATATGTAATACCTAACTCTGTTTCATCAGCTTGACCTGGTTTTTCATCTAATAAATCAGCTGTTGGCATTTTTAAATATAGTCGCTCGTCTGCACCTAATTCTTGTAATAGAGCGCGTCCTTGGCGTTTTGTTAATCCTGTTAATGGTAATAGGTCTGCACCACCATCTCCGAATTTTGTAAAGAATCCTGTAACAGCTTCTGCCGCGTGATCAGTTCCAATTACAAGTAGCCCTTGTTGCCCACCAATTGCGTACTGCGTAACCATACGGATACGTGCTTTCACGTTACCTTTATTGAAATCTGTTAATGATTCACCTAATACGTTTTCGTATTGATTTGAGAAAGTATCAACTGTTGACGCGATATCAAATGCAACAGATTGATCAGCTTGAATAAATTGTAATGCTAATTGCGCATCATCTTCGTCTTTTTGTACTTTATAAGGAAGGCGCACGGCGATAAACGTTGCGTTACCACCTTCATTACGAATTTCCTCCACTGCAAGCTGTGCTAAACGTCCAGCTAATGTAGAGTCTTGTCCGCCACTAATGCCAAGTACAAATCCTTTTGCACCTGTTTTTTTTACATAATCTTTTAAGAAATCTACACGTTTACGGATTTCTGCTTTCGGATCAATTACAGGCTGAACATGTAATGCTTTCATAATCTGTTCTTGTAATGTCATTATGTTTTCCTCCTATTCATATTAAAACGGTAATTAAGTTTATATGTATATTGGTACATACTTCTATCCTTTATTATTTCGCAAAACTAACGAATATACAATAGGATGCGTGTATGAATATGAATGTAGTCATTATAATGAAAGTGTTTCATTTAAGCAATTTTTTTGAAACCTTTCAATAATGTAAGGTTTTTGTCATTTGAATCGATGGAAGCTATTTCCGCATTTTACTAATATAAGAACATAGTTAGCAGAAGGGCGGAGAAGTAATATGAACATTAGAGAACTCGCATACCGGAATGTAACGCGAAATAGACGAACATACTCAGCATATTTTTTAAGTAGTGCATTTGCAATTATGGCCTTTTTTGTGTACTCATTTTTTGCGTTTCATCCGGCATTAAGCGCTGGAGAATTGGGACAGTATGTATTCGTAAGTATGTCTTTTGCACAGTCCATTATTTACTTATTTACGTTTTTCTTTATTTTATATTCGATGGGAATGTTTTTAAAAACGAGAAAGCGTGAATTAGGAATTTTAATGATGTTAGGTATGACGAAATATCAATTAAAGCGTCTTATCTTCTTTGAAAATATTATGATTGGGATAGGGGCAATTATTTTTGGAATACTTGCAGGAATGCTATTTTCCGGAATATTACTATTTGTAGCTCCGATGATATTAAAATTAGATATTACTTTAGCGTATTACATACCAATGAAAGCTATTGTTGTAACGAGTATTATGTTTTTCATATTATTTATGATTATTTCATTATTTAGTGCAGGAATGGTTCGTAAAAATAAAATTATGAAATTTTTTAGAGGATCAGCAGAAGCGAAGCCAGAACCGAAAGCATCTATTATTTCTTCTATATTAGCAGTCATATTGCTTAGTGCGGGATATGCAGGAGCGCTTCTGTCACATGGTGCAATGGTATTTGTCATGATGATTCCTGTTACAACGGTAGTCATTATTGGTACGTATTTGCTGTACAAGCAGTTAAGTGTCTTTACTATTAGACTATGTAAAAAAAGTAAACGTTTCTATTGGACACAGACAAATATTATTACGTTATCAGATTTAGCTTACCGCATGAGAGACAACGCAAGAATGTTCTTTATTGTAACTATTATTTCAACCGTAGCATTTTCAGCAATCGGCACATTAGTTGGTTTCGCATCAATGACGAAAGGAATTATGGAGAGACCAATTGCGTTTCAGTATCATTCTAAGCAAGGAAATAGTAATGAATCACAGCATTTGAAGATGATAGACGAAGGATTAAAGAAACATAATATAGCAGCTTCTAAAACAAACATTTCAACGAAAAAGACGGAGGAGCATTCGTTAAGAAGTGCTATTTTCATAAAAGAATCAGATTATGAGAAATATGCGAAGTTAACAGGCGAACCATTTCAAACTGTAGCAAATAAAGAAGCTTTATTTTTGGCGGTCGATATACCAGGACCACCGATGAAAGAAAGAAAAGAAATTACTTTACCACAATTGAATGAATCTTTAAAAGTGAGAAAAATTAATACTTCTTCGTTAAGTAAAATACTACGAGGTAACGTGTATGTAATCTCTAAAAATCAGTATGATACATTACAAGATGGCTTTAAAGAGGAAAAAGATTATGTGTATAAAACAGAAGGAATGAAAGATGAAATTGAAGTTGGTAAAGAACTTTCACATCAGATGAAGACTTATGAAGAACATGCAACGTTTAGTGCAGAAGAGTACGAACAAAACCAAAGTTTACAAATCGCAGGACCAATTTTATTTGTAGGCTTCTTCATTGGTATAGTATTTTTCGTATGTGCAGGAAGTTTCCTTTACTTCCGTTTGTTTTCAGATTTGGAGGATGATACTCGTTTGTTTGAAATGATTCGAAAAGTAGGCTTAACGAGCAGGGAATTATCGAAAGTAGTTACAATCAGATTGGCACTTTTATTCTTCGTTCCAATAGGTGTTGCAACATTACATGGGGCAGTAGCGTTAACGGCACTGGGACAGATGTTTGAGTACTCTTTATTTAAAGAAAATGCGATTGTATTAAGTATTTTCTTAGGAATTCAAGTTGTATATTTCTTACTGATACGATCTCGTTATTTAAAACAATTGAAAGAGAGATTACGTATTCGTTAATTGTGTTATTTTAACTTGAGTACAAAATTTTCTAAAAAGAGACAAGTATTACCAAAAAGTGATAAAATGGAAAGAGCGAGGTGGAAAAAATAATAGAAAGTAAGGGGGGAGTAATATGAAAGCAACAGGAATTATTCGAAAAGTAGACGAATTAGGACGAATTGTTATTCCTAAAGAGTTACGAGAAGTATTAGGAATACAAATCAAATCACCACTTGAAATTTTCGTAGAAGAAGAAAAAATCATTTTACAAAAATATCAACCTTACAATGCTTGTCAAATAACAGGTGATGTTTCAGATCAAAACATATCATTAGCAAATGGAAACATTACTGTTAGTATAGATGGAGCGAAACATTTAATAAAAGAAATAGAGAAGTTTTTAAATAAGAGTGAAGCTTAGTCTTAATTTATTTTATTTTTAAAATTTCATATCATTCTTTAAAAACTATAAAAGGACCATTAAATGGGTCCTTTTATTTTTGTTATTGGTGCCTAAAAATTACGAGATTAATAAAAGAGTAGTATAAAATTAGTAAGCCATATTGAGAAATATTTTTAAGGAAGGAAAATGAAACGAATAAAACGAATGTTACATTTAAACCTTTTCAAAAGTGGTCTGAAATGAAAATAATATATTTTCAGGAGGGATTACGATGAATAGTAGTACAGCGAATAAACAAAAAGGTATACAATTGATTCCTTTTACAGTAGATAAGGTGGTTGAACAAGTAAATGAAATTCCACCAGGTGTACAACTTATTCATGCTCCACAAGTATGGGAGAAGAGTGCGAAAGGAAAAGATATTGTTGTTGCCGTATTAGATACAGGTTGTGATGTGAATCATATAGATTTAAAGGATCGCATTATCGGTGGAAGAAATTTCACGAAAGATTACGAAGGGGATCCGAATATGTACCTTGATAATAACGGACACGGTACTCATGTAGCGGGGACAATTGCAGCGACTGAAAATGGTGTCGGTGTTTTAGGAGTCGCACCACTTGCTAAAATGCTAGTGTTAAAGGTTTTAGCGGGAGATGGTTCTGGAAGTTATGAGCAAATTATTGAGGCGATTCATTATGCTGTAAATTGGAGAGGACCTAATAAAGAAAGAGTTAGAGTCATTTCAATGTCACTTGGTGGTCCGCAAGACGTTTCAGAATTACATGAAGCAATTCAAAATGCGGTAAAGAAAGATGTTCTCGTCGTATGTGCTGCTGGGAATAATGGAGATTGTAATGATAAAACAGAGGAACTAGATTTCCCAGGTGCGTACGCAGAAGTAATTGAAGTCGGCGCTGTCAATTTAGAACGGAAAATCGCATGTTTTAGTAATTCAAATCAAGAAATTGATTTAGTGGCACCAGGCGATGAAATATTATCTACGTATCCTGAAGGGAAATATGCGGTATTAAGTGGTACTTCTATGGCGACACCGCATGTTGCTGGAGCGCTCGCATTGCTCATTAAGCAGTGTGAGAGGGAATATGGTAGAAAGTTATCAGAGCCAGAAATATATGCACAACTTATTAAAAGAACTGTACCTTTAGGATATGAACGTACATCTGAAGGGAATGGATTACTAGATTTATTAAAAGAATAGCAAAAACTAAAAAACATCCCATATTCATATGAGATGTTTTTTAGTATGGTTCTGTCGCATGTAATACGACGCTTAATAAACCGGGAAATCTAGCATGTAAGTCATCTTCACGAATTGAAATGAAGCGCTGTGTTCCTTCAAGGCGTGTATACATAACACCGGATTCACGTAAAACCTTGAAATGGTGAGATAAAGTTGATTTCGCAATTGGAATGTTTAACGCACCACAAGATTGTTCGTTTTTCTCTAATAGCATAATTACAATTTGTAAACGAATTTGATCGCTAAGTGCGTATAAGACAGAAGAGAATTGAATTTCTTCTCGGTTTGGATGATAGAGAGTACGCATTTTTTCACCTGCTTGTATAAGTTCATATAGTTTGCACTATAACATATAAAGTGGTATATTTCTATTGTTCGAATATATTCGAACAATAGAAATAAAGGGGGAGAAAAAATGAAGTATACAAAATTACAAAAGGCAGGACTACATATTTCAAAGTTGGGGTTAGGAACAAACGCTGTAGGGGGGCATAATTTATATGCTGATGTGAATGAGGAAGAAGGAAAACGATTAATAGAAGAAGCTATCCAGCAAGGGATTACATTTTTTGATACAGCAGATTCATACGGTTTCGGTAGATCAGAGGAATTGGTAGGAGAAGTATTGAAAGGAAAACGCCAAGAAGTTGTACTTGCTACAAAAGGTGGAATACAGCCGTTATTAAACGGAGAGGTTTATATTAATAATGAACGAAGCTATTTAAGAAATGCTGTGGAAAATAGCTTAAGAAGATTACAAACTGATTATATTGATTTATATTATTTGCATTTTACAAATCCAGAAACAAGTTACATAGATTCAATTGGAGAGCTTACTCGCTTAAAAGAAGAAGGGAAAATTCGTTCAATTGGAATATCCAACGTAAACGTAGAGCAATTAAAAGAAGCGAATCAGCACGGACAAATAGATGTTGTACAATCACCGTATAATATGTTGGATCGTGCTGCTGGGGAAGAACTTTTGCCATATTGTATAGAATCAGGTATTTCATTTATTCCATACGGACCTCTTGCCTTTGGAATACTAGGAGGGAAATATACTGAAGATTATAAATTGAGCGAAGGGGATTGGCGTCAAAGTGTAAATCTATTTGAAGAAAATACATATAAGAGTAACTTTAAAAAAGTTGAAAAGTTAAAAGGCTTAGCTAAAGAAATGAATCTTGAAGTATCGCATTTAGCTTTAGCATGGTTATTAAACAAAAAAGGAATTGATACTGTTATTCCTGGTGGGAAACGAGCGGAGCAAATAAGAGAAAGTGTAAGAGCGGTGGAAGTATCATTGAATGAGAAGGTTATGAAAGAGATTGAATCTATTTTAGAAGATTAGTTGAGAAGAGGGATACTTCCCTCCTTTTATATAAAAGGAGAAGAAATACATAAAGAAGTTTTTGAGTGCAGAGATTAAAGAAAGTAGACAAATAGTATAAAGGTCATGTAACAAAGTTATGAGGAATTCAAAAATAAAAAATCCCTATAAAGATAGGGATTTATATATCGGCATATAGTTCCTTGGAAAAGGATATACTTAGTTTAGCATATCGGACTACTTATATTTGTGAAATAGATGTGAAAGTAATGTGAAAAATAGCGTAATAAAAAGCACTGTTTTAGCTAATGAACTAAAACAGTGCTTTTTTCTTTGATTGAACAGTTGCAGCATTTTCATCGTGTATGCCTGCATCTTTAATAATTCGTTGTTTTGCTTTATTTAATAGATGGTTTACTGCTTCACCAAAATAGTTAGCTTCGCTTTTTGTGCGGGCTTCTCGTAAACATTTATAGTTTTCTAGCAGTTCCTCTTTTTCAGTGTTTGTTAAGAAATCTTCTATTTTCTTTTTTGTCATACGAAACACCCTTTCTTCTGACAAACGACGCAATAGAAAATATTTATTGTTTATTATAGCAATAATTTTTAAAGAAAGTATAGACTAACGTCGTAATAATTTGTCAATTTCTTGAATCTTCTCATCAGCTTTCCCAATCTGTGTATTTTTAGCTTGCTCACCACCAAGCGCTTGGTGCAGTAAGAAAGTCTGACCAGAAATAGCAGTCACAATGGATACTTTTATAATTTCTTTTATTAAGGTGACATCGAATAAAACGAGTCCAAGAAGTGCAGCTAGACTACCAGTGAGAATATCAGTCAAAAAACCAAAGTGAAAAAAAGTTTTCAAACGGCGTGGAAGCAATAACTTGCCTTGGTTATTGATAAGATGGGAAACGAAACCAGTAATGCCACCAACAAGAACAGCAGTTAGCCATTGATACATTTCCATCGAATCCACTCCTTTTAGTGAATAAGATTCGATTCTTTTATATTGATTCCTTTTAATATTTCATAGAAGCATATTGAGAAAGTTTGTTTGGGTTTATTATGTATTCAATTTAATTATAACAGAAAAATCTGATATATTTTAGTCTATTATATGAAGCGGTTATTCCTTAATATGAATGTAGAAAGGGGTGCGTGAGATGAATATAGATTATCGAATAAGAAGTGTGGATGGTTATACAAAAAATATAGGGGAATTAGTAAGCATGCTGGAGCATACGAGGGCTGTAACATTACAGGAAATAAAAGATCTATCAGTTGAGCAATTAGGTTTAATTATGCCGAGTGGAGGAAATTCCATTGGAGCGTTATTAAAACATATAGCAGCTATAGAAAAAGCTCATCAACTTATTTCATTTCAAGAGCGCGACTTTACAAAAGAAGAATTAGAAATATGGGAAGACGCACTGTATTTAGGGGAAGCAGGGAGAACAATCCGTGGTCATGACATACAGTATTATGTACAACTTCTGCAAAGTGTTCGAGAAGAATCTCTGAAGTATTTGATTGAACAAGATGATGAATGGCTTATGTCAGAAAGAAAGTGGCCTAGCGATGTAGCGTATAACCAGCACTATCTGTGGTTTCATGTGCTAGAAGATGAGATTAATCACCGTGGGCAAATTAGAATGATGAAAAATAAATTGTTTGAAAATTACGTTAAATAGAGTAGCTTTTTAAATAAATATTCCATATAATGAGAGTAATTAAAATGAGAACGGGGTGATGTATTATGGCGAAAATAACTTATATGAATAATAGACCAAATACAAAGGTGGATGGAAAGGGCGAGACTGTATAAGTTAGCGCACGATCCTTCCGCTTAGCTTAAACTAGGGAGGATATCAATTTGAATCAAAATATTTTAGAATCATTCGGCTGGGATTCTTTTTTTGAGGAACAAGCTGTAGAGAATTTTGAAGTAGGACGTATTTTACTTGAGCATAAGCATATATATCGAATTATTTGTAATGATGGTGAATATATGGCAGAGCTGTCTGGAAAGTTTCGGCATGAAGCAGTAACGAAGGGAGATTATCCAGCGGTTGGTGATTGGGTGTATATAAAGAAAATAGAGAATGAAAAGAAAGCAATTATTCATCGTATTTTTCCGAGAAGAAGTTCTTTTTCTAGACAAGAGGCTGGTACTCGAATGGAAGAACAAGTAATAGCAGCAAATGTAGATTATCTATTTTTAGTGAATGCACTTAATCATGATTTCAACGTAAGAAGAATGGAACGTTATTTACTATTAGCGTATGAAAGTGGTGCAATGCCTGTTATTGTTTTAACAAAGAGTAGCTTATGTGAAGATGTGGAACAGAAAATTGTAGAAACGGAAGCCGTGGCAATGGGTGTTCCGATCTTCATCGTTGATAGTTTAGAACATACTGGCATTGATTCGTTGCAGCAATTTGTTTCTTCAGGAAAAACAATTGCTCTAGTCGGATCATCCGGGGTTGGAAAATCGACTTTGCTAAATGCACTTATAGGAATTGAAGTAGCAAAAACGGGAGATATTCGTGAGGAAGATAGTAAAGGAAGGCATACGACAACTCATCGTGAATTGTTCCGATTACCGAGTGGTAGTTTAGTTATTGATACTCCGGGTATGAGGGAACTACAACTTTGGGAAGGTAGCGATGCAATTCAAACAACATTTTCTGATATTGAAGAATTAGCAAAAACGTGCCGTTTTAGGGACTGTAAGCATGAAAATGAGCCAGGATGTGCAGTGCATCATGCAATTGATAACGGAATTATTACGATAAATCGTTTGCAAAGCTATAAAAAACTACAAAAAGAACTGGCGTATTTTATGAGAAAACAAGATGCTGTTCTTGCAAGAGCAGAGCGTGATAAGTGGAAAAAGCTTTCTAAGCAGCATAAAAAAATGTAAAAAGCCAAAGGGTGGTTCCCTTTGGTTTTTTGCTTTTGTAAATTTTATAATAATATTATTTATATATATAGACAAAGAGAAGTTAATTGTTTAAACTGTACAAAGTATTCATCATAATAGGTTATGAAAATAATAATTCGGGAATGGGAAATATTTATAATTCACTAGATTTAACTTTTGAAATTGAAAAGCAGGAGGTTTGTAATGGGTAGACTATTAAATTGGTTTCGTGATATGAAAGTAGCAAAAAAACTACTAATTTCATTTTTTGTCATTTTAATTGCGGCTGTCTCTATTATCGGAGGCATGTCTTATCAAACGGCTAAAAAGAATTTTGAATCACAAATTACGAGCAGTGCTCACGACAATATAAAAATATTAGATAATTTAATCAATCAAATGATTGATGCAAAATTTAATGATGTGAATAATTTTGCACGGGTGATTCAAGGTAATATGTATCAAGGGGATAATCAAGATGAATTAAGAAAGATGTTATCTCAATATATCAATTTAAATAAAGATGTTGAACAAGTATACGTTGCTGGGAATGATAAGAAATTTGTGCAAGAACCAAATATACAAATGGCAGTAGACTACAATCCAACAGAACGTTCTTGGTATAAAGATGCAGTGGCAAAACAAGGTGGTATTGTAATTACTGAGCCGTATAAGGCACAAGGAAATGGACATATTGTCGTAACGATTGCAAAACAAACAGAAGATAAAAACGGTGTTGTAGCAGTAGATTTAAGTTTAGATAATTTATTAAAAACAACAAAGTTAATCAATATTGGTAAAAAAGGGTATGCTTTCATCTTAGATGGAAAACAAAAAATAATTGCACATCCTCAAGAAAAATCAGGAGAAAAAGCAGCTGATTCTTGGGCGAAGAAAATTTATGAAGATAATCATGGCGCTTTTTCATATACGTATGACGGTAGCGAAAAGCAAATGGTATTTGCTACAAATGTAAAAACAGGTTGGAAAATCGGTGGGACGATGTACTCGAATGAAGTAATTGAAGCTGCGCAGCCTGTATTTTATAATATGTTAATTGTAATGTTCATTTCATTAGTTATAGGCGGAGCACTTATTTATTTTGTGACACTTTCTATAACGAAGCCATTAAAAAGACTAGTTAACACTTCTAAAGAAATAAGTGAGGGAGATTTAACGCAAACAATCGAAATTCATTCTAATGATGAAATTGGCCAACTTGCAAAAGGATTCAATGAGATGACAGATGCATTGCGAACGTTAATTGGAAGAATTAATACTTCGGCTGGACATGTTGCAGCAGCATCAGAAGAGCTAACAGCAAGTGTAAGACAAGCGAGTGAAGCGACTGAGCAAATTACAATGGCCATGGATGAAATATCGAGCGGGGCAACGACGCAAACGACAAGTGTGGAAAATGGTGCAATGTTACTATTTGATGTAACAGAAGGAATTCAGCATGTAGCAAATAGTTCATCATCAATTAATACAGCTTCTGCTCATACTCGTGAAAAAGCAGAAGATGGCGGGAAACTAGTAGGGAAAACAGTAAATCAAATGCAGTCTATTGCAGAATCTGTTTCGCAATCAGATGAAGTTATACAGTTATTAAATAATAAATCAAAACAAATTGGTGACATACTAGAAGTAATTCAAAATATTGCAGATCAAACAAATCTTCTAGCTTTAAATGCGGCAATTGAAGCTGCAAGAGCAGGAGAGCATGGAAGAGGATTTGCAATCGTTGCAGATGAAGTACGTAAATTGGCAGAGAAGTCTAGCGTATCTTCTAGTGAAATTAGTAAATTAATATGTGAAATACAAGATGACATGAGTAAGACGGTAAAATCTATGGGTCATGTAAATGAAGAAGTTCAATCTGGACTTGTTATTGCGAATGAAACGAAGCAAAACTTTACTGAGATTTTACAATCTACAAATGAAATTGCAGATCAAATTAAAACGATGGTTGAAACGGCTAATGGGATGTCAAAAGGTGCAAATGAAGTATCTATTTCAGTAGGTCAAATTGCAATGACAGCACAGAATAATGCGACGAGTACTCAAAATGTTGCAGCATCAGCAGAAGAACAACTAGCGTCCATTGAGGAAATTAGTTCGGCGGCAGGTACATTATCTCAAATGGCTGAAGAGTTACAAGGATTAATTGAAAGGTTTAAAGTTTAACAGAGGACAGACTATCTCAAAATAGCAGTATGCTATTGGAGTAGTCTGTTTTTATTATGTAATATTAAATGAGATAAAGAGTATCTTTATAATATTTAAAGGTATATTTTGTATTAAATTTGTCGAAAAATAGAGGTATTTCTTAATTTTGTGTATAATTATAATCATATAGAATGCAAATAAAGGAGATTACTATGGGAGTTTATTGGGGTACCAAAAGACATTCTTGGCTTAGTTATGTCTCATTTTGGTTAAGTATTTCATTTTTTATTGTTTTTCTAATTGAAGTGTTTATTTTAAAAACACTTTCGAATAGTTCGGTGCAAATTGTTAAATATTTTTATTTTATACTTGTACCAGTAAATATCTTTCTTAGCTTAAAGTTACTCTTTAAGAAGAATGAAAAGAAAGCATTACCTATTTTTAGTTTCATCGTATCATTATTATTTACAATTTTAATACTAGTATTAGCGTTAGCAGCTACTGGGAAATTCTTTTAAGGAGAGTGTTATAAGTCACTCTTCTTTTTTTGTTATTGTAAGAAAATACTAAGTGAAAGATGGACAAAGAGTGCATTTCATTAAGTTTGATATGATTTCAATACTTTAGAAGAATAGTAAAAAATGAAATAAGAGACGATCCATATAATAATGAAGAGAATCAGGTGTTTTACATACAGTTATGAAGCAAATGAATACGGTAAGAACGGCGATATATGGTACAATACATATGGATAGTGATAGAGATAAAGGGTATATAAAATACTCATCGTTTTTTAGTAAGAGAGGGGTTATCTTATGCTATACGAGGATTTGATGACATTATTTCAAGCAGCTCCGAAAGAAGAAGGTAGAGGCAGCTGGAAATATATAATCCAGGAACGAAATGATAAATATGAAATTGTTGATGAAATGTTGAAAAATCAAATGAGTGTTGAATTGTATTTTAATGAATATGATGAGGTGAAAATCACTTTATATAAAGATGGAATGCCTATTTCTACTATGCAAAGAATTGCGATTTCAAAAGTGGAATTAGACGAAGAGGAAGAAGGGATTCAATTCGTTTTAGAACGTATGCCTAGTCGGATGATTCGCTTGCAATTAAAGCCATATTTAGCACTCGAATTGGGGCCATACTGGGAAGTGTGTGATGATTGTGAATGAACATAAAAGAAGCATCCAATAACATGGATGCTTTTTTTATGTTTTTTGAAGTTGTTTAAAAGCAATGATTGGAAGTAAAATGATGCTGACCCATCCAATTATAGGATATAGAATGTGGAGTAATTCACTGTAACCAATGTAACTAAAGCAATAACTAATTAGTAAAATAAAGAAAATAATATGGTTACTTTTCCAACTGGTGATGGATTGCATTTGTTTTGTCATTCCGAACACATTGCCAACTAAAGTTGTGAACACTTCACCGAAAATGATAAGAACAAAGAAAAAGTGAAAAGTTGTATTGAATTTTCTTATGACTTCAGCCATTGGGATATTATATTGATAAAATTGATCGACTGATAAGATAGCTAAATGGCTACATAATAAAATTAAAGATAGTCCTGCACCACCTAAAATACCGCCCCATAAAATGGCCTTTCGATCTTTTACTTCACTGGCTAACGGGACGAGAACGCTTTGGGCGAGCGAAAGATTTAAGGCGACATATGTAATAGGACTAGTAATCCACTTCATATTCCAGCTTTCTGCAGGGATAGTGCTACTAAGAGGAGTTGTACCGTGAAAAAAAGTTGTAATAGCAAGTCCGATAATAAAAATCATCATAATAGGTACGACAAGTGTATTAACTTCAAAAACCCCTTGTAATCCGCGACTACCTATAATGAGACAGGCGATCACTGTAATGAAAATACCGAGTTGTCTTGGTAAACGAAGTTGCTCTTCAAATACCGCTCCAGCTCCGGATAACATAACGCTTGTTACACCAAATAATACGAGTAATAATAGTGTATTTACAACATTTCCAACTATATCCCCAAATAAATATTTGTTAAATTCTTGCGCTGAAAATGCACCGATTTGTGATGAAAGTAACATCATCTTTGTGCCAAGCCAAATAAAAAAAAATCCACTTACACATATGCCAATTGTTCCATAAAATCCGTTCACTGTAAAAAATTCAACAATTTCTCGTCCAGTAGCAAATCCAGCTCCAACGACTGTTCCAATATAAGTAGCAGCGACTTTCTTTGCTACTTGCCATTGTTGATTGTCCATGTTATCCCTCTTTCTACTACGATGAGCTTGATTTACTATTATGCATATGTATGAGCTTGGACAATTAGACGTATGAAGTGTTTGAAAACATACATGAATTAAAAGATATTAGGGAAGTATTAAAGGTGTTAAAACTTTGTTACATATGAGCCAATCTTTCGAAAGGAAAGGAAATGTATGGTAACATGTAATTAGGTTATTAAAAGATAAACATTATGAAATGATAAGAGGAGTGGATTGTATGAGTACGAAAACAAATGTTGTTGAAGTATTAAACAAGCAGGTAGCAAACTGGAATGTGTTATATGTGAAATTACATAATTATCACTGGTATGTGACAGGACCACACTTCTTTACATTACATGAGAAATTTGAAGAATTTTACAATGAAGCTGGAACAAATATTGATGAATTAGCAGAACGTATTTTAGCGTTGGAAGGTAAACCGCTAGCGACAATGAAAGAATATCTTGCAACATCTAGTGTGAATGAAGGGACAAGCAAGGAGTCTGCAGAAGAAATGGTGCAAACATTAGTGAATGATTACTCTGCACTTATTCAAGAATTAAAAGAAGGTATGGAAGTTGCTGGTGAAGCTGGTGATGAAACATCAGCGGACATGCTATTAGCAATTCATACAACATTAGAACAACATGTATGGATGTTAAGTGCGTTCTTAAAATAAATATAAGTATATAAAGAAAAAAGTCATTGAAAAATTCTTTCAATGGCTTTTTTTGTAATTTTTCAGTTTTCTTTTATGCTATAATATAGTAAAAAGGAGGCGATGCGATGTTTCGCTTTTTCAGAACTGGAAAAGAAGAGCGTGAAATAACGAAAGATGAATTAGAACAAGCGATGGCTAAGTTTCTAGAAAAGAATGCTAATATCGTTTATACAGTATTAGTAAATGATGATTATACAGTAAATTATGATTTGTTAAAGCCGTATTTACTTGCATTTCCAACAAATAGTTTTCTTATTACGAAGGAAACGCTTGAGGTATTTGAACATACAGAAGAAAATCTAAACCTAGTTAAAGAAATTGATATCGTACAAAAAGCAGTAGATCAATACGTAACAGAAAAAGAAATGTTTCCAATTGTTGAAGGTAGTGAAGATCGCCTTATATGCGGGATGAAATTAGGACCGTATTTAAATCGTATATTAAAAAGAGATTTATATATTTCAGAAAAACATTATTTAGTTTCAAGTAAACCAGACAGAAAAAAACAAAAGAGTGGATAGAAGTATGGAAAACAACAATAAATATATTGTTGTCTTTTTTTGTTTTTTAAAATATTGATTTTTCTGATTATTAAACTTTATAATAGACTTATTGGACGAAGAGGAATAATGATTAAGTACTGTTAGTATGAGCTATATACAGTGATTACAAAATGGTATAAAGGTTTGAGAAATAAATATTATAAAAGATTACGGGGGAATGGGTGTATGAAAAATAGTATGACTTACATTCAATTATTAAATGAAACGTTACATTGTTACGCAAATAAAGGAAGTTTGGAAGCATACACTTATATAATAGAGCATGCGAAAGGCATAGTGGGAAATGAGGCGCAAATATATAATTTCAAATATGCACTAGCGGGTGCAGCAGGGCTTGAAGAAGAAGCGATGCATGTAATGAAGGAAGCCATTATAGAAAAGGGTTTTTGGTATGGAAATGAATATTTAATGACCGACGACGATTTAAAACCACTACATAAATTTGAAGAGTTTCATAAAATGGTTCAATTATGTAAAGAAAGAGAAGAATTAGCAAAGAAAACAGAACGAGCAGACGTGAAATTTATAGATGGTAAGAAAAAAGAAAAACTATTTATTGCCATGCACGGAGATCAAGAAAATATAGCAATAGTAGAACCATATTGGAAATCTGTTCTGGATCAAGATTATACGTTAGCTTTACCACAGTCTTCGCAAATTCAGTTTTCAGATGGGTTTGTTTGGGATGATATACATAGAGGGAAAGAAGAATTAAAAGAGCATTACGTTAATTTTAAAGAAAATCATACGGGAGAAAGTGTAATAATTGGTGGTTTTTCTGCTGGCGCAAGAGTAGCTTTGTATACGATTTTACAAAAAGATATAGAGGTAGATGGTTTTATTTTTGTAGCGCCGTGGCTTCCAGAGATTGAAGAATGGAATGAGTTGTTGGAAATGCTACAAGATAAGAATATAAATGGATATATAGTGTGCGGGGATCAAGATGAGGATTGTTTTGAATGTACGCAGCAATTTGTACAGTTATTAAGAGATAAGAATATAGAACATAAGTATAAAGTTGTACCCAATTTAAATCATGATTATCCTGAGGATTTTGAAGAGCTATTAAAAGAAGCTATTGCATATATAAATGACAAAAGCAATAAGTAGTAAGAAAGGGAGATGCATCATAATTGATGTATCTCCCTTTTATATTTATAAATTAAAAGCATTTGCTAGTAAGCGATAAGAATTTAATTTATCTTCAAATCGATGAGTAATTGTAACAATCATAAATTCATCAGTATTGTACGCTTTGCTTAAGTTTACGATTTGCTCTTTCACAGAAGATGGATCACCGACGATCATACGTTGACGATTTTCTTTTATACGGAATAAATCATAAGCGCTGTATGAATAATTTTGTGCAGTTTCGATAGAAGGAGTACCAGTTGTACGCTTGCCTTGCTCTAGTAATAAGATTGATAAATCTAAACTAGAAGCAATTTTTTCTGCCTCTTCATTTGTTTCCCCGCAAATAACAAAAATAGAGACGATTGATTTTGGTTTATCTCCTAAATAGGAAGGTTGGAATTGTTCCTGATAAGCTTTCATTACTTCAGGGCCACCGTATCCATTAATAAACTGTGCGAATGCAAAAGAAGCGCCTTGTTTTGCGGCAATCATTGCACTTTCTCCACTAGAACCGAGCAACCACATCTCAGGAGATGTTGGAATGACAGGGGTAGCCTTTAAATTTGCGTAATGATGGTTTTCTGGTACTTGATCATGTAAGTACATTGCAACATCTGCAATTTGTTCTGGATATTGATCAAGTGAGACCATTTTTCCTTCTTGTAGTGCGCGAGTTGCAATTGGCATACCACCAGGTGCTCTGCCGACACCAAGGTCAATACGATTTGGATAAAGAGCTTCTAAAACGCGGAAATTCTCGGCAACTTTATACGGGCTATAATGCGGTAACATAACACCACCTGAACCAACTCTCATACGATCCGTTTTTGCTGCAATATGAGAAATAAGTATTTCAGGACTTGAACCAGCAAGGCTAACGGAATTATGATGCTCAGATACCCAAAAACGTGTGAATCCTAGTTTTTCAACTTCTTGTGCAAGTGTAACTGTATGAGAAAAAGCTTGGGCTGCTGTACTACCATCTGAAATAGGTGATTGGTCTAATACACTTAATTTGATCATAGAATATACCTCTCAATCTTAATGTACATCCTATTATATATTTACTTACGAAAAATGCGTAATAAAATGCTCAAAATAAGAAGTGGATACATCCTATATCTACTTCTAACGAGAAAAGCCCCGTTCATAATGATTCATTTCGACTAAGTCTAAAATATATTCATAGTTATCAATCTCAAGATTTAATTGTTCACGCTCTTTTTTAGATAGATGCTTACTACTAAGTTTATTGCATAGTTGTTGTTTCTTTTCTTCTAAATACTTCTTTGTATCGTGGTAGTCGTAAGTTTGTTTCATTTTCAACCACTGCTACTAAAAATATAGACAAATGTATATTCTTAGAGTATTCCTGCTTCTACGTGCCCTGCCTCGCTAATCACTTGCTACTACAGTTTGCTGTGACACTCCACAGGCGTAAATTCCGATGTAGCCCACCGTACATATATACAATCTATTTACGTTAGTATTGTATATTTTTTTGCTTGTAAAAGGTTGATTGATGCATTTAAATCTCTGTCTATTACATTTCCACAATCACATGTATATACTCGGTCAGACAGCTTTAAATCTGACTTTTTTTGACCGCAACATGAACATGTTTTAGAAGATGGATAGAATCTGTCCACTTGCCGTAGTTCAATTCCATATTCTCTACATTTCGTTGATAACAATGTTTTAAAAGCATAAAAACATTGTTGCGCTACAGCTTTAGATAGATGTTTGTTCTTCATCATACCTTTCACATTCAAATTTTCTACTGTAATAAACGTTGGCTTGGTTTTCACCACATCATTTACAATAGACTTTACATACGCTAATCGAATATTTGCTAGCCTAGCATGTAGTTGTTGCACCCTAAGAATATTTTTGTTTATATTCGCTCTTTTATTAGTAACAGGTTGTTCACCTCTCTTCCTTATATTTTCAAATTTGCGTGATAAAGAGCGTTGTTCACGTTTTAACCGTTTTTCTATCTTTTTTACTTGTATTGTTTTATTTATATTTTTGTGAGTTTTTCCATCGCTACGTACAGCAAAATCCTTCAGCCCTAAATCAATCCCTAAACCTAATTTATTCAACATTGGTTTTACCCTTATTTCTGCTCTTTCACAAAGTACAGATACAAAATATCTTCCTGCTCTTTGATATACTGTGCCACTGTTTTCTTTTGTAGTTTAATCCGCTATCAATACCTTTGATAACTTCATCTACAATTATCCCTCGTGCATTTGCGAAACTCAACCTGATTTTCTAAATCATCTTTCTGACCTGGATTTGAATAACTACTTTGCCTACTTTATTTTCTTCTTGAATACCCATATATTCCTTATACTGTTCTTCTGTATAGTATCTTCTTCCTTTTTGGTTTCGGTAAGCAGGTAAAACACCTTGATTGTCCCACCTTTGCAATGTCTTAACAGAGTCATTAAGAATTTCTGAAAATTCTTTCGGTTTATATTGTTTCATAATTACTTTTCACTATATATGCCTACTTTTGTCTATGTTTTTGTTTACTGTTTCTTTCTCCTTTTTTGCAGTTGCTATATTATACGAAGCGTGAAGATATGTGAGAGCTATCTCTTATGTACTTTTAGTGAATATTCCACTTGCTATGTTGTTATGTTTATAGGAATTTATGAATAAAATGAACTAAACCACTAATGCCCATAAAAGCCCGATTGGTTCAACTAATAATCAGTAGGGGAAGAGCCCCCCACTGATTATAGTTTCACTTTATGAAGTAAGGGGTGGAATTGTGCAGAAAGATATAATGTATAACACTGAGATGGATGAAGTGTTGAAAGTTATAAATAAAGGATTAAAGAAGACGACGCGCCCGAAGCAAATTATTGTAGTAGGCGCAGGCATGGCTGGATTAGTTTCGGCATCTTTATTAAAAGCTGCAGGACATGAAGTAAAGATTTTTGAAGCAAACAACCGAGTAGGTGGCCGAATAGAGACGGTTAGAATGGAAGATACCGGATTATATTTGGATGTAGGGGCAATGAGAATTCCATATTCACACACATTAACGATGGCGTATATAAGAAAATTTAGGCTTCAGGTAAGCCCTTTTATTAATAGGAATGAGACGGATATTATTTATGTAAATGGCCGGAAAACGACATTAAAACAATATGAAAAAGACCCAAGTATATTAAAGTATCCTGTGGAAATGAATGAAGTCGGGAAAACGTCTGAGGAGCTATTATTGTTAGCGGTACAGCCAATTATAAATTTTATAAAAAAGAACCCAGAGAAAAATTGGGATATTGTAGTAAAGGATTTTGGGAGATACTCTACAGGTCAATTTTTAAAGTATCATCCTTATCAATATAATACTTACTTTTCGCCAGTAACAATTGAGATGATCGGTGTTTTATTAGATTTAGAAGGTTTTTTGGAAAGGTCATTTGTAGAGACGTTACGTTTTTTATATATTATGCAAGAGGAGAGCGGATTTTGTGAAATTGTAGGCGGGAATGATAGATTACCAAAGTCCTTTTTACCACAATTAGAAGAAAATATTATTTATAATCAAAAATTAATGAAGCTACATCAGCATGATAACGGTGTGACAGCTTTTTATCGAAACGAGGAAACCTTTGAATATAGTAGTATTACAGGGGATTTAGTTATTATTACAATTCCATTTTCGACAATGCGCTTTGTGGAAGTAGATCCATGTGATTCTATATCTCATGAAAAATGGAAAGCAATTCGTGAATTGCATTATATGCCAGCAACGAAAATAGGAATTCAATTTAAAAGTCGATTTTGGGAAGAACAAGGACAATTAGGTGGCAGGATTATAACGGATTTGCCAATTCGTTATGCCTATTATCCAAGTCACGGAATTGGAGAGAAAGGACCTGCTATGATGTTAGGCAGCTATACATGGTCTTATGATGCGTTGTTATGGGATGGGTTATCAAAGGGAGATCGTATTTATTACGCATTACACAATTTGGCAACGATATTAGGTGGTCAAGTATATGATGAATTCATGTCTGGAATATCAAAAAGTTGGACATTGGATCCATATGCACTTGGAGGATTTGCGCTATTCCAGGCAGGTCAAGAATCTGAACTACAACCAGCAATTATAAAACCAGAGGGGAGATTATATTTTGCAGGTGATCATACAACGTTATATCACGGATGGATACAAGGTGCAATTGAATCGGGCGTCCGTGTTGCGGTAGAGGTGAATGATTAAAATGTATAAAATTCAGAAATTTCTTTACTGAATAGTTTGAGATGGATATTATTATATATGAAAGAATTAAAAGGAGTGTTGAAAGTGAATCCGTTATTATTCGATTTTCCTTCTGAATTTTATACTGAAAGGCTATTTATTCGAATGCCGAAACCAGGTGACGGTAAAGCTGTATACGATGCAATTGGAGCTTCTATGCAAGAATTAAAACCATGGATGGTTTTTGCACAAAAAGAGCAAACAGAAGAAGAAGTAGAAGTGAGTATTAGAAAATCACATATTCAATTTTTACAGCGTGAGGATTTAAGATTACTAGTTTTTTCGAAAGAAACAGGTGAATTTATTGCATCCGCTGGATTACATCGTATTAATTGGGATATACCTCAATTTGAAATTGGGTATTGGATTGATTCAAGGTTTAGTGGAAAAGGCTATATGGTAGAGGCTGCAAAGGGGATAACGGATTATGCTTTTTCTGAGCTAAAAGCAAATCGCGTAGAAATTCGATGTGATTCTTTAAATAAGAAGAGTAGGGCTATACCTGAGAAATTAGGATTTAAGTTAGAGGGTACATTGGAAAGTGCGAGTGTAGCGGTAGAGGGAAATGGATTAAGGGATATGTGTGTATTTGCCATGACTAGAAATACATATGAAAAAGAAGAGCTGTAAAGAAACAGCTCTTCTTTTTGTGTATTATGGTACAGGATGTCCATTAGAGCTTTCGAAAATTGTAAACCATTGTTGACGATCTAAATTGACTTTTGTAGAAAGAGCGGCTGTTTTAACACGATCTAATTTACCAGATCCAATGATTGGCATCATATTAGCTGGATGAGCAAGTAGCCATGCATACATAACTGTATCGATGCTAGTAACACCTAGTTCAGTAGCAACCTTCTGTAAAGTTTCACGTACACGTACGGCACGTTCTGATTGACCGGTAAAGATTTCTCCGCCAGCAAGAGGCGACCAAATCATAGGATTGATTCGTTTTTCTTGGCATAAATCAATTGTTCCTTTTTTGAAATGCTCAAGATGCATCGCAGATACTTCAATTTGATTTGTAAGGAGCGGGAAATCTAAATAGGAACTTAACATATTAAACTGTGAAGGTAAAAAGTTAGATACACCAAAGTGGCGGACTTTTCCTTCTTGTTTTAAACGCGAGAACGCTTCTGCTACTTCATTTGGATCCATAAATGGATCAGGGCGATGAATGAGCAATACATCAATATAATCTGTATGTAAGTTTTTTAATGAGTCTTCCGCGCTTTTTATTATATGTTCAGCACTCGTATTGTAGTGAGCAACATATCGCTCTGGAAATTTCGGTGATGGGGGAGCGATTCCACATTTTGTGACAATTTGCATGTCTTCACGTAAGGAAGGCTTGAGTTGTAACGCTTCTCCAAATAATCCTTCACACGTATAGCCTCCATAAATATCAGCGTGATCGAAAGTAGTAATTCCCATCTCCATACAAGCTTCAATGAAAGAAAGTAACTCTTGCTTTGTCATATTCCATTCTGCTAAACGCCAAAAACCTTGAATAATACGAGAAAATTCTAGTGTTTCGGCTATTTGAACTCGTTCCATTATAAGTACCCCCTTGAGGAATAAATAATTTTTTGAAAAGGCTTTCTTGCTATGTATTATTATATAGTTACAGTGTCGTACATACAATAAATATGTTTTGCTACAAAAACGATTTTCTCTGTATGCTATAATGTAGAAACATATAGCTATAAGGAGATGTAATGGATGATTCCAGTAACAATATTAACGGGTTTTCTAGGGTCAGGGAAAACGACATTATTAAATCGTATTTTATCAGAGAATCACGGTCAGAAATTAGCAGTGATTGTAAATGAAATAGGGCAAATTGGTATTGATAATCAGTTGATTATGAATGTCGAAGAAGAGATTATGGAGATGACGAATGGGTGTTTATGTTGTACTGTACGTGAAGATTTACTCGTCGCTTTAAAACAATTACTGGACGTAAAAGCAGAAGGGAAAATGGATTTTGATGGATTAGTAATTGAAACGACTGGTCTTGCAAATCCAGGTCCGATTATTCAAACATTCTTTTTAGATCCTGTTATTCAATCCGCATACCAAATTAACGGTGTTGTAACAGTAGTAGATAGTTATCATATACATAAACATTTTGAAAAAGGACTAGAAGCAAAGGAACAAATTGCATTTGCTGATGTCGTTTTAGTAAATAAATTAGATTTAGTGGATGAAAGTGAAAAGGAAAATCTCTTGCAGGAACTACAAGGTATTAACCCAACTGCAAAGTTAATTGAGGCGACTAACTGTGATGTGGATATTCAATCGTTACTACAAATTCAGACGTTTAAAACGAAAGATACGTTACAAATTTATCCTCATACAGAGCATAATCATCTAGAAGGTGTAAAGTCGTTTGTACTACGTGAAGAACGTCCGTTAGATTTACAAAAATTAAATGAATGGATGTCAGCTGTCGTTCAAGAACTAGGTGAATATTTATATCGCTACAAAGGAATTTTATCGATTGATGGAGTAGATAAACGTATCGTTTTCCAAGGTGTGCATACACTGTTTGCTGCATCATACGATAGAGAGTGGCAAGAGGGCGAAGAACGAGTAAGTGAAGTCGTGTTTATCGGAAAAGATATTAATAAAGAATGGTTCCAAGAACATTTTGAGGAGTGTGTGAAATAAGTCTGCATATATTGCAGGCTTATTTTTTATGCTTAACTAAGTACTTTATGGAAAAATGCTAGATTGCAAAAAATGAAGGATAATAAAAAGCCTGTTTTCACAGGCTTATATGTTCATCTAATAGTAACTCCATTACAACACCTACTACTGGGCCTTCGTCATCAATATCGCCATTTAAGCGGAAGCCAAATGACTCGTATAATCCCATTGCGAGTTTGTTGTCTGGATGTAAACTTAAATAAATTATTTTACATTCAAATTTATCTTGTAAGAATTGAATGAGTATGTGAAAGAAACGTTTTGCGTATCCTTTTCCTTGATATTGCTCGTCAATCATAAAGCGATCTAACCATACGCTTTTACGTTTTTCCCAATACCATCCGTACATTGCATATCCTACAAGTGTTTCTCCATCATATAAACCTACTGACGTTCCGTTTCCTTCAAATAATGATTCTGCTAGAGAAAACGCATTACTTTCAATAAATTGCTGCTGGTCTTTTGCGACGTTTAAAGCAGCTACCGAACGCCAATTTTTTTCTGTTACTTCACAAATGTGAAGAGTCATAATTCCAACTCACCTTCTAAATTAATATAGCTTAAAAGCTAATATGGATAATTTTACTTGTTATTTTGGTCAAGTCAAGTAAGGACAAAAAAAGAAGCTGCATGACATATGCAGCTTCTTTAAAAAAGTTGATTAGTTAGTAGCTTCTTTCAATGTGTTTACGTTTTCTTCCATTAAAGTGAAGTAATCTTTATTGTTCTTCGCATCATCTTCAGAAATAGTAGCAAGATGATTTAAGCGTAAAATTTTTGTACCCGTTTCTTTTTGAATGACAGATGCTACTTTTGGAGTAGAGAAAGTTTCAAATAAAATATATTGTAGATTATGTTCTTTTACTGTTTTTGTAATTTCAGCAAGTTGTTTTTGAGATGGTTCATCAGAAGCTGAAATACCCGCGATAGCAATTTGTTTTAGGCCATAGCGTTGTTCCCAGTAACCATAAGCCGCATGAGAAACTAAAATATCTTTCGTTTTTGCATTTGCAACAGCTGCTTTAAATTGATCATCTAGATCAGTAAATTTTGTTTGAAGTGCTGCGAAGTTTTTTTCGAACTCTTGCTTATGGTCAGGTTGTAATTCTACAAGTGCATTTTTAATTTTTTCTGCCTGTTTCATTGCTAAAGTAGGATCTAACCAAATGTGCGGGTCTTTATCGTGATGATGTTCATCCTCTTTATGGCCGTCTCCGTGATCATGATGCTCTTCTTCTATAGAAGTACGCAGTTCAATACCTTTTGATGCATTTACAATTTTGACATTTTCTTTTTGTAATGCTTTTTCCATTTTTTCAGCAAATGGTTCTAATTCAGCACCGTTATAAACGAATAAATCGGCCTTGGCAACTTGTACGGTTTGTTTTTGACTAGGTTCAAATGTATGAGAATCTGCACCAGGCGGGTAAATCGCTTCAACAGTTACATAGTCGCCACCAATTTTTTTTGCGAAATCAGCAAGAGGAAAAATAGTTGTATAAACAGTTAATTTTCCATCTTTCTTGGCCTTACCTTCTTTTTTATTTGAGCAGCCAGTAAAAATTAAAGTGAAAATAAGTAAGAATGAAAATATAGTCAATCTTTTAGGCATGAAGTTCTCCTCTTTTCTTTTTTTACGGATATATTTTCCCCAATTATAGAAGAAAAATATCATTTTAATACAAAACGGAATAATTACGTTTTAGTTTGCGAACTTAGTATAATACATCTTTTATAAAGTTGCAATAAATAATAATCATTCCGATTTGATTTTGTTATAAAGTTGTCAAATATAGAGGTGTTATTTTTGCGAATACATGCATATGTGACAACGCTGTGTTCATATATATGAAAGGAGGGTGTAGAGGGGGATGAGTGTTTGGGTTACTTAATGGAAGCTATTTTATTGATATTAGCGGTAGTATTCCCATTAGCCTTAGTCTTAATTTTTTTAAGAAGATTAATAAGTAATTTAGGAGATGCATCAACAGTCACAAAATTACGAGAGAACGATGAGAAAAAAGAGTGAGTAAAGCACTATGCGTACGCATAGTGCTTTACTTGTGGTAAAATGAGAGAAGGAAACTCCTAAAAGTTGTATTTTACTGAAGGAGAGAAAAGTAAAATAAGAGGTATATGCATATATGAATAAGCGAACAGCGTTAGTACTTGGTGCAAGTGGTTTAGTTGGACAAGAGATAACGCGTCTATTACTTGAATCAGATTACTACGATTCGGTTACTATTTTTGTAAGAGAACCAATGCAATGGCAACATGAAAAGTTACAGCAAAAGCAAGTAGATTTTTCAATGTTAGAGGAATATAAAGAGTTTTTTGCTGTAGATGACGTATTTAGTTGTCTAGGAACAACGATCAAAAAAGCAAAAACAAAGGCAAATTTCAAAAAGGTAGATTATGAATATACGTTACGAGCTGCTTGTTTAGCTGAAAAACAAGGGGTGCAAAATTTCCTAGTTGTGTCCTCGATGGGAGCAAATCCTAAATCATTTTTCTTTTATTCGCAAGTTAAAGGGAAAATGGAAGAGGAATTACAAAAATTAGTGATTGGTGGTATTCACATTTTTAGGCCGTCATTATTAGTAGGAAATCGACAAGAATTTCGTTTTGGAGAACGAATGGCTGAAAAGTTATCTCGTATGATTCCATTTATATTTAAAGGGGCTTTCAAAAAGTATAAACCAATTTCAGCGAAAGATGTGGCGAAAGGGATGTATATCACTGCATTGCGAGAAGAAACAGGTATATATTTTTATAACTCAAATGAAATTACAACGATAGAATAACAAACGAGAAGAATGATATGTACTAGTCCATACTTTTTGAGGGTTTGCAAAAGGAGGATATACGAATGAGTAAAAAAGAAATGTTGCAAAATGGAATTCAGCAAGTTTTTTACGAAGAAGCATGGTATCCACCTATATCAGACGCGTTAAAGGATCTTACCGCTGCACAAGCGTGTTGGCAACCAGAAGGAAGGGTTAGTAATACAATTTGGGAAAATGTAAACCATTTACTTACTTTTAAAGAACGCCTGCTTGCCCGCTTACACGAAGATGAAACATTTGTTGCACCACAAAATAATGATGAAACGTTTGTCCAAGGAGGATGTAATGATGAAGATGCTTGGCAACAAACAGTGTTGCGAACAATTCAAGTGCATGATGCTTTACAATCTGTATTAGTATCCCTTCAAGAAGCAGAACTAGATCGACTTACCCCTTCTCTTCCGATTTGGCAACAATATCAGAACATTCTTTTGCACGATGCTTATCATACAGGACAAATTGTACAAATTCGCAAGCTTCAAGGTTCATGGCCAGCGCATCGTTCCTATTTATAAACGAAACAAACGAATTTAAAACAGTATACTATTATAATAAAAAACAATTTCCTACTTAATTTGAGAAATTGTTTTTTTGTTACTTCAGTTGTGATCCATATTATTGAATGTGGATTGAAACCTTGTCGCATATTTAGAGTGTGACTATGCTTGTTTTGTTCATTAAAGTTTAATTGTTTTTATATAACGTTATTTAAATGTATAGCTGCATGTAGTGAGAATAAGGAGATAAAAAATAGGCGTATCAAGCAAAATGTTGATACACCTTAAAATGATATTATAAAATAACATACATTGTCTTGTAGTATACTTTTAATTTCTCTGTAAGTAGTCGTACATAATATTCTCGGTTTTATCCCGCGTTAATGGGCAGTAAGACCCCCAACTCAACATTCAGCGAAAGCAAAGAAGTTAGGTGGGGGTCGGGCTGCCCATAAAAGTCCGATTGGTGAGAGCTAATAATCAGTGGGGGATGAAGAAAAAAACCCCCACTGATTAAAGTTTCACTTTATTTATTCGTTTGGATTTTCCCTGGTGCTCGCTTGTATTGGTATGGTTCTTGTAACTCAAAGCCAAGTTCATTGGCGGCTATTCTTGGGAAGTAAGGATTGCGAAGTAACTCACGTCCGATAAAAATTAAATCTGCTTCATTATTATTTAAAATTTGTTCTGCCTGTGCCCCGGTCGTAATTAATCCAACAGCACCAGTTGCAATGTTAGCATGCTCTTTAATATGTTTTGCGTATTGTACTTGATACCCGGGATATACATCGATGTGTGCCGGTACAACAGCCCCAGAACTACAGTCGATTACATCTACCCCTTGTTCTTTCATCCATTTTGTATACTGAACGTAATCTTGAACCGTTAACCCATCAGGATGATAGTCATTTGCTGAAATACGAACGAATAACGGTCCGTTCCAAACTTCATTTATTGAGTCAATAATTTCACGTAAGAAACGATAGCGATTTTCAGGTGAGCCCCCATATTCATCAGTCCGCTTATTAGAAAGTGGAGAAAGAAATTCATTAATAAGATAACCGTGAGCACCATGTATTTCAATAACGTCAAATCCAGCTTGTTTTGATCGTATTGTAGCCTGCTGAAAAGCTAATATAGTATTTTTTATTTGCTGTATATTCATTTCTACTGGTATTTTCATTGTTTCATTAAACGGAATTGCTGATGGAGCGAGAGCATCCGTTTCTAATTCTGCTTTTCTTCCGGCATGAGCGAGTTGAATGGCAGCTTTTGCACCGTTATCATGTATAAAAGTTGTCGTTTTATGTAAGCCTTCAATTAGGCTGTCATCCCATATACCTAGGTCTTTATTAGAAATTCTCCCTTCCGGTAACACGGCTGTCGCTTCAATCATAACTAAACCAACTTGACCGGCAGCTCTTGTTCCGTAATGAACGAGATGGAAATTAGTTACTTGCCCATCCTCGTTTTCTGATGAATACATGCACATAGGTGACATAACGATACGGTTTTTTAATGTAACGTCCTTAATTGTATAAGATGAAAAAAGTTCGGAATTCATCCAATAGCCTCCTAGATTGAATTTTCTTACATTGTATCATTCTCTTTTTTGTTTTCCCTAATAAAACGCTTATACGAAAAATTTTGTATATTCGTGTTACAATAATTAATATGAATTGAATTGGAGGATGACATATGTACCAGGCTTATTATGAAAGTGAATTAGGTTTGCTGGAAATTACAGCGAACGATAAAGGAATTACGTCTGTTATATTTGTTGATGAGAGACAAGAAGAACATAAAAATGAAACGATAGATCGATGTATAAATGAGCTAGATGAATATTTTAAGGGGAAAAGAAAAGAGTTCACGGTCCCGTTGTCTGCTGAGGGAACATCATTTCAAAAAAATGTATGGGATGCGCTCTATATTATTCCTTATGGCGTAAGTGCTTCATATTTAGATATTGCAGAGAAGGTTGGAAATACGAAAGCTGTACGAGCGATAGGAGGAGCGAATAGTCGTAATCCAATTTCAATTATCGTTCCGTGTCATCGTGTAATAGGAAAGAGCGGGAAGCTTGTTGGGTATGCTGGTGGTTTATGGAGGAAAGAGTGGTTATTAAAACACGAAGGTATTTTGAAATGACGTATGGATGAGAAGAGGGATTGTTTTGAAGTGTATAAATTGTGGGCAACCTTGCAAGGGAAATCAGTTGAATTGTGAAAGTTGCCAGCGGACCTTGCATAATGAACAAGGTGAAGGAAGCTCGCTAATAGACAAAGAATTAGGAGTATATGTAGGGAGACAATATCCATATTACCAAAGGAAATGGGAGCTTGAGGAAAAGCGGATTGCTAGATGGAGCTGGAATGGTTGGGCAGCTATTTTCAATGTAGGTTGGCTTGGATATCGTAAGTATTATTTGCCTGCAGCTTTATTTATATTGTTATTATTAGCATGCGATGCGTTTTCTTATTATATGGGATTCAACGTAGCACTGCCGATCATTAATATAGTGCCTCTTACGTTTTTATTACTCGTTTTTATTTTATTTGGAATGGCGATTTTTGCGAATGGATTATATTATCAATTTGCAGAAAGGCGTATATATCGAATAAAAGCACGAGAAATTCAAGATGAATCGGTTGAGAAGTATCTCATCCGTGATAGCGGTGGAACGAGTAAAATGGGAGCAACAATTGTTACGATTTTAGCAGTTGCTAGTATCTTTTTCAGCCATTTCTTTTTCCCGACTGATCGAGATATTATACAAAAGGTTCGTGCAGGCTCACTATATGAATATCCGTTCTTTTCCATTGGTGAATCGTTTGAAAATTATTTTAGAAATCCAGGTTGGGTATATTATCGTGGCACCGAAGGATTAGAATTGGTAGAGTTCCAAGGAGAAAGTCCTGATATGCCAAGGAAAAAGGTGAAGATCCAATTTGTTGTTGATTATAAATTGGGCGAGATTGAGCCGTACTCCTTGACGATTAATGGAGAATCTAAAAATGAGGAAGAGTTTTTGAAGATAATGGACGAAATATTTAAAGTTCAAAATCCATTTGACATAGAGGATGGATTACAAGTAAAAGGAATAGAAAAAGAAGCGGATAGAAGGGCGTTCTAGCCGCTTCTTTTTTTTACTGTACAAAAAATAATATTTGAAATAATCTGAATCTTTTGTATAATGGTATGTATTATACTACTTTCATTTATACATATAGATTGGGGGAAGGAAGAATGAAGAGAAAGGTAACAACGATTGCTGCAGTTGCATTATCGACAAGTGTATTAGTTGCAGGTTGCGGAAATGGGGAGAAGGCATCTACAACGAAGAAAGAAGCAGGTAAGGGAGCAGCAGATAAGCAAGTATTAAACTTATTAGAAGCAGCAGAAATTCCTTCAATGGATACGTCAAAATCAACAGACTCTGTATCATTCCGTGCCTTTGTCAATGCAATGGAAGGGTTATATCGTTTAGATAAGGACAATAAACCAACTCCGGGTATGGCAAAAGATGTGAAGATTAGTGAAGATAAAACGACATATACATTTGAATTACGAGATGCAAAGTGGTCTAATGGCGATCCAGTTCGAGCGCAAGATTTTGTATTTGCATGGCAACGCGCATTAGATAAAGCAACGGCAGCTGAGTATGCATTTATTTTATTTGATGTGAAAAATGCACAGAAAGTAAATAAGGGAGAATTACCGCTAGATCAATTAGGAGTAAAAGCAAAGGATGATAAAACGTTAGTAGTAGAATTAGAACAACCAGCACCATATTTCCTTGAGCTTACTTCATTCCCAACGTTTTTCCCTTTAAATGAAAAATATGTGAAAGAACAAGGGGATAAATATGCATTAGAAGCAGATAAACTATTATATAATGGACCATTTACGATGAGTGAATGGAAACATGAACGAAGCTATCAGCTAAAGAAAAACCCTAATTATTGGGATAAAGATACTGTGAAGTTAGAAGAAATTAATGTAAATATTGTGAAGGAAACGAGCACAGGAGTAAATTTATATGATAGTGATCAAGCGGATCGAGTTATTTTAAGTTCTGAATTCGTTGATAAATATAAAAAGAATAAGCCAGATGAATTTAAAACGAAGTTAGATCCACGTATGTATTTCTTACGCTTTAACCAAAAAAATGCAACGTTTAAAAACCAAAAAGTTCGTGAAGCGATTGATCTGGCATACGATAAAAAAGGAATTGCCAATGTTATTTTAAATGACGGATCATTACCAGCATATTTCTTAGTACCTGAGAAATTTACGACAGGACCAGATGGAAAAGATTTCCGTACTGTAAATAAAAATTTCCGTGATAGCAAAGATAATGCAGAAAAAGCAAAAAAATTATGGGAAGAAGCGAAGAAAGAGCTTGGCCAAGATACAATTACAGTAGAATTTCTAAATGATGATAATGGTAGCCGTAAAAAAGTGGGCGACTTTATTAAAGAAGAGTTAGAGAAAAATTTACCTGGTATTAAAGTGAATTTGAAACAACAACCATATAAGCAGAAGCTAGAGTTAGAAAAGAAATTTGAATATGAATTCTCATTATCTGCATGGAGTCCGGACTATCCGGATCCAATGACTTATATTGACATGTTTGTTACTGGAAGCTCATTTAATGAAATGGATTATTCTAATCCGAAGTATGATGATTTAGTAGCGAAATCAAAAGGAGAGCTATTAAAAGATGATAAAGCACGCTGGAGTGCTCTTGCAGAAGCTGAAAAAATCTTAATTGGTCAAGATGCTGCTATTTCTCCTGCGTACCAACAAAGTACGGCATATTTAGAAAAACCATACGTGAAAGGTATTGCGAATCATACGTTTGGTGGGGACTTCAGTTATAAATGGGCATATATTACAAAGAAATAGTATAATAAAAGATGAGTGAATTTTCGCTCATCTTTTATTTGTATAGGAGGAATTAGAGTTGTTAAAAGGAATCAATCATCTTTGTTTTTCAGTATCTAATTTAAAAGATTCTATTACATTTTATGAAAAAGTATTGGAAGGGGAATTATTAGTTAAAGGGAGAAAACTCGCATATTTCAATATATGCGGGGTATGGGTAGCGCTTAATGAAGAAACACATATTCCGAGAAATGAGATTCATAAATCTTATACGCATATTGCGTTTTCAGTTGAACAGAAAGACTTTGAACGCCTACTGCAGCGATTAGAAGAAAACGATGTTCATATTTTACGAGGAAGAGAACGGAATGTAAGGGACTGTGAGTCTATATATTTTGTTGATCCTGACGGCCATAAGTTTGAATTTCATTCAGGGACATTGCAAGACCGACTTAATTATTATAGAGAAGATAAACCTCATATTACATTTTATTAAGGGAGGAAAAAAGTTGCATGCGCTAGTAATTGGCGGGACAGGAATGCTAAAGAGAGTCTCTATGTGGCTTTGGGAGAAAGGATTTCATGTTTCTATTATTGGACGAGATGAAGTGAAATTAGAAAATGTTAAGTGAGAGAGTGCTGCGCCAGAAAGGATCACATGTCTATCATTAGATTATCATAATAATGACGATGTAAAGCTAGCTATTAAAAGTACAATTGAGAGGAATGGTCCAATAACAGTAGTTGTCGCATGGATACACGCAAGTGCGAAGGATACGTTATCACTCATTTGTAGAGAATTAGAGTTGTGGTCTGAAACATACAACGTTTTTCATATTTTTGGTAGTAAAGCGTCGCGTATGCCCGCACAAAAAATAGGAGGTACGCGGTGTAGCTACTATAGAATAATATTAGGTTTTATATTAAAAGATACATACGGGAGATGGCTTACCCATGAAGAAATATCGGATGGGGTAACAAAAGGAATTGAGAGTAAGTGTGATGAATGGATTGTAGGACGAGTAGAACCATGGGAATTGCGGCCAATATGGTAAGGGGGAATGAGAAATGAAGACAACTGTATATGTAACAAGGCACGGTGAAACGGAATGGAATGTAGCGAAGCGAATGCAAGGACGGAAAAATTCTGCTTTAACTGAAAATGGTATGCTACAAGCTAAACAATTAGGAGATCGAATGAAAGATTTATCTATCCATGCGATCTATAGTAGTCCGAGTGAAAGAACCCTACATACTGCAGAGTTAATAAAGGGCGAACGTGATATACCGATAATCGCGGATGAGCATTTCTATGAAATTAACATGGGTATATGGGAAGGACAGACAGTCGATGATATAGAAAGGCAATACCCAGACGAAATACAATTGTTTTGGTATGAGCCACATCTTTTTCAGTCAAAATCAGGAGAAAATTTTGAGTCTGTTTATAAAAGGGTAATTGAGGGGATACAGCTTCTTCTAGAAAAGCATAAAGGAGAAAGTATATTAATTGTTTCCCATGCGGCAGCGGCAAAATTACTTGTAGGACATTTTGCCGGTATTGAAATAGAAAATGTATGGGGTGACCCATTTATGCATAGTGCTAGTCTAAGTATAATAGAATTTGAAGACGGTAAAGGTGAAGTGAAGCAATTTGCAGATATAAGTCATTTTCAGTAAACGTAAAAAAGGCCGCAAGACGGCCTTTTTTGTAGGCATAAAAACTAGCAATTACGTTTTTTATACCAGAAGTGATCGAATTTCTTGTTTTTGCAAGATGGGAATTTATGACCACCATCGTGACAGTCCTTACGATGATCACATGAATCGTCGCAAGAGTGACCATGTCCGTTCGGGAAGAATTCACATTTTTTACAGAAACATCGTTTCGTCCAGAAAAATTTCTTTTCAAAGCGTATGCACTTTGTAACGAATGTACAATGCTTTCTGCGAGTACGTTTTGTAACTAAAACGCATTCTTTTCTACGTGTTACTTTCGTAACGAACGTCCATTTTTGAACGCGAACACGAGTACATTTCGTAACAAATGTCCATTTTTTAACGTGGGTACATTTTGTAACGAACGTACAATGTTTTACGCGAGTACATCTTGTTCTTGGGCATTTACAATCTTCGCTACAATCTATTTTTGTCGTGCAATCATCATCGCACTCAAATGTGCTTGGATCTTGGTGTAAGAAATCCTCCATCCCCGCACTTTTGATTTCCTCAACAGCTTTTCTAATATCACGTTTCATAGAAATCCTCCTTATCATGTATTCAAGTGAAAAGGTATTCTTTTTCCTTAACATGATATGAGATATGACGTCTTTCTGAACAGGACAAGAGTGTAATTTTATATAAATAGATGATAGCGGATGTATGGACAAGACAAGGCGCATACATTGAATGAAGAGAACTGAGAAGGGATGAGAAAACATGCTGCCTTCATATGATTTTTTTATTCATCCAATGTACGTAGTGGAATTGAAGAAAGACATTTGGTCAGACAGTCCAGTGCCAGCAAAATTAACTTATGGAAAAAAGAAATATGACATTGATATCGTATACCGAGGTGCTCATATTCGTGAATTTGAGAAAAAGTCTTATCATGTTATATTTTATAAACCGAAAAAATTTCAAGGTGCGAAAGAGTTTCATTTAAATTCGGAGTTTATGGATCCGTCTCTCATACGAAATAAATTATCTTTAGATTTTTTTCACGATATTGGTGTGCTTTCACCAAAATCACAACATGTATTTATAAAAATTAATGGTCAAATTCAAGGTGTATATTTACAGTTAGAATCAGTTGATGAAAACTTTTTGAAAAATAGAGGATTACCAAATGGTTCTATTTATTATGCGATAGATGATGATGCGAACTTTTCTTTAATGAGCGAGAGAGATAAAGATGTTAAGACAGAGCTTTTTGCGGGATATGAATTTAAATGTTCGAATGAAAATAGCGAAGAACAGCTGAGTGAATTTGTATTTCAAGCGAATACTTTGAAGAGGGAAGCTTATGAAAAAGAAATTGGAAAGTTTTTGCATGTAGACAAATATTTAAGATGGTTAGCTGGCGTCATTTTTACGCAAAACTTTGATGGTTTTGTTCATAACTATGCGCTATATCATAACGATGAAACAAATTTATTTGAAGTGATACCGTGGGATTATGATGCGACTTGGGGGCGTGATGTACAAGGAAGGCCACTAAATCATGAGTATATTCGTATTCAAGGCTATAACACGTTAAGTGCAAGATTGTTAGATATACCTGTTTTTAGAAAACAATACCGAAGTATTTTGGAAGAAATATTAGAAGAACAATTTACCGTTTCATTTATGATGCCGAAAGTTGAAGGGTTGTGTGAATCGATTCGTCCATATTTACTTCAAGATCCATATATGAAAGACAAATTAGAAACATTTGATCAAGAAGCTGATATGATTTATGAATATATAAATAAGCGAAGGAAGTATATACATGACCACCTACATGAATTGGATTAATTTTGAAAGAGATTGGAACATTATCAATCTCTTTTTTTGTATAATAAAGATGTATCAGTAAAACTAACTTAATATTCAATTAAAAGAGGATGGGAGATTTGGAAACATGACGGTAAAGTGGATTGATTGGGTAAAACAAATACAAGCTATAGCCCAAGCGGGTTTAACGTATTCTAAAGATGTGTATGATATAGAGCGTTTCCAACAATTACGGGATATTTCCATTTCGATGATGTCACATTACACAAAGACAGATTGGGAAGTTGTAGAGAAGTTATTTGCAAATGAGACAGGTTATCAAACACCAAAAGTTGATATAAGAGCAGTCGTTTTTCAAAATGAAAAGTTATTATTTGTGAAAGAAAAAAGTGATGGGAAATGGGCATTGCCAGGTGGATGGGCTGATATCGGCTATACGCCAACAGAAGTAGCAGCGAAAGAAGTTATAGAGGAGACGGGTTATGAAGTAGATGATTTTAAACTACTCGCTATATTTGATAAAGAAAAACATCAACCATCGCCTTCAGCAACACATGTATATAAAATTTTTATTGGTTGTAAGATTATTGGTGGCGAAAAAAAAACGAGTATTGAAACAGAAGATGTGGAGTTCTTTGGCGAGAATGAATTGCCTAATTTATCGATTGCTAGAAATACCGAAGAACAAATTAAAGAAATGTTTGCCTACATGAAAGAATCTCAGAAAGAAATATTAATAGATTAATCATGCTTATGCCGATCAAATTGTTGGAATGAAGATATTGGCAGAATGCAACCTTTATGTAATAATGGAATGGTATGTGAAGAAAAAAGGAGATAGAAAATAAAATGTTAGCAAACATAATAGATCAGTTATTGCAATTTTTTGCAAGCTTAGGTTACTTTGGAGTAGCGCTAGCTTTAATGATTGAAATTATCCCGAGTGAAATTGTACTATCGTATGCGGGCTTTTTAGTTGCAGATGGTAAAATTAGCTTTGTCGGTGCAGTTATTGCTGGAACAATCGGTGGTACGTTAGCTCAAATATTTTTATATTGGCTTGGATACTATGGAGGACGTCCAGTTGTAGAGAAATACGGGAAATATCTACTTATTAATAAACACCATTTAGACATAGCGGAAGGTTGGTTTAAGCGTTACGGAGCAGGAGTAATCTTTTCTGCGCGCTTTATCCCAGTCGTACGTCACGCAATCTCTATTCCAGCAGGATTAGCTAAAATGCCGTTAAAACTATTTACACTGTATACTGTAGTTGCGATTATTCCATGGTCAATACTATTTATATATTTAGGTGAAAAGCTTGGTGGAAATTGGAGACACATTAAAGAGTATGCATCTGATTACACACATTACATAATTATAGGAGCTGTTCTCTTTGTTGCTTTATACTTTGGTTTAAAGTATTTCAAAAAGAAAAAAGCAGCGCGTTAAAGTCAATGATTTTTCATTGGCTTTTTTATTTGTTTCGGCAAGAAGACTCCATCTGATTTGTGTTACGGGTGAAATCCAACAATTCAGGGGTTGGTGACTTGTTTCGGTTCTAAAAAAACAGAGTTGTCCATAATGTATAATAATAAAGCGTAGCGGAGGAATGTGATGAAAGGGTCACCGTTTATACGTGGAACGATATTTTTAACGATGGCAACGATGATATCTAAAATGTTAGGGTTTATATATGTTATACCATTTACAGCCATGGTTGGTACGAGTGGGTACGTTTTATACACATATGCATATCGTCCATATACGATTATGCTCAGCATTGCAACGATGGGACTACCACTGGCAGTTTCGAAAATGGTATCAAAATATGATCAACTGAATGATTATCATACGGTTAAGAGAGTGCTAAAGAGCGGTATCTTTTTTATGTTAATAATGGGAGTAATCTCATGTTTAACCCTATATATATTAGCTCCACATTTAGCTAAACTTGTAATCGATGGAAATGATCAAACAGGGAATAGTGTAGCGGCGGTCACAACTAATATTCAAATTGTAAGTTCTGCGTTAATACTTGTACCGGTAATGAGTTTATTAAGGGGATTCTTTCAAGGATTCCAATCGATGGGGCCTTCTGCTTTAAGTGTAGTGGTAGAGCAATTTTTTCGGGTCTTAACCATTTTGATAGGAAGCTTTGTCGTGTTATATATTTTAAAAGCTTCTGTCTCGCTAGCGGTTGGTATTTCAACGTTCGGTGCCTTTATGGGAGCGATAGGTGGACTGACTGTATTAAGTGCATATTACATAAGGAGGAGAAAGCACTTAAAGAAAAAAGAAATGGCAAGTATACCGCAAACAACGAAATCATTTTTCTCGCTATATAAGGAGCTCTTTACATATTCAATACCGTTTGTTGTCGTTGGCTTAGCAATTCCGCTGTATCAGACGATTGACACATTTACAATTAATAAACTACTTATACAAATAGGATATATGCAAGGAGAAGCGGAGAAGATTAATGCAATAATTGGTCTTGTTCAGATGGTTGTACTTATCCCAGTTTCTGTTGCAACTGCTTTTAGTATGTCTCTCGTACCTGAGATGACAAAAGCCTATACAGCGGGAAATGTGAAGTTACTGTACAAACATTTTACGAGGACGAATGTATTAGTAGTAGGTATTACGGTACCAGCAGCAATTGGAATGATGTTGCTAGCAAAACCAGTATATACTCTTTTATTTGGTGCTGGTAATGACCCGGAGATGGGGAGAGTTATTTTGCAGTATTATGCTCCTGCCTGTATACTATTTTCGCTATTTACAGTAACAGCTGCGATGTTACAAGGAATTAATCAACAACAGAAAACAGTACTAGGATTAGTGATTGGCATTATTGTGAAAATAGTTTTAAATATTGTGTTGCTTCCGTATTTCGATTATGTAAGCTTTATCATTTCAACATACGCTGGTTATACGATTTCGGTGGGCTTTAACTTGTGGATGCTTTCTAAATATGTTATAAAGGCAACATAAGCTTTTTAAGGCAGAGAGCACTCTGTCTTTTTCTTTGTTTATAATATTTTTCTTATAAAAACGTTTTCAAAATAATTTTTCTATTGAAATTTAAACGTATGTTTCATATGCTGAGAATGGCGGTTCAAAAACTGTTGTGTAAGAAAGGTAGATTCCTACATGTAAATAGAATCGGGGTGATAGTATGTTAAATATTTATTTAACAGACCGAAACGGAAAACTACAAGAGGTTGAGGAAATACAAAAGGGTTGCTGGATTAATGTACTTCATCCAACGGAAGAAGAAATTCAATATCTAGTACAAACTTTAAATGTAGACTTAGATTTCATTAAAGACCCTTTAGATGACGAAGAACGCTCTCGTATTGAAAAGGAAGACAATAATACTTTAATAATCGTGGATATTCCAACAGTTAGACATGATGAAGAAGGAAATTCAATTTATGACACGATTCCAATTGGTATGATTGTCATGCCAGATTGTTTTGTGACAATTTGTTTAGAAGAAAACCCAATTTTTGAACGTTTTATTAATCAACGTATTAAAGAATTTTATACGTTTAAAAAGACGCGTTTTGCACTTCAGCTCTTATATACGATTTCTACTTATTATTTAAGATACTTAAAGCAAATAAATCGAAAAACAATCGATTTAGAGCATCAATTAAATCAGTCGATGAAAAATAAAGAGATTTTCACATTGTTAGGCCTTGAAAAAAGTTTAGTATACTTTACGACATCATTAAAGGCGAATAAAATTGTAATTCAAAAATTAATGCGTAACAGTACATTTTTAAAAATGTATGAAGACGATCAAGATTTATTAGAAGATGTATTAATCGAAAATAAACAGGCTATTGAAATGGCGGAAATATATAGTCACATTTTAAGTGGAATGATGAATACTTTTAGCTCTGTTATATCGAATAATTTAAACAGTGTTATGAAGCTGTTAACGTCCATTACAATCATTTTATCATTACCAACAATGGTCTCTAGTTTCTTTGGAATGAACGTAAAGGTTCCGTTTGAAGGTGAGGCTCAAGGTTTTGTAATTGTACTTATAATATGTTTAACATTATCTTGCGCTTTAGCATTTGTATTTTGGAAGAAACGTTACTTTTAACGATAAGAAAGCTGCTCTAGCATAGTTGTATAACTGCGCTAGAGCAGCTTTTTTGCTATGAAATCCAAAGTTTTGAATAGAATATAACTTATAAAATGTAATGTATATGAAGGGAGTGTATTCCGTATAAGTCTTGTCCAATTCATAAAATGGGGTTAAAATTACATATTGTTAATGAAAAGTTGGAGGAAATACATCATGGAATTGTTTCAATTACCGAAAGCATTCCTGCAAATGAATACAATCTTTATCTCCATATTGATCGAGGCACTTCCTTTTGTGCTCATTGGTGTATTTATTTCAGGATTCATTCAAATGTTTGTGACAGAGGATATGGTAGCAAAATGGATGCCGAAAAACCGTTTTCTGTCTGTTTTAATGGCTACTTTTTTAGGTATGATGTTTCCAGGTTGTGAATGTGGAATTGTTCCGATCGTAAGACGATTAATCGGAAAAGGGGTTCCGCCATATGCTGGGATTGCATTTATGTTAACTGGGCCAATTATTAATCCGGTCGTATTATTTGCAACATATGTTGCCTTTGGAAGTAGTATGCACATGGTATGGTATCGTTCTATTGTAGCGATTATCGTAGCAATTATCGTTGGAATTATATTATCATTTAAGTTTAAAGAACATCAATTAAGAGATGATCACTTCCCAGAAGTGAATCATAAGCGTCCATTACGTAAAAAAATGTGGGATGTATGTACGCATGCTGTTGAGGAATTTTTCTCGATGGGAAAATATTTAGTATTAGGTGCGTTAATTGCAGCTGCAGTTCAAACGTTCGTACAAACTTCAACACTGCTTGCTATAGGACAAGGGCCGTTTTCTTCACCAGCTGTTATGATGGGACTTGCTTACATTTTATCACTTTGTTCAGAAGCGGATGCATTTATTGCTTCGTCATTCCAAAGTACATTTTCAACAGCATCACTTGTCGCGTTCCTCGTATACGGACCGATGGTGGATATTAAAAATATGTTTATGATGCTTGCAACATTTAAAACGAAATTTGTAATTGTCGTTACAGTTACAGTTACACTTGTTGTTTATGCAAGCTCACTACTCATTTATGCGATGGGGTGGTAGGTTATGTTTCGAGCATATATATTATTAGGTTTTACAATCTTAATCGCGCAGCTTCATATTTCAGGTAATATTACGAAGTATATCAATATGAAGTATGCCTATTTATCAAAAACAGCAGCTATTATTTTAGGTTTTTTAACGGTCGTTCAAATTATTATCGTTTTCCAAAAAGAACATCAAAAAGAAAAAGAAAGAGAAAAAGAACAGCACAATTGTGGTTGCGATCATAGCCATTGTGGGCATGATCATTCAAAAGATGAGAATACATGGTGGAAAAAAGCATTTTCGTACACATTGTTTTGTTTTCCGATAGTCTCAGGATTGTTTTTCCCAATTGCAACGTTAGATTCAGATATTGTTAAGGCGAAAGGGTTTCATTTTCCAGTAGCACAAGCAGAAAGTAAAGATCCATTTATGACAAGGCAATTTCTAAGACCTGATACGAGCATTTATTACGGGAAAGAAGGATACCGTGGTGTAATGGAAAAAGGGAAAAAAGAATTCGTTACGAAAGATAGTATTACTTTAAAAGATGAAGATTTCCTAAAAGGGATGGAAACAATTTATAATTATCCTGGCGAGTTTACTGGGAAAAAATTATCTTTTAAAGGGTTTGTTTTCAAAGATGATTCTTCTAAAAAAGAACAATATTTCTTATTCCGTTTCGGTATTATACATTGTGTAGCGGACTCTGGTGTATATGGTATGTTAGTGAAAAAACCAGAAGGGATAGAATGGAACAATGATGATTGGATTCAAGTTGAAGGAGAAATATCAACGGAATTTTATCAACCATTCCATGCGAACATTCCGGTTTTAGAAGTAACGAAATGGAATAAAGTTGAACAGCCGAAAGAACAATATGTATTTAGAGGAGCCGATTGATTACATCGGTTCTTTTTTGTGGACTAAGAGTTCTGAATGTTGTTAATATTAAACGTGTAGTGATAGTAAGTTCACACTGTTCTAATGTTAATGGGAAATGGAACTCTTACCGAACTTCTTTGCTCCAGCCGAATTTTGTGGTGGGTAGTTCACTTTCTGCAAATAGTGGATTAAATAATCAAAGAGGTGATAACAATGACTGAAGTAAAGGGAAAAACAGCTAATGAATCCAGAGTGTTTAAAACGAGCCGAGTATTTCCAACAGATTTAAATGATCATAATACGCTATTTGGTGGGAAAATATTAGCCGAGATGGATATGGTTGCTTCTATCTCAGCAACAAGGCATGCAAGAAAAGAATGTGTCACAGCATCTATGGATTGGGTAGATTTCTTACATCCTGTTCGCTCTTCAGATTGTGTTAGTTATGAATCTTTTGTAATTTGGACGGGTAGAACTTCTATGGAAGTATTTGTGAAGGTAGTAGCAGAAGATCTAATTTCAGGTGAGAAACGTATAGCAGCAACATCATTTGTTACATTCGTTGCACTTAGTAAGGAGAATAACCCGGTTCCAGTTCCTCGAGTAATCCCTGAAACAGAAGAAGAGAAAGAATTACATCGCATTGCTGTGTTGCGTGCAGAACAACGCCATATACGTAAGGCAGAGAGTAAGAAAGTAGCTACATTACTAACTTTTTGAATTGAATATGTAGTTGTTAAAGGTATTATAACGGACTGAAATGTTTTTCATATGAAAAGCGGACACCTAAAAATAGGTGTCCGCTTTTATAGTTTTTTCATCCACATATCATACGAAGATAACTACTTAGCAGAAGCAAGCAGCACCGACGATGATCAAGAGGATAAATAATACGACTAATAGCGCGAATCCATTACCTTGTGCGAAGCCCATTGTTATTTCCTCCTTTTATTTTAAGATACAACATACAATATGCAAATGAGCTATCGTTTGATATGGACATATATCATGGAATGACATATTTTCTTGAATGATAATGTATTAAAAAAGGGAAGATATAGAAATAACAGTAAGTGGAGAAAGGAAAATATCCATGAAACACTTTTTCGCTGTACTCCTTTTTTTAGTAGGTGTATTCATTTGGATGAACATCGATGTGGAAATGGGGAAAAAAATGGCTAGTGAATATGAATTAGGACAAGTTCGATTAGGTGACTTTCAACTATATACGAACGGCGAAGAGTTATATAAGAATTTATTTGAGGATATACGTAATGCAGAAAAGTACATATATATCCATTTTTATATTGTAGGTAAAGATGAAATAAGCCAAGAATTTTTGCAGTTGCTCGAGAAAAAGGCATCGAGCGGAGTAGAAGTAAAATTGTCAGTCGATCGAATAGGTGGATATAAGCTGAAGAAAAAGATACTTCGTCAATTAAAAAGAAACGGTGTCCAGTTTACGTTTAGTAAAAAGCTTAAACTGAAACATGTATTCTATTCATTGCATCAACGGAATCATAGACGCATTGTTACGATAGATGGGAAGATATCATACGTCGGCGGTTTTAATATTGGAAAGGAGTACCTTGGACAAGATCCAAAATTTGGTCCGTGGCGTGATTATCATGTACGAGTCAATGGGAATGGTGCTACCGATATGGAAAGAAAATTTTCTGCTGACTGGGAAGAAGATACAGGAGAAACAATTCCTGTACATGAAAGTTTACCTGCGATAGGGAATGTAAAGTATCAATATTTATTTTCAGATGGAAAAGGTTTATGGGAGAAATATGGAGCGCTTTTAAAGCAGGCTAAAAAGTCTTTAATTATTGCTACGCCATATTTTGTACCAAGTAAAGAAATGATGAATGAGTTAAAAGATGCATTACATCGCGGTGTCAATGTGAAAATTCTCGTACCATTTAAAAGTGATGCGGTATTGTTAAAACAAGCGGCTTATCCATATTTGAAAGATATGAACGATGCTGGAGCAGAAATTTATCAATATCGGAATGGTTTTTTTCACGGGAAAGTAACGATCATTGATGGAGAAATTGTCGATATAGGTACAGCGAATTTTGATAATAGAAGTTTTTATTTAAATTGTGAATCTAATTGTCTCATATATGATAAAAAAGTTGTTGCTGACGTATGGAACCGATTAAAAGTAGATTTTCATAAATCAAAAAAATTTTCGAAAGAAGATTTTGAGAAAATTAGTAAATGGGATTGGTTTTTAGCAAGAATAGCAAATGTTATAGCATCATATTTATAGTGTATATACAAAAGAGAAGGGAGGTACTTTCATGGATTGTATGAAAGAATTAATGAGGTATAGTTATATGCTTATATATAAGGTTGGGGAGTATACAGGAAAGGTAAGAGATGAAGAATTAAAGGAGCTATTACAGCAGCATTTACCTTATATGTTGCAAGCATATAATGAACAAGTGAATTTTCAAGAAGGAGAGAATGTACAGCATATAACTTGTGAACCAATTTCATTTCATTTTCATGAAATGGAAAAGGAAACTGATAGTAAATATACAGGGGATGTCCATATTGCAACTTGTTATATTTCGCATTTAAAACGGTTATCACTAAAGTTCGCTCAAGTGGCAGTTGAAGTTGCGAATCCGGAATTCCGCTCTTTTTTAGAAAATTGCTTCCTGAAAATGAACCGTTATGCCTATAGTGTATGGCAATATGTTGTGAAGAAAGAATATAAGATTAAACATGTATATGAAAATGAAAAGTTTGCATAAGAAACTAAGGCGGAAAGATAGGCGCCTTAGTTTTTTACTTTTCATGGAGAAAAAAGAATAGGAGTCTATATCTATTATCGGAAAATTTACAAAAGTTTACCGTTTATTTACTATTTTTCAATCTTTCCTTTAAAAATAGAGAGTAATATGGGGTTGTACATATTCTATCTAAAGGAGGAAACGCAAATGAACAAATGGGTTAAATCATTAACTGCTATGGCACTTGCAAGTTCTTTATTAATGGTAGGTTGTAGTAAAGGTGAGGACAAGAAGAAAGAAGACGATACAACAACACAACAAGAGGGCAAAAAGGATAAAGAAACAAGTGGAACTGAGAAGTCTACGGATTCTAAAGAAAAGAAATAAAATAATAATAATAGAGCTTCCTCCTAAATATGAGGAAGCTTTTTTGTTGTAAATTGAGTGAGATTATTGAAAAATAGAGAAAGAATGAAAAGGGGGAAAACAAATGAAAGTATGTATATTGGGAGCAACTGGGCGAGTAGGTTCAAACATAATAAAATTAGCATTAAAGGATTCAGCCGAAGTGACTGCATTAGCGCGTGATGTAAATAGAATGGAAATACATCATGAAAGGTTACGAGTCATAGAAGGTAATGTATGGAATGAAAATGATATAAAGAAAGCGATAGAAGGAAGCGATATAGTAATTAGTGCACTTGGTACGGATCAAAATGGGACATTAGCGAAGAGTATGCCACAAATTATAAAGCAAATGAAAGAAGAAGGAGTTCATAAAATCATTACAATAGGAACAGCTGGTATTTTACAAGCGAGAACAAATTTAAATTTATATCGTTTTCAATCAACTGAATCAAAAAGGAAAACGACAACAGCAGCAGAAGATCATTTAGCTGCATATAAGATACTTAGTCGTAGTAATTTATGTTGGACGGTCGTTTGTCCGACGCATTTAATAGACGGTGATGCGACAGGGGTATATCGAACTGGAAAAGATGTATTACCAGAAGATGGAGCGAAAATAACAGTTGGTGATACAGCGCAATTTACGTGGAATCTATGTAGTGAAAACAAATATGAGAATAGTCGAGTCGGAATTTCCTATTAAAAAACCATCCCGAAATTGGGATGGTTAAAAGATGATATAACATACAAATATGATAATCATAATGATTTGGAGAATGGCTTTTGCTACTGTACTGCTTAAAAAACCAACTACAGTAGCAACTCCTACTAGAAAGGCGTCTTTTGGCGCTTTTTTATGCATGAGTTCTGTCATAAATACCGATAAGAACGGTATGATAATTAAACCGAATGGTGGGAAGAAAAAAGAGCCGACAATGATAGAAATCATACCGACACGTTCGCCCCATTTAGAACTCCCGTATTTCTTTAGGAAATATCCATTTGCGATAAAATCAGCAACGAAAATAAAAAGTGTGAAAATGACTTGAATAATCCAAAAGGAAGTTGTTAGTTCTCCGCCATTTATACCAAAATGGTAAATGAAATATCCAGCCCATACAGCAAGGATGCCTGGAATGATAGGGTAAATAAAGGCGAGAAATGAAACAATGAAACAGGCAATGATACAGATTGTTAATAATGCTGTCACTTTATAACTCCTTCTTCGTGTCTAATTTATGTACCGCAATTTTTTTCACTTGATGTCCATCAAGTTCTAGTGCTTTAAATTGAAAACCGGCAAATTCAATGAAATAACCAGCCTCAATATTTAAGTCCACTGCTTGAGAGAGGAACCAGCCGCCAATTGTATCTAAATCGCTATCATCAATATGTAGGCCAAACATATCATTTACTTCAGAAATGAGCACCTTTCCGTCTAAAACAGTAAGCTTAGGCGTACGTTTTTCAATCATAGGTGATTCATCTGCATCAAACTCATCTTGAATTTCTCCAATGATTTCTTCAAGAATATCTTCCATTGTTAAAAGTCCAGCAGTACCACCATATTCATCCATAACGATTGCCATCTGAACACGATTCTTTTGTAAATGTACGAGTGTTTTGCGAATTGGAACAGTTTCAAATACAGTTAGTACTGGATGTATGTAAGATTCAAGTGGCTTATGAATGCCTTTCGTTTGATCGTGAAATACTTCTTTCGTATTGATCATACCGATAATATCATCTTTATCTTTTTCGATGATAGGATAGCGTGTAAACTTTTCAGTTGCGACGATATTCATATTTTCTTCTAACGTATTTTCAGTAGATAAGCAAATCATTTCTGTACGAGGGACCATAATTTCTTTTGCAACTCGGTCGTCAAATTCAAAAATATTATTCACATATTTATATTCGGTTTGGTTTATTTCACCGCTTTTAAAACTTTCACCTAAAATGAGGCGTAGTTCCTCTTCAGAATGGGCAAGTTCATTTTCTTTCGCAGGCTCTAATCCGAGTAATTTTGTGAAAAAGATAGCTGCACTATTAAGTAACCAAATGAATGGATACATAATTTTATCAAATAAAATAAGTGGTCGTGCAAACTTAAGTGTGATTGCTTCTGCTTTTTGAATTGCGAAAGACTTTGGAACTAATTCACCTAATACAACATGGAAAAATGTAATAAAACTAAAAGCAATAATAAAGGATAAAGTATTCGCCATTGTTCCAGTAATATTAATCTTTTCAAAGAGCGGTCGTAGTAAATGTTCCACAGTTGGTTCACCAAGCCAACCAAGCCCTAAAGAAGTAATCGTAATCCCGAGCTGACAAGCTGATAAATAAACATCTAAATTAGATAGGACACTTCTTGCAGCTAAAGCTTGTTTATTGCCTTCATTTGCAAGCTGGTCAATTCGACTTTTTCGTACTTTTACAACAGCGAATTCTGATGCAACGAAAAAGCCTGAAATAAGGATAAGTATAAAGATGAGAAAAATATTTAATATGTCCAAGTGTGTTCTCTATTCCGTAGTTTGGAATAAAGATGTCACCTCCTGCAATTATGTTATACTTTTATAATAAATCCAAACGAAAAGAATAGTCAAAGAAAAAGGGTAAATATTGGTATGTTTCTGCACTAGCTTTTGAATTTGCTGTTATTTTGTCCGCTATACAAAAGGAATAACCCTCCACTTTCAGATTCTAGAGGGTTATTTCAAATTAAGGTTTTGGAATACTTCTCGTTAAAGCGTATGATTGTTGTTTAACGTGATTTGTCGTCCATAGCGTTTGAAGGAAAGAGAGTATGCAATACGGGATATACAAAAGTAGTAAGCTTATTGTAACAATTACAGGTGCATTTCCGCCGAATTGAACGATAAATTGTAATAATCCGCTTGCGTGAAAAACGCATTCCATAAAAATGAATGAGAGAATAATGGAACCTAGAATGGATTTATGATTTGAAGTAAGCGCCAAAAACAATGTATCTACAAGGAAAGAAGATTGTTTTATTTCATATTCATTTCTATTACTTAAGAAAGGAACCCACTTTTTTATTGCTTGCATAACGATAATCATGGAAGTACTACAAACGATGATGAAAGATGAGTAGTAGGGAAGTTTTATAAATTTTGCGATGTATAGGAGTAGAAATAAGACTGAGCATTGTAATAATACGGTACAAAAAGAGTACGGTATCCATCTTAATAAAGAAGTGAACTTCTTAACCGAATGAGGTGCTTTAAAAAATAAATGACCGATCCCTAAACTGATGAAGAATCCGATCGCAAGAGTAAAGGTAAAACGAACAATCGATACAAAATATATTTCCCATATGTAAGGGAATAACGGTGTTGAATGATTCGAAGTATGAACCATCTGATTTGCTGAGAAAAAGATAGATTCGTGCATCCAATCAATCTTTGGAATTGTCATAGAAGAAAGTTGTGCGAAGTTATGAAAAATGCTTATAAAGCCAGTTATGTATGAGTATTTATGTGTAATGAATAAAGCAGGAATAGGACTAATGATAAAAATAATGAGAACACCGACGATAAATTTACATATATGTGAGCGCAATAAAGACATGTAATCACCTACTCTTAGAATATTCAGAAAATTCTTATTCTTATTTTAGCTTTTTTCTGTGTAAGTTACAATATATTTTTCTTAAAGAAGTTTAGTATTGTAGAGGATATAAGTGAATGAAACGTGAATAAATTATGACAAGAAAATGAATAATTTTCAGAAAAGTAAAATAAATCATTTATTTTTTTCTGAAAATATAATATAGTTATGGCACAGAAAGTATTTTAACATAAGGAGGCTGTTTATGAGGATTAAAGGGAATTATGTGCCGAAAAGGGAAGTTCTATTTTGTTCAAGTTCAATTACAATAGGGGAAGCGCTGAAGCATTTAAATAAAACTGGCTATCGTTGTGTACCAGTTTTAGATGAAAAAAAAGAGAAATATTTAGGGAATATATATAAAGTAGATATTTTAGAATATAAAGGTTCGCTGGAAGAGAGTGTAGTACAATTATTAAACGATAAAGAAGGATATGTCAGAGAAGATTCTTCGTTCTTTAAAGTATTTTTTACAATAAAAAAATTACCTTATTTATCAGTGGTTGATGAAAAAGGAGTATTTCTTGGAATTTTAACGCATAAAAAAGTTTTTGAGTTGTTAGAAGATGCTTGGGGCGTTCATTCTAGTAAATATTCTGTCATGATTGGAACACAAGATTATAATGGGGCCATTCAAAAATTATCGACAGTATTAAAAAAATATACAGGTATCCAAAGTTTAATGACTTTTGATAATGATGCCTTATTAGTTCGTAGAATTATGTTTACATTAGGAGAAGAGTTTAACGACGGTGAATTAGAGACGTTATTGAAAGATTTAGAAGATCACGGATTTAGAGTTGTGTATGTGGAAGAGATGAAAAATCCACGTGAAGTTGAAACGATAGAGTAACATGCAAAAGCCATCTAATTATGTTGGATGGCTTTTGCTATGTTACGTGCATAAAGTTATTTGAAAATAATGATAGGGTAAAAGGTGAGATTGTAACAATATTTGTGTAAAAGAATAAAAAATGTAGATAATTTCGATTTTCAAAAAAATCAATTTGAAAATATGTTTTTATTTTTCAACTAAATATGTTACTATATGTGTGATAAAAACAAAGAGGTCTGACAACTATACTCCACGCAATACCACTCTAATGAGTTAAATATTCAAAAAAATCAAAAATTAATAGTTAGAGTAAGAATAAGGGGAATGGAGAAATTATGGAGAAGACACTGCTTTGTAAGGGGCATATTTTATCATCTTGAGCAGAGAGGAGGATGCATAGCATATTGTGAAAATAGAGATAAACAATGAAAAAGTGCTATGCAAATGAAAAGTATGAAGGGACGTTTAAGGCCAGGTGATACGGTAGCAATTGGTTTAATGTTATTTGCACTATTTTTAGGAGCAGGAAATTTAATTTTTCCACCAGTTTTAGGGCAACAAGCTGGAGAGAATGTTTGGATTGCTACAATTGGATTCCTTGTAACGGGAGTCGGATTACCCCTATTAGCTGTAACAGCTGTCGCGTTTGTAGAGGGGGACTTGAAAGCGCTATCTTCGAGAGTTCACCCTATATTTGCGTTTATTTTCCCATTAATTAGTTATTTAGCGATTGGACCATTTTTCGCGATTCCGCGTACGGGAGCCGTTTCATTTGAAATGGGTATGAAGCCATTTCTATCAGAGGCATTGGTTTCAGAATGGTACATGCTGTTTCTATTCACGATAGTTTTCTTCGGAATAACGTGGTATTTATCATTAAATCCATCTAAATTAGTGGATTGGTTCGGAAAATTTCTTACACCATTGTTAGTATTGATTGTTGCTGTTATTGTCGGAAAGGCAATTATTGATCCGATTGGAGAGCCAGCTGCGCCGCTAGCGGCATACAAAGAAAATGCTTTCTTTGGTGGATTTATACAAGGATATTTAACAATGGATGCAATCAGTGCTCTCGTATTTGGAATTGTCGTTGTACAAGTTATCCGCTCTAAAGGGATAAAAGAGAGTAGTGAAGTTGCAAAAATAACAGTAGTATCAGGTATTATTGCTGTACTTGGTTTAACGTTAATCTATTTATCACTTGCTTATCTTGGTTCAACGAGTACATCACTTGGTGTATCAGAGAATGGTGGGCTTATTTTAACGAATGTTGTAAATGAGTTATATGGAACAAGTGGTAAAGTTTTATTAGGACTTGTTATTATACTTGCTTGTTTAACAACTTCTGTTGGATTAACATCAGCTTGCGCGGGCTTCTTTACAAACTTATTCCCAAAACTTTCGCATAAAACGATTGTAACAATGGTATGTGTGTTTAGTTTAATTGTATCTAACCTAGGTTTAACACAATTAATCGCAGTTACTTTACCAGTGTTAATGATCATTTATCCAGTTGCAATTGTATTAATTGTACTTTCTTACTTCCATAAATGGATTGGGAAGCGTAATACCATTTATATTGGAGCTATTTTTGGAGCATTGTTAATTAGCTTCTTTGATGGTTTAGAAAGTGCGAACATTAAAATTGACGCGATTTCTAACGTACTACAAATGTTACCATTATATAAAGAAGGAATAGGGTGGTTAATCCCATCATGTATTGGCGGGATTCTCGGTTTCTTCTTCTATAAATCAAATGAATCAAGTGAACTACAAAAGAAAGGTGCTTAGGCGCCTTTCTTTTTTTAAAGGTGATTTTTACATTTTGTCTAAGTAATAAATGGGAGGAATGATAAAATGGCCAATTTTGAAGATTTTTTAACTTTGGATGTAAGAATTGGAACTGTAATACATGCTGAGGAATTTAAAGAAGCGAGAGTTCCAGCCATTAAGCTGAAAATTGATTTTGGAGAGCTTGGAGTTAAGCAGTCAAGTGCTCAGATTACGAAGAGATATACCCCAGAAGATTTAATCGGTCAGCAAATCGCTGCTGTTGTAAATTTTCCGCCAAAACGTGTAGCTGGATTTAAATCAGAAGTACTTGTTTTAGGAGGAGTACCTGAAGCTGGTGATGTCGTATTACTGCAGCCGAATATGGAATTACCAAATGGAACGAAAATTAGTTAGTGTAAAGGCGGGGGAACATGGATATTGGACGAGAATATTTACAATGTACCATTTCAAATTTTAAAGCAACAAAGAAACAAGGAGAGAGGGTACTTTCGCAATTATCGTATGAACAGATTGAATGGTCTTCTCATGAAGAAACAAATAGCATAGCAATCATAATTAAGCATCTGCACGGTAATATGCGTTCTAGATGGACGGATTTTTTAACATCTGATGGTGAAAAAATAGATCGTAACCGAGATGCTGAATTTGAAGGTGGCTATCATTCTAAAGAAGAGGTTCTCACAGCATGGAATAAAGGATGGGAATATGTTTTTAAAACAATGAATGTCCTAACGCCGGAACATTTATTACAGACGGTATATATTCGCGGTGAAGCACAGACTGTTATGCAAGCAATTGAAAGACAAATTTCTCATTACGCTTTGCATATTGGACAGATTATTTACATCGGTAAAATGTTAAAAGAAAATGAGTGGGAATGTTTAAGTATTCCGAGAGGACAGTCTGCACTTTATGTAGAGAAAAAACGTTCCAAATAATAATAGGAAAGAAACCGATATAAAATGGGAAATAAAAAAATAGCCCAAATAATAGAGTGTTCTGTAATCATAAGAATGCTGCCAAAAATAAGTCCATATATAATAAGAAAGAAATTAAAAAGCGTATTCACAGGGATGAATCGTGAGATGAACACTTGCTGTCGTTTAAAGCAATCACTGTGAAATAAATAAAAGCGGAAGTACGATGTGGCAGTAATAAGATCTTTCTTTCGCGCAATTCTTTTTTTGCATATATGACAGATGAATGGTGGTCGCATTTCATTACGCTCCATGTTTCATATTTATAATCATGTAAGACAAAAGTAAGTATAAAGTGTATATCCCTATATATGCTCCTGATATAAGAAAAAATGGATTTAGTAAAATACCATGAATGCTTGTCATGAAAACTAAATCTTGTATTAAAACATCGTATATATTGATAGAAATAATTGTACCGAGTACATAAAGTGCTAAGTACGCTGAAATATGTAGTGCAACACGGATTGTAGGATGCTTAGCAAGCCAATAAAAAATAAATGATAGTACAATGGGGAATGTTCCTATTAGTAGCTTCAATTCATTTCACCTCATAAACAATATAGCCGGAATTTAGACGGTCTATTCTCTAGAGCTTGTACATAACTTGGAATAGAGAGGGTGATAGTATGAATCGAGGCTTTTTTTATGTGAAATTCACAAGTGTACGTAAGTTAGTTTTATTTATTATTGCTACAGTACTAGCGACTTTTTTTCTTATTAGTATGATGGTAACTTCTATGAAAGAGACAAAGTCAACGTATTTATATAATTGGTTAAATGAGCTATCAATGAATGGTTACATGTACGTTCTTGGGAAAGAGAATCATTATTTTACACAGGAGTATCGAAATTTAAATAAAGATTTTTCGATTTCTTCTTTTCTCTTTTCGATGGCTACGAATATTCGCTTTAACGATGTTCGCAGTTTTGTCGGCAAAGAGCTACCTGGTTTTGGAAAGTACGATACAGAAATTGTAATTGCGGGTGAAGGGACAAATTATTCTAACTTACCGATAGAGTCGAGCGTTCCACTTGAAGAAGTAGTAAAAGAACGGACTGGTGAAGCTGGACAGGCTCAAAAGCCAGATACGAACAAAGAGAAAAAGCAACCGGCTCAAACGACAGGAAAAAGACAAGTTGCGTTTATTTATCATTCGCATAGTTGGGAATCTTATTTGCCGTTACTAAATTTAGCAAATGATCCCAATCCGAATAAAGCGACCAGTTCTGTCACGAATATTTCAATAGTTGGCGATCGGTTTCGTGAACAATTAGCAAGCGAAGGGATCGGAGCTACTAACGACAAGACAGATATCGGTCAAAAGTTGATTAGTAAAGGGTTAAATAGTAATAGTTCTTACAAAATGTCACGGGAAATTGTACAAGAAGCAATGACTGGTAATAAAGAACTACAATACTTTTTCGACATACATCGTGATAGTGCTCGGAAGAATGTTACGACAAAAACCATTGGCGATAAATCATATGCAAAGCTTGCATTTGTAGTAGGGAAAGGAAATAAAAACTATGAAAAAAACTTGCAATTAGCGACGGCTTTACATGAGGCGATTAGTAAGAAGTATCCAGGAGTGAGTCGAGGTGTCATTCAAAAAGGATTCCAAACAGGAAATGGTGTCTACAATCAAGACTTATCCGGGCAAGCGATATTAATTGAAGTTGGTGGTGTAGATAATACGGAGGAAGAACTAAATCGATCGATTGATGCCCTTGCTAAAGCGTTTGGTGAATATTTCTGGCAGGCAGAAAAGGTGAATGGATAAAGTGAAACATAAATAAGTGGAAGAATTTGAAAAAACGTGAGTGTAATACTTACGTTTTTTTGTCATGATGAGACGTCACAGAATAGACATAATTTGTCGTTGTTATAGTAATATCGAAATTTGTCAAATTATACTGGGAGATTTACAAAGGGATTTTCAGGAAAGTAGAGAAAATCTTTTTACAAGGAAAACTTTTTATTATGAAACTGATAGGGTGATAGAAGTGATTAGGGAGATCAAAATAGAAGATGCAGCACCATTTTTGCAATTAAGTAAGCAACTAGATGAAGAAACGAAATTTATGTTATATGAACCAGGAGAAAGAAAATTTACAGACGAGCAACAAGAACAGATGATTCATCGATTTATTGAAAATAAGTATGCAACGATATTGGTAGCAGTTGAAGATGAGAGAATCGTAGGGTTTATTTTAGTGAATGGAAATCATATTCAAAGAAAAAGACATGTAGCAAGTATTGTAATTGGTATTTTGCAAGAGTATAGCGGGCGAGGTATTGGGACGAGATTGTTTAAAGAGGCTGAGAAGTGGGCAAGATTACATGATATATGGCGTTTAGAATTAACGGTAATGGCCCACAATACAAGAGCTCAGGCACTATATACAAAAGCTGGATTTGAGAAAGAAGGTGTCAAAAGAGCTGCTCTTATTATCGATGGAGAGAACATCGATGAGTATGAAATGGCCAAATTATTAAAATAAGAGGTCGTTATATGAAAAAAAGATGGACACTACTTGGTATCGTAGCGATGATACTCATTGTTGGAGTAGCAGGAATCAATTATAAAATGTATAAGGATAAGCAGGCGCGTGAGGTAAATGTAAATAACATATTTCCGAAAGCGAAAGAAACGATTGCGAATATGGATGGTGATATTGCGGTAATTAGTAATCCAAATTCGATGCTTGTGCTTGTGAATAAAAATAGGCGTTTACCAGATGGGTATAGACCGCCAGATTTAGTTATTCCGAAAGTGCGTTACTCAAGTGAAGGTGATCAAGAAAAGAAAAAAATGAGAAAAGAGGCAGCAGGGGCGCTTGAGGAAATGTTTCAGCAAGCTGATAAGGAGGGCGTTTTTCTTTTTGCGGTTTCTGGATTTAGATCTTTTGATCGACAAAAAGCATTAAATACGATGTATAAAAAACAAGATGGAGAAGCAAAAACAGCGATGTCTAGCGCAGTTCCTGGAACGAGTGAACATCAAACTGGTCTAGCTATGGATATTACATCTCAATCTGCTAAGTTTCAATTAGAGACAATTTTTGGCGAAACGAAAGAAGGGCAGTGGCTTTCTGAAAATGCCCATAAATTTGGTTTTGTCATCCGATATACAAAAGAGAAAGAATCGCTTACAGGTTATCGATATGAACCATGGCATGTGAGGTATGTGGGAAATCCACAAGCTACATATTTATATGAAAATCAATTGACACTTGAAGAAGTAACGCAGTGAACAATTGAGGGGAGAGAAGGAGTATGACGGTGTTATATAAGAAAAAAGTACACGCATATGTAACAAGAGAAAAAGAAGGAGTTATGCAACTGCTTGTTTTTAAACATCGTGATATACCTGAAGCTGGTATACAAATACCAGGGGGAACAGTTGACGAAGGGGAAACGTTAGAAGCGGCGCTTTTACGTGAAGTACAAGAAGAATCTGGATTACGTCATTTATGCATAGAAAGATTCCTAGCCGATTACATCATACTTGTGAAAGACAAAAAAGAATATCAAAAGCGCCATTTCTTCCATGTAACGTTACTAACAGATGTAAAAGATGATTGGGAGCATATTGTAAGTGCCGGTGAGGAAGATGAAGGTTTAGTATTTTGCTACGAATGGATTGATATTGCAAAATGCCCTGAATTAGCCGGAAAACAAGGTGAGTTTTTACATTTGCTAGATGAGGTATATGTAAAGTAGTAAAAGAGTCTGAAGCGGAAGTTTATTCGTTTCAGACTTTTTTTATTTTTCAGGAAATAAAAGGTTTTTACATTGGTAAGTTGAATTCTTTTAAAGGGATTGTATTTGTATATACGAGGAGCGGAGAAAATGAACAAGTAATAAGATACATGATATCAATAAAAGGCTTTATCCCACTTTAATGGGCAGTAAGACCCCCACCTCAAAATGCAGCGAAAGCAAAGAATTTAGGTGGGGGATCAACTGCCCATTAAAGTCCGATTGGTTCAACTAATAATCAGTGGGGGATGAAGAAAACCCCCACTGATTAAAGTTTCACTTTACAGAAGGAGAATGACGATGGAGATTCAGTTCAATACACGATTACAAAAAGAATTAACAATTCATGAAATACAAGCAGCGATGGAAGCTGGGCAATTAACTTCAAAAGAATTAGTTATGTATTACCTCCATAGAATCGCAAAATATGATCAAGGCGGACCAAAAATTAATTCTATTTTAGAAATCAACCCGGATGCAATCTTTATTGCAGAAGCGTTAGATTATGAAAGAAAGATAAAAGGTGTAAGAGGTCCATTACATGGTATTCCTGTGTTACTTAAGGACAATATTGAAACGAATGATTCCATGCATACAAGTGCAGGTACGATTGCTCTAGAACAAAATATAAGTAGTGAAGATGCATTTCTTGTGACGAAACTGCGAGAAGCAGGAGCGGTCATAATAGGAAAAACAAATATGACAGAATTAGCAAATGCAATGTCATTTGACATGTGGGCTGGATATAGTGCAAGAGGTGGGCAAACAATAAACCCTTACGGTACAGGTGAGGATGATATGTTTGTTGGTGGCTCAAGTACAGGATCTGCGATAGCAGTTGCAGCTAACTTTACAGTAGTATCTGTTGGAACGGAAACAGATGCTTCTATATTAAGTCCAGCAGTTCAAAACTCTGTAGTCGGTATTAAACCGACTGTTGGTTTAATTAGTCGTAGAGGTATTATTCTGTTCACGTATTCGCAAGATACAGCCGGTCCATTTGCTAGGACAGTAACAGATGCCGCTATTTTGCTTGGGAGTTTAACTGGGGTAGATGAGAAGGATGTAGCTACTCATAAAAGTGAAGGTATAGCAGAGCGTGATTATACAAAGTATCTTGATGTTAATGGCTTACATGAAGCAAAGATTGGTGTATTTAGCAATGCACCGAAAGATTATTATGAAACTGGAGAGTACGATGAACAATTGTTTAAAGAAACAATTGAGGTGTTGCGTAGTGAGGGATCAACAGTAATAGAAAATATTGATATTCCTTCTTTTCATAGAGAATGGAGCTGGGGAGTTCCGCTTTATGAACTAAAGCATAGTTTAGATAACTATCTTTCTAAATTACCTTCTACTATGCCAGTACATTCTATTTCAGAGCTAATGGCGTTTAATGAAAACATAGCTGAAAGAGCTTTGAAATATGGGCAAACTAAGTTAGAAAGAAGAAAAGATTTTCCCAATACGTTAAGGAATCCTGAATATATAAACGCAAGATTAGAAGATATATATTTTTCGCAAGAACAAGGTATTGACTTTACACTGAAAAAATATAAACTTGATGCAATTTTATTCCCTTCCTATATCGGCTCCACTATATGTGCGAAAGCGGGTTATCCGTCTATAGCAATACCGGCGGGATATATGGATAAAGGGAGACCGTTTGGAATTACTCTTGCAAGCACGGCTTTTTCTGAGGGGACCTTGATTAAACTAGCATATGCTTTTGAACAAGCGACAAAGTATCGGAAAATCCCTAACTTATCATGAATAAAATAAATAGGACAGGAATTCCTGTCCTATTTATTTTGTTAATTAAAGTGAAATATCTTTTTGCTCTGTTTTATCATATTTTAATAAATTAAAGGATAAACAAGCAGAACATAGTATAAGGATTGAAGCGAGAATATAAATCGTACGAACACCAAATAAATCGGTAATAATTCCAACGCTAAGCATAGAAAGACCAGAAGCTGTCGAGAGGAGTGCGCCATGAGCTGTATACATTTTTGATAATAAAGTAGGAGCGACACTTGATTGTAGTACTGTCGTTTGAGAAATATCTCTAATTTGATAACATGGACCCATTAGAACGCATAGAAAAAGCGCAATAAACCCGCTACTTGTCATTCCATATAAAAATGTAAGAACACTAAACATAAGAGAACCTATCGCCATGGAACGTATTAAATTGTTTTGAATGTATGTACTCATCTTCCACGCTAATATCCCGCCAATTAACGTCCCTACATAATAACTTGTATTAATATACCCCCACCATTCTTCGCCTTTATGAAGGACAGTCGTTACATAAGCCATCGTAATAGCACCGATCCATATCGTCCCTGCGAAAGTTTCAATTAAGTCCATACATGTAACGATACGGAGAGACGGGTTCTGAAATAAGAGTTTCCAACCTTCCAATAAAGCATTGCCTTTTGAAGAAGAAGGCTCTATTACTCGTTCATTATGTATGGAACGTAATGAAACGTGTAGTGCAACACACCCGAAAATCATCAATATGTTATTCATCATAAGTGTAGAAGTAGCGCCGATAAGAAGAACAATAACACTTGTAAATGAATAAGCAGCGGCTTGCGTAATTTGTGTGGAAAAGGAAAAAATACTATTTACTTTTACTAATTTTTCTTTTCGTGTAAGGCGAGGCAGGATACTGTATAATAATGGTGCGCTCCAGCCGCTACATAATGAAATGAAAAAAATGAAAATGAATAGTGCTACAACGTTTGTGGACAGGACTGGGAATAATATCATTAATAAAAATAATAGAGCAGTTTTTGTCCATTGTAGTGTGAAAAGTAATGAATAAGATGGAAAACGATTCATTATAAGTGGTGCAGAAGTATTTGCTATAAGATTAGTTATGACTTGGAGTAATGGAAACAGAGCAGTTAATGTTGCTGATTTAGTTGTGATATACATATGGGTTGTAATAATCATGATGTATACGATGTCAGCGAGAGTAATGCATATTTTTGATCCTAAATAGTAAGTTAATGAACGATTTTGCAAATAAATACACCGCTTTCTTTAAAAAAATTCACTAGCCAGAATAATTATAATTTGGAAATTAAATTTTCGAAAGAATTTAATTTTTTGTCACTTTTTGAAAGGGATTTTCATGTATAATGAAGAATATATTAATATAGTATTTTAATAATACTCATTATAATAGTGAATATGTACAATAGCTTGTAGTAAGCGCCCATGTATAAGAAAGGGCGGATAAACCATTCTTTTTTTCATATACATATAGAAAATGAGAAAGAAAGTGAGGGTTGTATATGGCTGCTTGGGTAATTTGGTTTATAATAGCTGGTATTTTATTTATTGCAGAAATGTTGTCGATTACGTTTTATATGCTTTGGCTTGGAATTGGAGCTGTTGTCGGAGGTCTAATTGCTTTGTTTGCTCCTGATGCACTACTGTTACAAGTTATTGCTGGCGCGATTGTAAGTTTAACATTGACTTTCTTTACAAAAAGAATTTCAAAAAACTTTCGAGAAGCAAAAGGTTTTACTGATACAGTAGATATGCTAGTTGGTAAAAAAGGGATTGTTATGCAAGCGATTACAAGTGAAGCGAATGGTATTGTGAAGGTGGATGGAGATACTTGGACAGCTATTGCAGATGATCCAATTGATGCTGGAGAAAAAGTTATTGTTATAAAGAGGAATAGTACTATATTACAAGTGAAAAAGGAGAGTGAATAAATATGGCAGTAGCATTAACATTAACCATTATTTTCGCACTAATTGTTGTTACATTTATCGCATTAACAATTAAAATTATTCCACAGCAAAAAGTTGGAGTCGTTGAAAGATTTGGTAAGTTTCAGCGTATTATGGAGCCGGGATTAAATTTATTAATACCAATTGTAGACCGCGTTCGTGTATATCATGACTTACGTATTCAACAAACGAACGTACCACCGCAGAAGGTAATTACGAAAGATAATGTACAAGTAGAAATTGATACAATCATTTTCTATCAAATTGTGGAACCAGAACTTGCGACATATGGTATTTCGAACTATGAATATGGTGTTCGTAACATTACTTCTGCAACGATGCGCCAAATTATTGGTAAAATGGAACTGGATGAAACGTTATCTGGTCGTGAAAAAATTTCAACAGAAATTCGCTTAGCACTTGATGAAGCAACAGAAAAATGGGGCGTTCGTATTGAACGTGTTGAAGTTGTTGATATTAATCCGCCGAAAGATGTGCAAGCATCAATGGAAAAACAAATGAAAGCAGAACGTAATAAACGTGCGATCATATTAGAAGCGGAAGCTGCAAAACAAGATAAAGTCCTTCGTGCTGAAGGGGAAAAGCAAAGTAAAATATTAATGGCTGAAGGGGATAAAGAAGCACGTATTCGAGAAGCTGAAGGTATAAAAGAAGCAAAGGAACTAGAAGCGCAAGGGGAAGCAAGAGCGATTGAGGAAATTGCGAAAGCAGAACAAAATCGAATTGAATTACTTCGTGCAGCAGATTTAGATGAACGCGTACTCGCTTATAAATCATTTGAATCATTGATTGAGGTTGCGAAAGGACCAGCAAATAAAGTCTTTATTCCGTCTAATGCAATTGAGACGCTTGGTACACTTGGAGCGATTGGAGAAATCTTTAAAGAAAAACAAGCGAAGAAATTGCCTTCTTCAGATACACCAAAAGAACAATAAGAGTGAAAAAGAGAAATGGGATGCCATTTCTCTTTTTGTTTTTTATCATTGCATTAATTCATTGAGTACATTTTTTATTCTTAGATGAATGGGGATTACTTTATTATTTTGAAAAAATTCAATAATATGTTAAAATTTAATCTTGGTTTTAAGATGAGAAGGGGGAATAAGAATGCAAATACTACTAATAAGACACGGTGAATCCGAAGCGGACATTTTACATGTACATGAAGGGCGAGCTGATTTTGAATTAACAGAAAAAGGAAGACGGCAAGTGCAAAGGCTTGTACAGAAAGTGAAAGCAGATTTTCCGCCAGATTTCATTTGGGCAAGTACATTAAAGCGTGCTCGCGAAACTGGTGAAACGTTAGCTGAAGGAATTGGATGCCCAATTCAACTAGAAGAGGAATTAATGGAGTTTAATAACGGAGTGCAAGCTGGTTTATCATTTGAAGAAGCAAAGAAATATCCAGAGCCAAAGTTTCTTCATGATCGTTTTGAAAACGGAGAATCATTTATTGAATTTAGAATGAGAATAGAAGGAATCTTTTCTAAAATCGTGACAGAGAATACATATGATCGAATTGCAATCGTTGCACATGGTGGTGTAATAAATAGTCTATTACGTGCATTTTTCAAAATGCCAATTTCAATGGATTATTATTTTAAAATGGGAGATACGGGAATAAGCTTAATTGAAATTGATGGGGAACAAAAAACGGTACATTTCATTAATGATACGAATCATTTGGACGGGATCTAAAGACCCGTGTACAAAGTAGTGTTTTTTGATGTTGACGGTACGCTTTTAAGTGAGATTGATAGAAGTATGCACGAAAGTACAAAAGAAGCGATACAAAGATTAATAGCTAAAGGAATTCACGTAGTTGTTACTACAGGGAGACCATATAGCTTATGTTCGCAATTTAAGGAACTAGGGATACATACAATTATTTCCGCAAATGGTGCACATATTAAGTGTGGAGAAACAGTTCTACATAAATCGGTACTTTCTAGTGAAATCGTTCATGATATCTCGGGGTTTGCTGCATTACATGGTCACGGTATTTCTTATTTTACCGAGGATTTTGCAATGAACGGAATAGCCCCGGATAATGAGCGTGTAATGCAAGCGCTTAGCGAGACGTTAAATTTAGAGAAATATCCTGAAAAAAGCAGGGATTTATCTGAAGAGATTTATTGTTTATGCCTGTATGCGGATGAAATAGAATCTCAAAAGTTTATTGAAAAATACCCAATGCTTACATTTGACCGTTTTCATGGTTATGTCATAAATGTATTGGAAGATAATAAAGTATCGAAGCTAACTGCAATTCAAAAAGTATTGGAGCATTTAAACATTTGTAAATCAGAAGCGATTGCTTTTGGTGACGGTGGAAATGATATTGAGATGTTGCAGTATGTAGGATTAGGAATTGCGATGGGGAATGGCGGAGAAGTACTAAAAACAAGAGCTGATTTCGTTACAAAGAAGTCGAGTGAAGGTGGTATTTCCTTTGCCTTAAAGGAGTTTCGTCTTATTTAAAAATAATAGCTAGTCAGTTTGAAAAATTCTGTTTTTATGACAGGATTTTTTTGTAACAATATTCTTGCAATAAAAGGAAAAATGTGAGTATAATAAAAAAGTAGTTAGGTAAGCTAATTAAAGGGGAAGGAGACTGAAGATGGATGAATTCAAGAAATGATTCTCTTCCTTTAGGGATTGGGCCGTATGCAGAGTTAATAAAAAAGACGGCATCAGCAGATACGGATCCAATCGCAGCAAAACTTGGTTTGTTAATGTTATGGACGTCTGATAATGTTCTTGATGCTGTTGACGTAGATTTAGCTCCCCTTGGTATTTCGGAAAGTAAATTAGATTTTTTACTGTTGTTTATTTTACGTGAAATGGAATCGAATGGAGAAGAAGTGAACATGAGTCCTTCGGATATTGCAAGTCGATTAGGGATAACACGTGCTTCTGTCACTGGATTATTAGATTGGATGGAGAAACGAGAGTTAATCGTAAGATTCCATCATTCTGAAGATCGAAGAAGACTAAAAGTGAAAATTACTCCAAAAGGAAAAGAATTAGTTACGCACTCTTTACCAACTTTTTGGTTATCTTGCGCTTCGTTAGTTGACGACTTTAATCAAGAAGAGCGTCACGTTTTAGAGAAGCTATTAAATAAAATGCAAGTAAATATGCAGGCGAAATTAGGAGAAGGTAGGTAAATAAGTTGATTATGAGAATCAACTTATTTATTTGAGAATATAATTAGTTTACCTTATTATATGCTTAACTAACTTTTTTTTGAGGCAGTCATACTTTTTACGATGTAATTAAAATAAGTAAGCGTACTTTAGAGGTTTTAAAGTGATAAAAAATTGTAATAAGGGAGAGATATTCTGATGGAAATAGGAAAGGAAATAAATAGTGAAAAGAATTACACAATAATGACCGTTGTATTATGTTGGTCGGGTATGGTAGTGATGTCTAGCTTATATGTAACAATCCCTTTAATTGCACTATTTTCAGACCTTTTTAATGTTTCGCTAGCACAAGCTGCAGCTACAGGCAGTATATTTTCTGTTGGCTTTGCTATAGGTTGCTTGTTATTTGGGGCAATCTCTGATAAATATGGGCGGAAAAAAGTGATCTTCATTGGATTACTTGCTCTGTCGATTATTTCGTTTTCCTTAGGGTTTGTGGATAGTATATTGTGGATTGTTATTTTTAGGGGCCTACAAGGGATAGCAGCAGCTACATTTTCTCCGGTAGCGTTAGCTTACGTTGTAGAAATGTTTCCAGTAGAAAAAAAGGTTACAACGATAGGGTTTGTTAGTACCGGTTTTTTAGTAGCTGGAATTGTAGGTCAGGTAATAAGTACGGTCGTTAGTCAACATTTTGGATGGCATATGGTGTTCTTTCTTTTTAGCGTTGTCTATATGATTACTGCTGTATGGATTCAGTATTCTCTTCCGAAAGGGGAGATATCTCAATCTTATACTGATATTTTGGGACCAATTAAACAGATGGGTAAAGTCTTTACACATAAAAGCTTAGTATTAAGCTATATGATTGCGTTTGTTTTATTAATGTCTTTTGTTAATATGTATACTGTTTTAGGGAATTATTTGAGCTCTCCTACTTATAATTTAACTGCAGAACAAATCCTTTATTTTCGCTTAGCAGGGCTAATTGGTATGCTGCTGTCACCCATTGCGGGTCGTTTAACGAAGAGGTTCGAAGTAAGGAAAGTTCTGCAAGGTGGATTGCTAGTCGCTATTTTTAGTCTAAGCGCAATGGGCTTTGTTTCGTATTTGCCTCTTCTTGTCATAATGAGTGTCTGTTTTGTAATAGGGATTGCTGTATCCGTTCCGTCTTTAGTTGCTCTTGTCGGCCAATTGGGAGGGAAAGCAAGGGGAATAGCAGTTTCTATTTATACTTTTATTTTATTTTTAGGTACTAGTATAGGACCCCTCATTTCTATTTATCTTATGAATATAGGAAGTTATGCTCAAACGTTTATCTTATTAGGAATGTTACTTTTTATCGGGTTTATTGCTTCGCTATTTATAAATGATGAACGTGTATTGGATAATGAATGAGTGGAAAATCACTCAAATAAAGGAATGTGAGGATCTTTCGTATGCTCACATAATAAAATATGAATTTGCCCACGATGATGATAAAAGTGTGCAACAATTTCAAGCAACCATCCAAAGCGGGAATAAGAAATACCCCAATAAGCAGTCTTAACTTCTGCTAATTGTTCATGGGAATAGGATAAAAAAGTTTTAGAAAGTAAATCGTAGCCCTGTATCATCGTTTGTTGCATTTGCGTAATTGTTTCGGGTGTTTGTTCTTTATAGAAAGTATGTAGTTGTTTTTCCGTAATACCATTTAAAATGAGTAGATCTGCATGGCAAATAAGAGAAAGATGTGCCCACATTTCAAATACAGATCTCTTCGAGTGAATGAGGCGTATTTTTAAAGTGTCTTCATTATATTGGTTAAGCATTTGAATAGAAGTATCAACAGCAACTTTAAGTTGATGCAAGGCAGATTCTACAAACATTGTAATTCTCCTCATCTCCGTATATAATAGTTTCTTAAGGGTATTATATCATACTCAAAATTCCGAAAATTCTAGTAGTTTGACTAGCATATTGAAAAGTATTATATTGTAAAAGGTCATATGAAACGTGAAATAGAATGGAATGCAATTATTGAGTTAGGAGTTAGACCAATGAGTTTGAAATATGGAAGAGATACAATTATTGAAGTTGACTTAAATGCAGTAAAACATAATGTAAAAGAATTTAAAAAACGAGTGAATGATGAAAATATTGCAATGATGGCTGCTGTAAAAGCAAATGGGTATGGCCACGGGGCAGTTGAAGTTGCGAAAGCTGCTATTGAAGCAGGAATAAATCAGCTTGCAGTTGCATTTGTAGATGAAGCGATAGAGTTAAGAGAAGCAGGAATTAACGTGCCGATTTTAATTTTAGGTTATACATCAGTAGCAGCTGCTAAAGAGGCAATTCAATATGACGTTATGATGACTGTTTATAGAAGTGAAGATTTACATGGTATAAATGAAATCGCAAACCGTATTCAAAAGAAAGCGCAAATTCAGGTGAAAATTGATACAGGAATGAGTCGTATCGGTTTACAAGAAGAAGAGGTTAAACCATTTTTAGAAGAATTAAACCGTATGGAGTATGTAAAGGTAGTAGGAATGTTTACACATTACTCTACGGCAGATGAAATTGATAAATCATATACGAATATGCAAACAAGTTTATTTGAGAAAGCTGTCAATGCAGCTAAAGAATTAGGAATTCATATTCCATATATTCATAGTTCAAATAGTGCAGGTTCAATGGAACTTAGCAATACATTTCAAAATATGGTTCGAGTAGGTATTGGAATTTATGGAATGTACCCTTCAAAAGAGGTAGATCATGCAGTTGTTTCTTTACAGCCTGCGTTGTCGTTAAAATCAAAAATAGCTCATATTAAACATGCGAAGAAGAATCGTGGTGTAAGTTATGGGAATACGTATGTAACGACTGGTGAAGAATGGATTGCAACTGTACCGATTGGCTATGCTGATGGCTATAATCGTCAGTTATCTAATAAAGGGCATGCATTAATAAATGGAGTTCGAGTACCTGTTATTGGCCGTGTTTGTATGGATCAGCTTATGTTAGACGTTTCAAAAGCAATGCCAGTACAGGTTGGGGATGAAGTAGTATTCTACGGTAAACAAGGCGAAGAAAACATTGCAGTAGAAGAAATCGCAGATATGTTAGGTACCATTAACTATGAAGTTACATGTATGCTAGACAGAAGAATCCCGCGAGTGTATAAAGAAAATAATGAAACGGCTGCTGTCGTAAATATACTAAGAAAAACTGAATCGTTATGATTCAGTTTTTTTATTTTTGACAAATGAAAAATGCTCTATTTGTACCGTGTATTTGAATGTTCTTAAAACCTACAGATTCCAACGAAAAAATTATTTCTTCATTGGAATAACAAGCTTCCTCAAAAGAAAAGTCACTTCTTGTCCAAGTATTATCTAGATCATGTTTAAATAGTATAAAGTTCATTACTGCTTTTTTATTTTCGTTATCATAGGTAGAATCAATCGTACAAACATATTCTTCCGCTGAAATATGAAATGAAGCAATCCAATTTTCAAGAAAACCTTTCTCCATATTCATATCAAATACGAATGTACCTTCGCTATGTAATACGGAGTAAACATTACGAAAAACCTTTTTTAATTCATCTAATTTTAAAATATGGTTTAAGCTATCACCAGTAGAGATAACATAGTGAAACTGTTCATTTATATTGAAATAACGAGCATCATCGACGATAAAGGTTGCGTCTGGCGCGTTTTGACGTGCGTATTCAATCATTTGAGCAGAACCATCTATACCAGTTACTACAAAAGTATTATCAATTAATTTCTTAGTAAGGTGACCAGTCCCACAGCAAAGATCTAAAATATGAGAATGTGGTGGTGCATATTGTAAAACGAGTTTTTCCAAAAGTAGATAAGAGTGTTCAGCATAATGCCCCCAATGTTTATTATAAATGGATGCGAAAATATCATAATCAGAATAAATTAGTTTTTTAGACATATGTATTCACATCAAGATTCATTACATTATAATAGTCATGCTTCGTTTTTATTTCAAAACCACATTGTGTATATAGTTTTAAAGCATTGTTATTTTTCGTTTCGACGTCTAATTCAATTGTTGATATTCCTTCTGAAATAAGGGTATATACCATATAACTAAGAATATCTTTTCCGTATCCGTTACCTTGATAAGAAGGATGAACGGCGAAGCCTGATAGTGTAGTAGATTGTTCTTGCTCAGAAACTGTAATCGTTCCTATCACTTTTTCGTCGATAAGAGCACCGTAAACTTGATGGGAAGGTGAATTCATCATCTTTTGTAACCATGAAGCGGTATTTTCTACTGAATCTCCAAAGGCCTTACTGGAAAGTTCAATAAGATCAAGAAGTGACTCTGAAGATGCAAGAGCGAGCTGTATAGTATTCTTTGTTGGTTTTTGCACTTCTTTTGCTTTGAACGCCATACTATATTCACTATACAAATAAGGTAACTTCATATGCTTTGCAAATTCTTTTCCAGAAGCAAAATCTCCATTTATAATAAGAAGTGCTTCATCTGCCTCTTTTTTTCGTATTTCTTTCATTGCGGTTTGTAAAAGAGTAGTGCCTATATGTTGATTCCTATAGTTCGGGTGAACAAAGCCTATTAACTCCAGTTTTGTCGGTCTTTCAAAGTCATACATACTTAATGCACCAATTAATTTAGTATTATCATAAAATAGGAGATCATATATCTCTTCATTATTACGAGTAGTTAAAAAGTTTACATGTAAATCTGACGAGTAATCAATTTCATCGTGTTGCCCACAAATGTGAACTAAATCTTTCATTTGCTGAATTTCGTTCGCTGTTAAAGATTTCTTTCGTTCAATATTCATTTCATAATCCCTCGCATTCATATTTAAAAATAGGATGGATGACTTAGCCATTTTTTTAATTCCACACTGCCCTGAACAGATAATAATCGGTACAAATATCGATAGGGAGGTCTACATTCTGTAAGATCAGGAATGGGCATGATGGTTTCGTAACCTAGTTTAAAAGCATGAGCCTCTTTTTCGGTAAATATATATTCTAAGCCGATAAAATCAAACTCCCTTGGAGCAACTGCGTAGGCTTCTGTATCTACTAAACCTGTAATAGTAGTACCATCTGATAAAAACTGAGTAGGGTCCATATCAATTAAAACGAGCGTTGATTTCTTTGGTGCTGGTAAGGAAGAAAGTTGTGATTCAAAAGTAGAAAATGCATTTTGTATGTGTTCAATATCGGAATAAAACATATTCACAAGCTCTTTACTCACATTTAAAATGTGTGATTGGAATTCATCTAGTGTAATTTGGAAGGAACCTGACACATTTCCTATGTAATCGGCTTTAAATGTATGTATTTCTGCAAGCCCTTTTCCTAGACTAAATAAAATAGAATCTGGTTGCCCGATAAAAGATTGAACTGTGTTACCTACTAACTTTTCGGCTAAAACGAATTCACGACCATTTAAAATATGTTTTTCTAATATTGCTGGGATAGGAAGGTTAGTATGTTCTTGCAGCAATGTATGCACAGCTTCTAAATGATGTACGTTCCTTGGATCAATTCCAAATAGTTTTTTACATCCCCACCAAAAATCATTATTTGGTTCTTCATTGATTTTAGAAGAACGAACGATAACTTCTGCACCTTCTGTTCGGACGAGCAACACATCGCTTGCATGGTCTTCATAACCTGGGTGTAAAGTTTGAACAGATAAAATAGGTGAAGTGAATAGTTGTTGTAGCATGAAGTTACTCCTTTTTCTGTAAATTCTATAAATTTATTATATAACAGAACATGTTCAAAGTGGATAATGATAGGAACAACATAGAATTTAAATACATTCACGGTGAGAAATCAGTATGTAAATTATATTTTTCTAGTTTTGTATGAATTATCAAAATAATATTTTTGATGATAAATCTGCAAAAATGCCCAAATGTAAGTCTCTAATTTTTCAGTAAATGAAGAGTTAAGCGTGCTTTTATGAGAGTAATAATGTAGGTTATGAAAAATATTTCTCAATAATAAAATGCAGAGAAAAATATAAAGTAATAGAATAGATTCCTTTATAATAGTTTTAAATTAATTAATATTATTAATAATATTAGATAGGAGAGAATATGATGGCAAATGTACTCGTAATAAATTTCCCTGGAGAAGGTCATATAAATCCGACTTTAGCTATTGTAAGTGAGTTAATTCGGCGAGGGGAGACAGTTGTTTCGTATTGTATTGAAGATTATAGAAAGAAGATTGAAGCAACAGGTGCAGAATTCCGAGTGTTTGAGAATTTCCTCTCTCAAATTAATATTATGGAGCGAGTAAATGAAGGCGGGAGTCCTTTGACGATGCTATCTCATATGATTGAAGCATCAGAGCGTATTGTTATTCAAATTGTAGAAGAAACAAAAGGGGAAAAGTACGATTACATGATATACGATAATCATTTTCCGGTAGGACGTATTATAGCCAATGCTTTAAAATTACCTAGCGCTTCTTCTTGTACAACGTTTGCTTTTAATCAATATATTACTTTTAATGATGAACATGAATCAAGAAAAGTAGATGAAACGAATCCATTGTATCAATCTTGTTTAGCGGGAATAGAAAAATGGAATAAACAGTATGGAATGAAATGTAATAGTATGTATGATATTATGAATCATCCTGGTGATATTACTATTGTATATACTTCAAAGGAATATCAACCACGTTCAGATGTATTCGATGAATCGTATAAGTTTGTCGGTCCATCCATTGCTATGCGTAAAGAAGTAGGCAGTTTTCCTATGGAAGATTTAAAAGATAAAAAATTGATTTTCATTTCTATGGGAACAGTTTTTAATGAACAACCTGAGCTATATGAAAAATGTTTTGAAGCGTTTAAAGATGCAGAAGCGACAGTTATATTGGTTGTTGGTAAGAAGATAAATATAAGTCAATTTGAAAACATTCCGAATAACTTTAAATTGTTTAATTATGTGCCGCAATTAGAAGTGCTACAGTATGCTGATGTATTCGTGACACACGGTGGCATGAATAGTTCGAGTGAAGCACTATATTACGGTGTTCCGTTAGTTGTAATTCCGGTAACAGGAGATCAGCCTTTAGTTGCGAAACGAGTGAATGAAGTAGGAGCTGGAATAAGGCTTAATCGTAAAGAATTAACTTCTGAATTGTTACGTGAAGCTGTAGAGAAAGTCATGAATGATGTAAGGTTTAAGGAAAATAGTCGTAAAGTTGGAGAGTCACTTCGAAATGCTGGTGGATATAATAGGGCAGTTGATGAAATATTAAAAATGAAAATGAATTCATACTCAAAACTTAAATAAATGTTTGGAGCACACTTACTGTAATATGTAAGTGTGTTTTTGTAAAAAAATTACATAAAAATCACTGTAAAGGTGAAACTTTTGTGTATATAAACTCATATCTTTGAATTAGTAGTAAAATTACGTTAAAATAATACTAAGAAAATATATAAGTTTTGGGGGTAATGAATGAAAAGGTTATTTGAATACATATTATTAACAATTGGATCGATTATTGTAGCGGGTTCATTAGAACTTATTTTAGCACCTAATGGATTAGTAGATGGCGGGGTAACGGCCATTGCTATCATGGCAAATAAAGTTGCTGGATTACCGCTGTACGGGGTGTTTTTAGGACTTAATATTCCTATCCTGCTATTTACCGCAAAAGTAATGGGGAAGAAGTTCTTCATCCGTACATCTTATGCAAATGTAGTTACAACACTCGGATTAATTTATTTAAAACCATTTCCTGCGATTACAACTTCTGAACTATTAATTGTACTTTATGGCGGAGTATTGTTTGGAATTGGCGTTGGGATCGTTGTTAAAATGGGCGGAGCAATAGACGGATCAGAAATGTTAGCAGTTTGGATGAACAAACACTTTAAAGTACCGATTAGTACATTTTTACTTGCGGTAAATGCAGTTATTTTCACATTTGTAGCGATTTTATTTTCAATCGAACAAGCGATGTTCTCATTAGCAATTTTCTATATTGTTACGAAGATGATTGATTTCATATTAGATGGTATAAATCAAGGAAAGAGCGTTATGATTATTTCTGGTAAAAATAAAGAAATAGGCGATCTACTTATGAAAGAATTGCAATTATCCGTTACGTATCTACATGGAGAAGGTGGTTTTTTAGGAGAAGAAAAGAGAATCATTTATTGTATTACAAACCGTTTCATTTATCCGAAAATGAAAGATCTCGTTCTCTCTGTAGATCCAACTGCTATCATTGAAGCTTCCTATTCAACAGAAACAACAGGTGTTAAACGACCAGGAAGAACAGCGAAATCAGAAAAATAGTGAATGAAGGTAGCTCCACGTAAGTATAACTTGCATGGAGCTATTCTTATTTAGAGAACCAGGCTTTTTTCAGTAATTGGACAACATTTTCGATACGATCCTCTGGAATACTGCCAAAACCGAGTAATACATACGAGTCCTCTCTTATATTATGAACAGAATCGTATGTGGAGAGAGGGTATAACTTAATACGTTGTTTCGCAGCCGCATGAATAAGTTCTTGTTCGTTCATCCCATTATGAACGTGAAGTACGATATGAAGTCCAGATTGTTCACCAAGTACATGAACGTTATTTCCCATTTCGTTTGTAATACATTTAATTAAAGAAATATGTTTTCTTTTATATAACGTGCGGCTTCGGTTAATATGGCGTTCCCAATCACCATTTTGAATAAAGGTAGCAAAGGTAAGTTGTTGCAGCGTAGAAACTGTTTGTTTGAACATACCACCAAGTTCTTGATAAGCTCCTAATAGATGAGGTGGTAAAACGATATATCCCATTCGTAAAGAAGGTAAAAAAGATTTTGAGAAAGTTCCCATATAAATAACACGTTCATTTGAATCTAGCCCTTGTAAAGAAGGTATAGGTTTTCCTATATAGCGAAATTCCCCGTCGTAATCATCTTCAATAATATAGCCCTTACAGTCATCCGCCCATTTTAATAACTCGAGTCTTCTAGATAACGGCATAATGATTCCAAGTGGAAATTGGTGAGATGGAGTGACGTATGCTACATTGGAACCCGATTCACGTAAAGCGGAAATATGAATCCCTTTATCATCTAAAGGGATAGGGTGAACGGGAAGACCAGAACTTTGAATCATAGCAGGAATACGGTGAAATCCAGGATTTTCGATTCCATATTCTTTTTTTGAACCAAGTAGTTGAAGTAGTAGCCAAAGAAGAGGCTGCGTACCTGCCCCAATAATAATTTGATCAGGTGAAGAATGTACCCCGCGAGCATGATATAAATATTTTGAAATATGTTCTCGTAGAACGAGCTCACCTTGTGGATCTTCTTTAGCAAATAATTCATTTTCATACTGAAATAAAGTTTCTTGTATTGCTCTTTTCCAGTTTGTTATCGGAAAAGCTTTTTGATCAATAAGCCCTTGGCTACAATCAAAATCATATTGTTCGTTTTCAGTATTGTTAGCGCTGTTTGACGCGATTTGCTGTTTATTTTGAATGACATCGATATCAACTTCTGCAACAAAAATCCCACGTTTCGGTTTGCTTTCTACATACCCTTCAGCTAGTAATTGTTGATAAGCAGATTCAACTGTAGTACGGCTCACATTAAGTTGCATAGCTAAATTTCTGTGAGAAGGTAGGCGTGTACCGGCACGTAGTGACCCATGAGAGATTTCTCGTTTTATATATTCATAAATTTGTAAGTAAATGGGTATTTTGCTTTTTAATACTAATGGGATAGTCAGATCCATTTATAGACGCTCCTTTTTATACTGGCCTTATAAAAAAGAATAGAACTGTCACTTAAGCTAAGGGCAGTCGCTTTCTATAATGATGATATAACATTTAGAAAATTTTATAAATAGTAAGGGGAGAATCATAATGAACATTAGAGAAGTAGTAACAGAAGTGGATTTACATGATGTATTTCCCGTATTACAGCAATTACGAACTAAACTTTCAAAAGAAGAAGCAAGTTCTTTATTTCAAAAAATGAAAGAAGAAAATTATAAACTATTGGCGCTACGTAATGAAGAGGATGAAGCTGTGAGTCTGGCCGGTGTAGCAATTTGTACGAATTTTTATAATGAGAAACATGTTTTCGTATATGACCTTGTAACTGCGGAAGCTCACAGATCAAAAGGTTATGGTAAGGTTTTGCTGTCCTATGTAGAAAAATGGGGGAAAGAAAAAGGGTGCGGTTCTATCGTTCTAACATCCGCGTTTCCAAGAATTGAAGCACATCGTTTTTACGAAAGAGAGGGCTATGATAAGGTAAGCTATTCTTTTTATAAAGAGTTATAATACTAAGTAGGTTCCGTGTGTGAAAATATATGGAGCCTATTTTCTTTTCCAGATTTGAGCTAGGAACAGGTCTAGTAATATAATTTGTCGAATATTAGAATTTAACAAGGAAATGTTGAATTTAGAGCATGTTAGGAGCGTTTATACTTGGAAAAAATAAAGAAATTATCTATACCAAATGATGCAAGAGTCATCATTATTTCTGATATTCATGGGGAATTAGATCTTTTTAAGAAATTACTACATAAAGTTCATTTTAAAGATGAAGATTATTTAATTATTAATGGTGATCTTTGTGAGAAAGGAAGAAATAGCATTGGCGTCGTAAATTATGTGATGGACCTTATAGTTAGCAAGCCAAACGTTTATGTAATTGAAGGGAATTGTGAAGTTGTAGTTGAAGCACTTGTAAATGAAAATCCTGCGTTAATACATTATTTATGTACGCGAAAGAATACAATTTTTAATGAGTGGCTAGGGCAATTGAACGTTACTGTTAATGGAGAAAGTGATATTTGTGAAGTGAAAAACATACTGATGAGCCATTTTTCAAAAGAAATAAAGTGGCTAACAGAATTGCCAACAGCGATTGAAACTGAGGATTATATATTTGTACATGCTGGCCTTGAAGATAGAGAAGATTGGTATGAAACGGAACGAAAAAATGCGATAGCAATGCCGGAGTTTTTCAATAAATCACATAGCGCAAATAAGTATGTAGTTGTCGGTCATTGGCCTGTTGTAAACTATTCTGATGAAGCACCATCTAATAATCCAGTTATTGATGAGGAGAAAAAGATTATTGCGATTGACGGTGGAAATGCGATTAAAGAAGCAGGACAATTAAACGCATTTATCATTCAGAGGACAAGAGCAGGTGATACGTTTTCTTATACATATGTAGACTATTTTCCAGAGTATGAAGTGATAGCAGATTTTAATGCAAACTCAGAAATGCAGGGCGGGGTGACATATCCGTATTATTACATAGAGCCGATGGAGAAGATGAAAGATTATACGGTATGTAAGCAAAGAGAAACGAATAAATTACTCTCTGTGAAAAATGAATATATTAGGCAACTTGATTCAGGTGAATACATAGTGAAAACTGATATTTCTTGTGCACAAATAAGCGTAAGAAAAGGGGACATTGTTTCTCTTATTGATGATAGCTGTTCAGGATATGATTTGATTAAAAGAGATGGAGTAGAAGGCTGGATAGAGAAAGGTATTTTAGTTGAGATAGAAAAGATGAAATAGGAGGTATGGAGCCTTCTATTTTTTTATTATCTTTTTATAATCAATATTTGTTATGATTTTTCTGAAAAAATATTATAATAATATATGAAATAAAGAGGATTGTAGGAGGTAATTATGCAAAACGTAATAGTAAAAGGGGATAAAGTTACAATTCGTACAATTGAAGAATCAGATATAAAAACATTATGGGATCTCGTATTTAAAGAAGAAAATCCAGAATGGAAAAAATGGGATGCACCATATTTCCCGTTCTCAATGCAAGAATACCCGTCTTATAAAGAGAGAATGCAAACGCGTTTAAAAGAAGAACCTCTATCCAATTTAATTATAGAACATAACGGTCAAATTATAGGGACAGTCGGGTTTTATTGGGAATATAAACCGACGCGTTGGTTGGAGATGGGGCTTGTTATTTATAATCCAAATTACTGGAATGGTGGCTACGGTACAGAAACGTTAACGTTATATCGAGATTTACTATTTGAAAAGATGGAAATTGGTAGGGTAGGAATCACGACTTGGTCTGGTAATGAACGAATGATGAAAGTAGCGGAGAAAATAGGAATGACTTTAGAAGGTAGAATGCGCAAATGCCGTTATTATAACGGAACATACTATGATTCTATTCGAATGGGAATGATACGTGAAGAATGGGAAGCGCTACATGTAACGAAGGGGTGAGGAAGAATGTACGCTATTATTGCTACATTTGATCGTGTGTTTACTAATAAAATTACAGAATTGCAAAATGAAATAACAAATATCATTGGCACGAATCAATTAGCCGGAGTAGAACCTCATATTACATTAGCTGATTACCATGAGTTAGACGTTCATTTATATAAGGAGAAATTAGAGGAGTTTGTAGCAGTTCAAGAGAATATGGCTGAGGTAACTTTTCCTTCTGTTGGAACTTTTCCTACTAACGGAACGATCTTTTTAGCACCGACCATTACAGATGAATTGTTAAAACTTCATCATTCTTATCATGATTATTTTAAAACTTTTCATGATAATTTAAATTCATATTATGTGCCTGGAAAATGGGTTCCGCATTGTACAATTGCAAATAAGCTACATGTAAATTAGTTTTTAATTGCAATGGAATATATTTATGGAAAATTTAATTATGCAACAGCTTCAATTGAGAAATTAAAATTAATTAAAGTAAATTATGAAAATGGTTTTGCCATTTCTTCTAGTATATTAGCAGAATATAATTTTAAGAGAATGGAGACAACGAGATGACATATGTAATTAGAGAAATGAAGCAAGAAGATATTCATGCTGTACAATCAGTAGCGAAAATAGCTTGGCATGATACATACGAAGACATTATTCCGAGAAAGATTCAAGACAGTTTCTTAGACGAGGCTTATTCTGATGAAAAAATGAAATATCGTCTTGAAAATACACATTTATTCGTTGCGGAAGAAGAGGGAGAAGTAATTGGCTTTGCGAATTTTTCACCTGTTAGATTGCAAAACGAAGCAGAATTAGGTGCGATTTATTTGTTACCAGATCAGCAAGGGAAAGGGATCGGAAGTGCCTTATTACAAAAAGGGTTAACGGCATTAAAAGGAATTCGGAAATTATATATTCATGTAGAAGCAGCGAATGAAAAAGGAAAACGGTTTTATGAAGCAAAGGGTTTTGCGCAATTAGAGGAATTTGAAGAAGATTTTGAAGGACATATGATGCAGACAGTAAGGATGGTTTTATACGTATAAGGAGGACTAGAAATGAAGATATTTGATTTTAGTGAAAAAATAGGAAAACACATATCCGCATTTCAATCTGATTTCATAATGTCGAAAATAGTAAACCATAAAGGAAATATACATATCGGTGCTATGCATTTACAAGAGAATGGAATAATTGGATATCATGAAGCAGTTGTATTACAACTGCTTCTTATTGTGGACGGAGAAGGATATGTATGCGGAGAAGATAAAGAAAAAGTGAAGGTGGAAGCGGGACAAGCTGTATTTTGGGAGAAGGGTGAATTTCATGAGACGAGTACGGAAAAGGGATTGATGGCAATTGTAATTGAGTCGGAGGAACTTGAACGAGCAATATTAATGCCTATTAAAGAAGAGAGTTGTGAAAAATGATAGAAAAGGCAAATCGGGAAGAAACGGATGAAATAATACAATATGCAGCTCAATCGCTTTTTGAAGGCACGAGGGGAAATTGTCAGTTAAGTAGAGAGAAATCAATTGAAATTACAAGGCCGATTGTAGAAAAGGGAGCATATTATATAGTTGTTAAAGAAGAAAACAATGTAATGGGATGGATATTAATAGGGGAAAATAAGGACTATTTTTCTCATGAAAAACTAGGGTTTATATACGAATTGTATGTTTTTCCAGAGTACCGTGGGAAAGGGTTGTCAAGAAAGTTAATGGGGGCTGGTATTAAGGAATTACAAAAGAATTATTCAGAAATTCGTTTAAATGTATTTGCTGGAAATTTTGCGAAAGAGATGTATGAAGAGTTTGGTTTTGTTGAAAGACAGGTAATTATGACTTTGAAGTGAGAAAAATATCGTGAGTGGGAGGTGGGAAAATCATGATTTAGTAAACAATTTATTGTTGGAATTAAAAATGGATAAGTTCTTAAAGATATATAAAATAAAAGGTTTTCTTTAAATTTATAGTCGATTTATAGAGTATGTCTCAAAAATACTAAATTAGAATTATATAATATAATGTTATTATAGTAAAAGAGAAAATTTGGAAAAATATCATTTTTTTGTTTAGAAATTTTTAAATTATTGATATAATCAATTTGTAGAATTGATTTTTGGTTAATTTTACTATTTTTTAATTTTAAGGGGGATTTATTTATGGCAGGACAAATTCGTATGTCACCAGAGGAGCTTAAATCGAAAGCGACTCGATATGGACAAGGTGCAAATCAAATTGAGGACATTTTACGTCAACTACAAAACTTGCAAAATGAATTAAGAGGAGAATGGGAAGGTCGTGCTTTCGAAGGTTTTGATCAACAATTCAACCAATTAAAGCCAAAAGTACAAAACTTCGCACAGCTATTACAAGAAATTAATATGCAGCTTAATAAAACTGCAGAAGCTGTTGCAAGACATGACGAAGATCTTTCTCGTAATTTCGGTTTACAATAAGCCAGATAAAAAGAACTATATAATTTAGCCATGCAACCATACGTTGTATGGCTAAATTACTTTAAAACTAGAGTAAGATACGAAGTCTTTAACTTAATAGACTCGCAGTCGCAGGAGTGATAAGTAGTGAAAAAGTTCAAGTGGAGCATCTTGTTGTTTATTATTTTAGCTCTTGTGTTATCAACAGGGGTCTCCTATTTAGCGTTAAATCAAAATGTTAAGAAAGCAAATGAGAGTACCACGCAAAAAATGACAGTTGCATTAGTAAATGAAGATCAAGGTACTGTATTTGAAGGTAATAAAGTAGTATTTGGAGATCAGTTTGTTAAAAATGTCAATAAAAATACGAAACAAGAATGGTATGTAGTAAGTCGTGGTGTAGCAGAAAGTGGTTTGAAAAATAATAATTACAATATGATGATTGTAATACCTAACGATTTTTCTAGAAAGGCTGTTGCAATTGATTCAGAACTTCCAGAGAAATTAACATTAAATTACAAAGTAAATGCAACTGGGAATAAAGATTTGAAAGCTGAGGCAGAAAATACAGCTTCTGCTATTTTAGAAGATTTTAATAAACAAATCATCGATGTTTATTTTGCAAGTGTTATCGGTAAGTTGCAAGGTGCACAAGATAATATAGGTAAAATAATTGAAAAAGGGACCAATCAAACGACTATGTATAAAAAAGATGTACATAGCCCGTTGGCAAATTACACAAACCAATTTAAAACGGTACAAGATTACACTGGTATTTCTGTTAATAGTTTTAAAGGATTCCAAGATGTTTTAAAAGGGTTTGGTCAATCTTTAGATGAAGGGAATAAATCTAATAATACGTATTTAGAAGGATTTAATAACTTTCAAAAAATGCAAACTGATAATAATCTGTTAGCGAATAATTTTACAAATCAATTTAATCAGTATATGAGTGATATGAATACAGGCGATGTTTTAAAGCAGTTAAGTGCATTGGAATCTGCAAATAAAATTATCGCAAATCAATTTACGCTTTCAGAGAAAGATCCTAATATTTTAGCTGATGCTTCAACAATTCAAAAGTATTTAACAGATGTAAAAAAACAAGTGTCAGAATATGATACAGAACTTGCAGGAAAGTTAGAAAGTGATATTCAAGAGACGGTAATTAAAAAGTTAAAGCAATCTATGTCGAATGATGGAAAGCAAGAAATCTTTATAAATACATTAATGAAGCAACCAGATGTTCGAATAAAGAAACAAATCGAAAATTTAATTGCGAAATTACCTAGTTTAAACATGGAAGAAATCGGTCAAAGTGATTTGCCAGATACAACGAAATTACAACTGCAAAATGTAATTCAATTTACAAAAAAATATAATAAAGAAAATAATTTTTATTATGATCCTGTAAATAAAATATCTTTAGGAAGCGCTATTAAAGAAGTAAAGGATAAACTTTATACAGAGGGAATTACATTTAGTGATACTGCGAAAGTAATTAAAATGGAATCTTCACAAACTTTGAAGATAAATATTCCAGAAGATTTTAAACTAGATGGAAGTACAGAAGCGTTACATATTGATGGTGTGGATCGTACAAGTGACTTTCTTCAAAGCGAAGCAGGAGAAATTACAATAGCTCCTCGTAATGAAGGGGATATAAAGATTAGCTTGCATGTAAAGTTAAAAGATCCAAACATCAATATAGATGTTTTCTCTCCTGTAACGTGGCAGTGGGAATTGAGCGGGACTCATAAAAAAGAAACTAGTTCTGAAAAAGAAGAACCTAATAAAGAAGATAAAGGAACACAAACGGAAAATAGCAAGGTGGAAAATGTGGTTCATAAATCACAGTATGGCATAATGCCGTTAGTACACAGTGCTAAAAACCCTATTATTAAAAAAATGGAAAACACAACAGGGAAAGATAACGGAACCGGAGGAAGCCCAGGAGGCGGAACGGGAACAGACAACGGAACCGGAGGAAACCCAGGAGGCGGAACGGGAACAGATAACGGAACTGGAGGAAACCCAGGAGGCGGAACGGGGACAGATAACGGAACCGGAGGAAATCCAGGAGGCGAAACAGGAACAGATAACGGTAAAGTTATTGAAAGTACAACGAATCAAGTTGTACATCAAAAAACAGAAGTATTAACAAAAAATATATCTAATGCATTAATAAAAGAAGCAGTAGATACAGTTGAAAGTTATCAAGGTTTAATGAGCCTTTACGAAATGTATTATGGGATTGATTTAAGAACGAAAGATGTAGGTCCTAAGCTAGAAGAGGGAAGTTTAGATGCAATTGCAACTGAACAATCTTTGTATTACGTATTAAATAAACAAAGCTTAATTGACTTAATTTCAAATCTTGTTTCAGCTAGTATTACTAGTGAAGTAAAGCAAGATATGACAGGTTTAAAACAAAAAATAGACTCTTACCAACAGCTCATTACTAGTGCAGATCAAAATTCAATGCTACTAGCGGAGAAATTAAATGAAACGATGCAGCAAGCAACTAGTATGAATCAAAATTTAGGAGAGTATGTAAAAGGTTTAGCGAAATGGCGTGAGAGTAGCTTAAAGTTAGCTGAAGAACAACAAGTATTAACGACTAATAATGCAGGTGAGCAAACAGCTGTATTATCGTTAGACTCTGGTATTAAATCTTTAACGATGCAAACTCAGTCATTAGTAGAGAGTTCAAAGCATAGTTTAGCGACATCAGATGATGTGTATAAAACATTTGACCAAATTAATGGACAAGCAAAAGAAATTCAAGACAGCGGAACGACAATTGTTTCGAAAGCAGATTCCTTATTAAATGATTTTACGAAGAAAATGGAAGATGATAAAGCATTCTCGAAAAACTTTACGAAGATTTTGGCGAATAGTCGTATTGGAGATCGTCAAAATGAGATGCTATATGAGTTTTTATCTAGTCCAGTTCAGAAACAAAATGATGGGGTAATTGTAGCTGGTAATGCTTTTACACCATACTTAATCGTATTAACTTGTTTCATTGTTGCGTTATTTACGGCATATGCAATTGCGAATCAAGAAAAGAAACGAACACAATCAGATCATTTTGAAGAGAGATTCTCTTTAATTGATATGAATGTACCAACTACAGTAGTAGCATTTGGAATATCGATTGTGGAAGGAATCAGTATAGGAGTCATCTCAGGCCGTCTTTTAAAATTCGGTCAGGATCAAAGTTTACTATGGATTGCGTTTATCACAATCATTATGATGGCGTTCGTATTAGTTTCAACATACTTACTACGACAAATAAAAATGGTAGGAATGTTTATCTTATTAGTATTTTTAAGTATGTATCTATTTTTAACTGAAGCAGTTGGAAGTAAAGTAGACCAAATGTCTTCTGTAGGTAAATTGCGTCAATTTTCACCACTTCAATATATAGAAGGTTTTCTAAATGATTTTATTAGCGGTAAAGATACAGGAAAAGTTATTTTTATCGTATTGTTTGTAATTGCCATTATTGGATTGGTTAGTAATCTATTTGTATGGCACAAGAAATGGGAGGAAAAAGAAGTAAATGATCAAACAATGGAGCATAGTGGCTAAGTTATCATTTCTCTCTATCCTTTTACTGTTTGTCGCGCTACCGATAAGGAGCGCGGCTGACAGTTATCTTGGTGATGATGGGAAGATTAAGTTTAAAGTGGATCGACTTGAAGAAAGCGACCAAGAAAAAAATAAAAAGGAACATAAGGAAACAGAATTAGATAAAGCATCAATTGAGTTATTTAACAAAGATATAGAAGAAGAAATTGAGAAAAAGAAAAAGAAAGAACAAAAAGATATGGAAGCTTTGCGAGATTCTCTTTTTATAAAACAAAAAGAGAATAATAGTGTTAAAGATACGAAAAATAGTTTGTTTAGCAGTGAATACATTGTCAGAAAAAGTGCAAATGAAGTAGCGAGTAATGAAACAATGAATGAAGAGCCAATTAGTATAACAATAATATTATTATTTGGCGGCGGCATTCTACTTATTTGCATCGGTATTTATACGGTTCTTCGTAAAAGTTGGAGGTAAAGTGATGGCAATACAAACACATATCAATGTGACAGTAGATTTTAGTAAATGGAATGGAAATACATATGATTTGCGTATTCCGAATCATCAATCTATTAAATATTTATTGAAAAACTTATTAGATACGCTAAAGATTGATAATCATGAAGGTTCACATTTTGTAATTAAAGTGAAAAATAAGTCAATTGTTTTAACAGATAATGATCGTTTAATTGATCACCAAATAACAGATGGAGATATTTTGCAAGTTTTATAAAGAATATTTTTTACTTTTAGTTATTTGAAAATAAGTTATTACGGGTTATAAAGAAAAGGAGAAGAGGATAAACATGACGGAAAAAATAATTAAAATTGATGCAATGAACTATCAATTTCAAATAGAAAAAGAAAATTGGAAATTGGAGATGACCAAATCTCAAACACGTATAAAAGACTTCCGTCAATTCGATATAATTACGGGCGTATCATCTGAATTTGTACCATTAACAATAGAAGAAACGGATGATATGTTTACGTTTCTATATCAAGTAGATAAAAAATTATATAAATGGGACGATCTTAGCCGTTTTGGAAGAAATGAGAAATTAAGACTACTTCGGAATGTTGCGCAGTTTCGTAAATATTTAAATAAACGAATCACGTTCTTTTTACATCCAGACAATATAGTTTTTAATGCGAATTTAATACCAAGCATTATACATAGAGGAATTCGAGATATTGTTCCACCAACCCCGTTGTTAGAAGAGCAATTTTTAACGCAATACAAGTGTCTAATTATTGCTTTATTCTCCCAAAAACATAACTTTGATGATTTGTATGCTGGGTTACTAAAAGATGCAAAAGAAACAACATTTGAACAGACCGTTGCTCAAATGGAAAGCTTAGATGCATTACTGCAGTTTCTTGATGACAGCTTTGAGAAGGAACAAACAAAAACAGAAAAAAATATGCAGTTAGTACCTAAAAAAAGCTATAAATCGTTTAAATACTTAGCTTTTTCCTTCATAGCGGCGACAGTTATTTTAGCTGCTCCTTTAATATATTTCACTTTTATAAAATTTCCTTATCAAAATAAATTATTAGAAGCAAATGCGAGTTTCATAGCAACTGATTATGACAAAGTCATTACGCAATTGAATGAAGAGGAGTTTGAATCATTACCGATTGCATCTAAATATGAGTTAGCATTTGCATACATTACAGCTGAAAAACTAGGTGAAGCTCAAAAGAAATCGATTATGAAAAACATTAGTTTGAAAAGTGATGAAAAGTATTTGCTGTATTGGATGTATAACGGAAAAGGTAATTTTGATAAATCATTAGATTTAGCTAAGACACTTGATGATCCTCAGCTTATTATGTACGGCCTTGTTAAACAAATTGAATCACTGAAAAATAATCCGGATTTATCAGGAGAAGAACGTGATCAAAAGTTAAAAACATATGAGCAACAATTAGATGAATATAAAAAGAAATATGGCAATTCATCAAGCGATAAAAATTTGTCGGACACAGAAAAAAAAGAATAAGCACTTGATGAGACAGTTGAAAAGGAGCAGTGAACACGGATGGAGCAACTATTAGTATTGACTTATGGAGACAAAATATATAAGTGCACATTACATCCAAATGAGCAATCAATAGTGTCGATTGGAAAAGAGTGGACAAATGATATTACGAATCCAAGTTTAGAACAAGAAGTAGAGTTAAAGTGGAGTAATGAAGTAAATGCTTGGATGGTACAAAATCAATTAATAGAGTTCAATAAGGAAATTGAGATTGGGAAAACAAGAGATGTGAGCTTGAAAATCTTTATATCTATTGTTGGCACAACTAAAGTGTTTGATATCGGAACGAAACATTCTCTTACATTGAGTCAAAACAGTTATGATGATATTTCTATTGCTGGGACAAATGTAGATTTAATGCTATCTCGTGAAACGTTGTACGATTCTTTTAAAGTGAACGTATATGACGGAGATGTATTTCATAATTATACGAAGATAAAAGATAGCGTTATGTTAGAAGCTGGAGACGTATTATATTTTGATGGTGTTTTAGTAGAAATAGGCAGTGAAGATATTCAAGTATTGTCTTCAGAAGAGAACCTTAAATCTACGTTACCTATTTTAGTAGAATCAGAAACAAATTATCAAAGTGGTTATCCAGACTATCATCGTTCACCACGTATTATTTACCGTGAACCAGAAGAGAAAATGACAATTGCAAAACCTTCAAGTATGCCGTCAAAACCGACTGAGCATTTGGCAAGAATCATTGCACCATCTCTTGTCATGATTGTCGTAACAGTATTACTTGCTATCTTTATGAAATATGGAATGTTTATTATTGCATCGATTGCGATGACATTAGTAACGATTATTGTTTCTGTCACATCTTATATAAAAAATTTAAAGCAATATAAAATTGACATAGTTGAACGTGATAAAAGTTATAGAGAGTATATAAAACAAAAAACGAAAGACTTACATGCAGAAAGTGAAAAACAGCGTCATGCATTACAATATCATAATCCAAATGTTGAAGTGATACGTAATATGGCTGTGCAAGTAAATCCACGTATTTATGAAAAAACAATGCTACATCATGATTTTTTAACATTTAGCGTTGGGACAGGACAAGCTAATACGAGTTTTGAAATCCAATTTAATGAAGAAGAATTTAGTCAAACGAAAGATGAATTAATTGATATAGCACGTGAACTAAGACAGCGTTATCTTACTTTGGAAGATGTACCCGTTGTAACAGATTTGATTAATGGACCGGTTGGCTATATTGGACAACGCTCTTTAGTGTTAGAACAATTACAATTATTAGTTGTACAAACCGCGTTATTCCATAGTTATTATGACTTGCAGTTTATTACTATTTTTCCTGAAGAAGAAAAAGAAAAATGGGATTGGATGCGCTGGTTACCTCATGGAAGTGTTCGCGATATAAATGTACGTGGATTTGTATATCATGATCGTAGCCGTGATCAAGTGTTAAATAGTTTGTATCAAATATTGAAAGAACGAAAATTAAAACTAGATGAAAAAAGTTCCACGAATGAAAAAATGTACTTTGCACCGCACTACGTCGTTCTCATTACAGATGAAAAACTAATACTAGACCATGTTGTTATGGAATTCTTTAATGATGATCCGAGTCAATTAGGTGTATCACTTGTATTTGTACAAGATGTTATGCAAAGTTTACCGGAGCATGTGAAAACGGTAATTGATATAAGAGATGCAAAACAAGGGAACATCATCTTAGAACAAGGAGAGCTTGTTAACCGTCAATTTAAACTCAATCACGTACCGAAAGGGTTCAATTTAGAAGATGTTTCACGAGCATTAGCACCGTTAAATCATTTGCAAAACTTAAAAAATAGTATTCCAGAAAGCGTAACATTTTTAGAAATGTACGGCGTTGAAAAAGTAAAAGAACTGAATATCACAAGTCGTTGGGAGAAAAATGCAGCGCATAAATCTTTAGCTGTACCACTTGGATTACGTGGTAAAGAAGATATCGTAAACTTAAACTTACACGAAAAAGCACACGGACCACACGGGTTAATAGCAGGTACAACAGGTTCAGGTAAATCGGAAATTATACAATCGTATATTTTATCTCTAGCAGTCAATTTCCACCCTTACGAAGTAGCCTTTCTACTAATTGACTATAAAGGCGGCGGTATGGCGAATTTATTCAAAAACTTACCGCATTTATTAGGAACAATTACGAACTTAGATGGAGCACAAAGTATGAGGGCGCTCGCATCAATTAAAGCTGAATTACAAAAAAGACAACGATTATTTGGGGAAAATGATGTAAACCATATTAATCAGTATCAAAAACTGTATAAAGAAGGCTTAGTAAGTGAACCGATGCCACATCTATTTTTAATTAGTGATGAATTCGCGGAACTGAAGTCAGAACAACCAGAATTTATGAAAGAGTTAGTTTCAACAGCGCGTATCGGTCGTTCACTCGGAATCCATTTAATATTAGCTACGCAAAAACCGAGTGGTGTTGTAGATGATCAAATTTGGAGTAACTCGAAATTCAAACTAGCATTAAAAGTTCAAAATACGTCAGATAGTAATGAAATTTTAAAAACACCAGATGCTGCTGAAATTACATTACCAGGACGTGCTTACTTACAAGTTGGGAATAATGAAATTTATGAACTATTCCAATCAGCTTGGAGCGGAGCAGACTATGTAGAAAACAAAGAGGATAAAGAACATTTAGACGCAACAATCTATGCAATAAATGATCTAGGACAATATGAAATATTAAGTGAAGACTTAAGTGGACTTGGTAGCAGTAAAGAAGTAATAAGCGTACCATCTGAACTGGATGCTGTTATTGACTACATTCACGATTACGCAGAAATAAATGAAATTGAAGCGTTAGCTAGACCGTGGTTACCACCACTTCCAGAAAGCGTATATTTACAAGACTTACACGCTATTCAGTTCAAAGAAGCATGGACGAAAGAAAAGAAACCATTACAAGCAACAGTTGGTCTACTAGATCAGCCTGAATTACAATCACAAACACCATTAACACTAGATATTAGTAAAGACGGGCACGTAGCGGTCTTCTCAAGTCCAGGCTACGGAAAATCAACATTCTTACAATCAGTCATTATGGATGTAGCTCGTCAGCATAGTCCGGAGCATTTGCATGTGTATTTATTAGACTTCGGAACAAATGGCTTAATGCCATTAAAATCATTACCACATGTGGCGGACATCATTACATTAGACCAAGTTGAAAAATGCGAGAAGTTTCTTCGTCGCATAGAAGACTTATTAAAAGATAGAAAGCAATTGCTAAGTAAATATGGCGTTGCGAGTCTTGAAATGTATGAGAGAGCTAGTAAAGAAGTATTACCAACAGTATTAATTACGTTAGATAACTATGATGCTGTTAGAGAAGCTGGATTTGTCGAAGACTTTGAACGCATTGTTGCACAAATTGTACGTGAAGGGGCAGCAGTAGGAATTCATTTAATGCTTACGGCTACACGTCAAAATGCATTGAGAGTACAAGTAAATACAAATATTAAACTACAAATTGCTCTATATATGATAGATGAGGCAGAATCTAGAGCTATTGTAGGAAGAACAGAGTTAAAAATTGAAGAATTAGCAGGCCGTGGTTTAGTTAAAATTGACGAACCAACAATCTTCCAAACAGCTTTACCGACAAATGGAGAAGATGTCCTTACTCGAATTGAAAATATACAAGCTGAAGGAAAAGAGATGGATTCCTTCTGGGATGGAGAAAGACCGAAAGCAATTCCTATGGTACCTGAAGTTCTGGAATACAAAGAATTCATTGCATGGCCAGAAACAAGAAAAATTATTGAAGCAGGCAAACTAACATTTGGTGTAGAAACAGAAAGCGTTACGCCTCTCGAATTAGATTTAACGGAAGCGGCTAATATTGTTGTAGGGGGAATCAAGAAAGATGAAGTTGAAAATGTAGTTCATCAATTCCTTCAACAGTTAGCAGACAGTGGTCACTTTGACCTAGGTTTAATTGATACAAGAACACGCAATTTCTCAAACTATAGAGAGAGCTCTGCTTTATATGTAGCTGAAAAAACAGGAATTGAGAAAACGATTAAACAAGTTACAAATGCTTATAAATCGAGAGAAGCGGCGTTTAAAGAGGAGCAGGAAGCATCAAGTGAAACAGTGAACCCGGCAGAATTTATTAAGAAATTTAAGCCGATTGTAATCGTAATCGCAGATGTAAATGATATTTTAAGTAATTTAGAAGATAGCGATATATATAGTTTGGCGGAATTAATAACAAATGGTGCATTTATGGGCATCCACTTCGTAATTGGCTGTGATGTTGATTCAATTGACAGTCGATACGACTTAGTTTCAAAAACAATAAAAACGCAATCTCATGTTATTTTACTTAGAAAATCATCAGGCCAAATGGTCTTCGATGTATCTAATAAAGATTTAAGTAGTACAAAATTAAATCCATTTGAAGGGTATTTTGTTGAAAATCGTTTTGCTACTAGAATTAAAGTGCCAACTATTTAAGGGGGGATTTGCATGGGGATAGCGGAATTAAATAGTCAAAAATCTGGTTTATTAAGTAGTATAAGTCATCAACAAGGGCAATTGGCTGAATTACAAATGAAACTAAGAAGGCTAATAACTGCTAAAGGGAAATTTGTAAATAATCTTGAAGCAATTAAACAAAATCAAGAGCAGTTTAAGTCTTTAGAAATAAACGAGAGTAGTTGGAAAGGGCAAAGAGCAACTACTTTTAAAGAAACGTATGAACAACAAGTCATTTCGAATTTAGGGAGATTTATTGGAGAACTAGGGAGAGTGCAAGAAGACATCGATCAAGCTATACGGCGGCTTGAAAGAGAAATCGCTACATGTGAGTCTAGTATTCTTTCTCTAAGTAGAAGTGTTTCAATGGTTGACGCTAGTATTCAAGTAGAAGTACAGAAGGCGGGGAAATGATAAATGGGGGAAATTAAATTAAATAAAGGGGTATTTGACGCGAAAGTAAGTGATTTGAAAAGTGGGGCTAGTGATTTAGGTAAGACTAAATTTAATGGTATGCAGTTACATCGTACGAACTTGACTAGGCTGATTCAATATTGTGAAGCAATTGAACAGTTATCTCAAAAGGTGCAGCGATACGAACAGATATTAGAAAATGACTTAAATAAAATACAAAAAACTGGGGAGGAAATAGTCGAAAAAGACGAACAACTTGAGAAGCAATTAAGAATGATAGATTCAAATTATCATGCAAAATAGGGAGGGAGAAACGTGGATAAAAATATAGAGTTACAAGAAGTAAAAGAACTTCAGAGTAGATTTCAAGCAAGTGCCACTGAGTTGAATCAACAGTTTGAATCATTATTAGGAAAGATAGCGGATTTTAGTGAGATTAATTCATTTCAAGGTGCTGCTGCTGATGGAATTAAAGGCCATTTATCTAGAGTTCATGGAAGTGTTATTTCAGGTTGTATGGTCGCAGCAGAAAGCTTAAGTATGCAATTTGAAAAAGCATTAGAAGATTTTAATAGTTCTGTTGATAGTGATGCAGATACGAAGATTTATGGGAGTTATTTAGATAATGTAAAGCAAAAAATTAATGGGTATAGTAACAGTTTTAATCAATCGAATGAGTTAGCCCAACAGACTATCAGTTCAATTAATGATATTGTTCCGATCCATTATCCCTCATCATCAGGAATTTCTGAAGGGGTTGAAAAAAGTCAAAAAGAAATCAGTGATACGTTAGAAAAACTAGAGGCTTACAATAGTCAACAAAACGATCTTCAAAATTTTGATGACATGTTACGCGGATTAGATGGTGCTATGAGACAAATACAAGAGACTGAAGGGAACTTTTCTAGTGATACAACCGAAAAACTTCTGTCTGAAGGAACCTTCGCATCTATAGTTGGAGTAGCTAAAATGATTGCGGGATATACGGGTAAAGCGAAAAAAGGAGTAGTCGGATTATTTTCTGGTTATTTACGCCTTGTTTACATGAAAAAAAATTTGGGATTTGGTGTTGATTTTGATGTTAATGCTCGAAAAGGAAAAGGGGCATATGTATTTAAAACTTTAAACGATGCCGATATTGTAGCGGCTTCCAAACTTTTAGCTACAGATGCAAATGAAGATGCTATTTTTAAATTTATTTTTAAAGATAAATTTAAAGTCAAGTACAACAACGAAACAAGAAATGTAATAAAACAAGCAAAAAAAGATATTTATAAATTGCCTGAATTTAAAGCGGGTGAAGATTTTATGATGACTCGGAAGGAAGAAGGTTTTTTAAAAGCATTTAAAAATAAATGGACAGATTCATTTGGGACCGAATTTCAAAAGAGCATTGACGAATTCAATTTTAAGAAATGGCCAGAGACATTTAAAAAACTCAAAGGTACTGGGACGCTCTTCAAAAGTGTGGCAATTATGGGAACGGGGTTGACAGTTGTAGATAATATTATACAGTCACAAGATGATGGATTTCAGCTACAGGATGTAAGAGATGTTGCATTAGATACAGGTGTGGACTTAGCATATGCAGCGGGAGCAGCAGCAACTGGAGCAGCGATTGGGACTGCGTTAGGACCACTTGGTACCTTGGCAGGAGGAGCGGTAGGCGCAGTGGCTGGTGTTCTAATCTCAGTAGGCTTAAACACAAAATCTGATAGATTGGGAGGCGAAAGTGTAGTTAGCGGAACAAAGAAATTAGTAAAATGGGCGGTAAATATGAACGATAATTTAAAGTCTGGAAATTATAAAGAATTTACGAAAGAGAATGTAACAGTTATAAAAAAATTGAAGTCAATATTTTGGTGATGAATATAAAATTTGAAAGTAGGATAAGTGAATGTGGAACATAAAAGAAGAAGATTTAGACTTTTTCAAAGTTACAAATAAAAACCGATTAAGTCCTGATGGTGTAATGGCATTTTTAGTTGGAGTCTTTGTATATGGTTCATTACCGATGTTTTTTATTATTTTGGGTTTTTTACAACTTGGTTGGGAGGCTTATCCAAAATCTTTTGAACGAATAATTGTTTCTGTAGAGTTAGCATTATATATTCTGCAAATCCTTTTTTTGATAATCTATTCATTTCCGAAATTAAGATTTAAATTACAAAAGTTACAAGCCGTTGTAATTGTTTTTAACTCGTTTCAGGTTGCAACGGTAGGTTATGCGTATGTATTAATTGAAGCAATATTTGGATATTCTTGTGAAAATCTAACAGTATTTTATGTAGGTCTATTATTATTAGGAGCGATAATTACTCATATTGTAATAACAATCCATACTTTTAAAAAAGCAAAATATGGAGGCTATAAGTTAAAAGGGGAGTCAGCCTCATTTTTTACTAATACAAAACTTTGGATGTTAATTGGAATGTTTATTTATATAGTTGTCCTTTTGATATTAATCTTTGCAAGTATTCATTTTGCGCTAAAGCCAATGGTGTTCTATTTTTTACAAACAATAATATTATATGTATTTGCCGTTGCATCAGCAGAATTCGTCCTATTGGTGTATTGTCGCTTTAAATTCCCATCTTTTAATATTACGTGGGAACAACATGAAAAGGAACGCCAAGAATTTATAGCAAATAGAAAAAGAATCAGAGAAAAAGAACAAAAGAAAAATAAAAATTGAAATGAGATTTGTAAATGATAGTCATAAACTGTTTTTTTTATGTGCGTGGAAGAATCTATTTGTGAAGAAATAAATAAATCACTGTATAAGGGGTAGGGATTATGAAAGTTCAGTATAAAGCATTATCGCTTTTAAATTTAATAAGCATCACTCAAATAGTAAAAAAAGATGATTGGTTGTTACCAGCTATCGCACTTAGAAATCAAGTAGTTCATAACGATATATACCCAATAGGACCTGTTCTTTTTACGTATTCACCATTAGAGAATGAACCGGAATATGGTGAATATATGTATTGTGTCCCAGTGAATGGAAGGGTAAATATGGAAGAGGATTCACCTTATGAGTATATTGATGCAATTCTTATTGAAGAAGCACTTTGTGTTAGATTCTCAGATGAAGATGGTGATATTGAAGACGCTTATCGTGTTTTAAATGAATCTGCTGAACAGAATCATATGAAATTAGATAGTAGCTTTTATCACGTATGTTTAGATGTATATGGTGATATGTGGTTGGATATTTATGCTCCTATTATTGAAGTAGGTGAATTAGTGCGATGATAGTTGAGGAACAAAGCATTGCTTATACAAATGTTGTATCGAGAGAATATTTTTTTCACTATACTGATATGGAAAAAGTAATAGAAGATTTATTGACAGAAATTGCGCAAGCGAATTTAACGGCCAAAGGTCCAATGTTTTATGCGCTGAAAAATGTACCATCAGATGGAGATATGTTTATTGAATTATTTATGCCAGTATATGAGAGTAGTATTCCTAAATCAGAAACAATGAAGTTTCGAAGTTATTACTATGTTGATAACATGCTAATGAAAAGATATGCAGGAGATTTTGAAACATTAACAGAGTATGCATATGCTGAGATTCTTCAGTATATGGAAGATAATGAACTTGATATGATCTCACCTATTTACCATATTTTTAGTGGTGATGAAGAGTTACAGTATGTTGAAATAAAAATTGCAGTAGATACACAATAATAATTTAGTACACTTTTAGTAATAAAGATATGAAAAGTAAAACCCTAATTTTAGTTTTGTTTTATAGAAGTATATAAAGGTATTCTTGAATTAAGAGTTCTAATTGTTGTTTTTAGTAGTAAGGGGCCTACATATGTGGTTATTTTCAAAAGAAAAACCTTTGTACTTTCAGTAAGAGTGTGGGGATAAAACTGGGGGATTAATTGAACAGAAAATATTGGATAAAGTATCGGTGGATGATTGCATAATAGCTGTTGAAATGCTTGATATATTGTTTATATACCTAAATTTGCAGAAGAACTTGCAATGATTTTATATATTAGTAATAAAGAATTATCCCGAACGGTTGCTATGTTTGTTGGTACATTTGAAATTTTTGTACAAGTTTCAAACACAACAAAAGTTATTATCCAATGTATTCCGGTAGATGAGGAAATGGAAGAATAAGTATTTTTGGATATGAAAGTGATTGGTTTTAAATATAAGAAAAAATCCACTGACGAAGAGAAAGAAGAAATAGCAGAGTGGATGCTGGAATATAAAAAGATGTGTAAAAAAAATAGCAGAGCACTATGAAATAGCTTAAAAAGAATCATTATTATAATGTAAGAATATCTGAGATTAATAGAACCTTCTCTTTTCATCAAAATGAGAAGGTTTTTATTTTTAATCTACATGATTTAAGTGAATGTAGTTAAGGGTGGGACAATTGGATGTGGAATATAAAAGAAGAAGATTTAGATGAATTTAAAATAACATGTAGAAATCGTTTAAGCCCTGAAGGAGCTATGTTGTTTATGTTTGGTGGAATGCTTTATAGTTCGTTATTGATGCTTTTTATTTTTGGAGCACTAATTAGATTTGGCTGGGATTACTATCCGACTCTTTTTGACACAGTAATAGTCAGAATGGAATTGTTGTTATATAGCCTACAAGTAATCTTTTTTATTATATATCTGATCCCTAAGGTACGTTTTAAATTTCAAAAGCTCCAGACATTGGTGATATTATTATATGCGTTTCAGTTAGGTACTATAGGTCTTACGGCGTTTGTTCTTCCAGGGATGAGTAATTATTCTATTAATTTTATTACGCTTATTTATGTAGGTTTACTAGTATTAGGAGCAATACTTGTTCATGGTGTAACAACATTTGATACTTTTAAACAAGCAAGTAAAGGTGCGTTTAGTATGGGAGAAAGATCTACTTCATTTTTTAATAAGGCAAAGAAAAATGTAATGTTTGGTGTGGTAATTTATGTACTAATTCTTCTCGTTTTAATTTATATACAAAATAATTACTCATTGAGCATAATGTTTGGTTACTTTATATTTACGTTCATCATGTACGCGATAGCCATAGGTGCAGCAGAGTTCCAATTATTAGCCTATTGTAGATTTAAATTTCCATCATTTTATATTTCGTGGGAGGAACATGAAAGAGAACGTCAGAAAAGACTAAAGGTGTATGAAGAGAAGGAAAAGAAGAAAACTAAAGAAAAAAAATAAGTTTTGCGTCGAAATGAGGAAAGATGAATGCTTAAAATAAAGGAAGAAGATTTAGGTTTTTTCAAAATTGTAAATAAAAATCGCTTAAGTCCGGATTATATAAGAATCTTTTATGGGGGAGTTTTTGTATATACTTCTATACCCATGCTCATCATGTTTTTAGGTGTTTTGCTGAACGGTGATAAGATTTCTTTAACACCATTTGAAATATTTTTGGTACGATCTGAGGTAAAGTTATACATTTTGGAGTTGATTTTTTTAATAATTTTCATGTCTTCAAAGGTTGCTTTTAAATTACAGAAACTCCAAGCCATCGTGACTTTATTTTATTCTTTTCAATTAGCAACATTACCATTTATCGTTATGATGGTTGAAGGAATGTTTGATTTTCCAAGTAATAATAAAACGTTAGTTTATATTGGTTTAATAATGTTAGGGGCGCTTTGTACTCACATTGTAGCAACGATCGATGTTTTTAGAAAAGCAAAGTATGGAGGATATAAATTAGAAGGACCGGCCATCTCATTTTTTACTGACACGAAATTATATTTTTTTATTGGAATAACAATCAGTGTAATAGTTCTACTTGTATTAATTTTTTTAAACCTTAATTATACATTTGATGAAATGGCAATTTATGTGACACAAACAATAATATTATATATATTCGCTGTAGTATCAGCAGAATTCGTCCTATTGGTGTATTGTCGCTTTAAATTTCCATCATTTAATATTACGTGGGAACAACATGAAAAGGAACGTCAAGAATTTATAGCAAATAGAAAAAGAATAAGAGAGAAAGAACAAAAGCGAAACAAAAACTGAAATGAAAGCTGTAAATGATACTCGTAAACTTATATTGAAGATAGAATGAATACATTATTCATAAATTAACTAGCAAAGGGAGGAATGTAAGATCTTGAATAAAGATTCTAAAGCCGTAAAAAAAGAAAAAGGTTTTTTTGAAGGTGTAATAGCACCTATTATTGTTGGGATTATGTTTATTTTTTTAATCTTATATAAAATAGCAGAGTTTCTGGGGAAGTGGCTCATTATTTTGTCAATACCGAGCTATATTGTTACTATGTTTATTTTTTTATACCAGAAAGAATATGGAGGGGGATTGGTTTGTGGAATAGGCTTAATACTAATGCTATCGCTGTATTTTGTGTTTGTTAAAAAAAGTAAAAAAGGCTAGTTTAATATGAAATATCAAAACATTTATTTATTCCTAGTTTGTTTACAAATATAGAGTTATTACATGATTTTAGAAAAGATGGTGTAATTATATGTGGAATATAAAAGAAGAAGATTTAAATGAATTTAAAAGTACTTGCAAGAATCGCTTAAGTCCCGATTGGGCTACAGGGTTTATGTTTGGAACGATGTTTTTTATTTCATTAATAATGTTTTTTCTTATTGTAGGGTTAATAAGGTTTGGTTGGAGTTATTACCCGACTCTCTTTGATAAAATAATTGTTAGTCTTGAGTTAGTGCTTTATAGTCTTCAAGTAATTTTTTTAATTATTTATTTGTTTCCTAAGATGCCATTTAAATTTCAGAAACTACAAACACTTGTGGTACTGTTATATGCGTTTCAGCTAGGTACTATTACATTTACAATGTTGATAATCCCGGGGATGTCAAATTATTCAATTGATCAAATTACATTAATGTATGTTGGATTATTATTTTTAGGTGCAGTCATTTTACATGTTTTAGCGACTATTGATACTTTTAGACAGGCAAGTAAAGGGGCATTTAATACGGGAGAAGAATCCTCTTCATTTTTTAGTAAAACAAAGAGGATTGCAATTAAGTGTGCTCTAATTTATGTGTTAACTCTTCTCATTTTAATTTATGTGCATAATGATTATACACTAAATATTTTAGGTTTGTATGCGGGAGGGACTCTAATCATGTACGCGGTAGCCATAGGTGCAGCAGAGTTCCAATTATTAGCCTATTGTAGATTTAAATTTCCATCATTTTATATTTCGTGGGAGGAACATGAAAGGGAACGTCAGAAAAGACTAAAGCTTTATGAAGAGAAGGAAAAAAAGAAAACTAAAGAAATAAAATAAGTTTTGCGCCGAAATGAGGAAAGATGGATGCTCAAAATAAAAGAAGAAGATTTAGTATTTTTCGAAATTGCAAATAAAAATTGATTAAGTCCGGATTATATAAGAATCTTTTATGGGGGAGTTCTTGCATATACTTCTATACACATGCTTATTATGTTTTTAGATTTTTTGTTGAACGGTGACAAGATTTCTCTAACTCCTTTTGAAAAGATAGTTGTACAAACTGAGGTTAAGTTGTATGTTGATGTATTTTGTGTTTGTTAAACAAAGTAAAAAAGGCTAGTTTAATATGAAATGCCAAAAACATTTATTTACTCTCAGTTTGTCTACAAAAATAGAGTTATTACATGATTTTAGAAAAGATGGTGTAATTATATGTGGAATATAAAAGAAAAAGATTTAGATGAATTTAAAATAACATGTAGAAATCGCTTAAGCCCAGAAGACTCTGTGGGGTTTATGTTTGGAGGAATACTTTATAGTTCAATAGCTGTTTTTTCTATTATTGTATCAGGTGATTGGGATTACTGTATGGTCCTCCTTAATATAGGAATTGTTAAGCTGGAAGTGTTGTTATATGCTCTGCAAGTAATTTTTTTCATTCTATATTTATTTCCAAAAGCTCAGTTTAAATTTCAAAAGCTACAAACAATTGTTGTATTATTAAATGCATTTCAAATGGCAATAATATTACTCGTAGTTTTGATTGGTACTAAAATGGCTAATAATTCAATTGATCAGATTACATTACTGTATGCAGGATTATTATTTTTAGGAGCAGTAATTTTTCATATTTTGACAACAATTGATACGTTTAAACAGGCAAGTGAAGGTGCATTTAGTATGGATGAAAGATCCGCTTCCTTTTTTAGTAAAGCAAAAGGAACTATGATGAAAGTTGCTTCAATATACGCATTAATCCTTCTTATTTTGCTATATTTTCATAACGATTATGGATTTGATACTTTAGGTATGTATGTAGTAGGGACCTTTTTAATGTATACGATAGCCATTGGAGCTGCTGAATTTCAGCTATTAGCATATTGCAGATTTAAATTTCCAGCATTTAATAAAACGTGGGAGCAACATAAAAGAGAAACTCCAAGATATCAAAAGAAAAATAAAAAAGGTAAATCGAAACGTAAGGCATAAAGAAAGTGCGTATTGTAAGTTTTGATGATAGAAAAGTAATTATTTACAGGAGAGTATTTTAACTTCTAAAAGAAAATTTAATTATGTAAGGTGATTAAAGTGATTAGAAGGTTATCTGATCGAAAATGGAGAGTGGGTAGTGTGATGATGAAATGAACAAAAAAAGTGTTTCTAAAATAATTCCGATCATAATAGCAATCAGCCTACTACAAGCATGTAGTTTTTTTGAAGAAAAGATAGAGTATGAGCCATTTGTTAAGGCATTGGATGAAGGTGACATGAAAAAGGTTATGTCTGCGAGTGATGATGGATATGCTTTTGTGGGACAAAGAGGTATATATAGTACATATGAACAAAAAGAAGATGGAGAGCACAGTAAAACAATCTATCAAACTTCGAAAGGCATATATAATACGAAAGATAAAAGTTTATATGGAAATACAACACAAGAAATTACCTCGGAAGTAGATAATAAAAATTATAAAGAAGAAGTTAATTATAGTACAAATATTAGTTATGAGAATGGACAGGTACAAAGTACGGATTCAAGTCTGGATGTTTCATACGTGAACCTAATTGTAGATCGTTTAAAAGTGATAGGGAAACTAAAGATGAAGCCAGGAGGTGATATAAAAAAGTTTGATCAGCCTAGTACTGTTGGATATAAACTAACTGAATTAGAGTTTCAGAGTGTTATTAATGATAAGTTGAAAATACAATATGATGAATATGGTGGTGGATCAATCGCATTGCATATTGATTCTAAAAATGGTTCAAAGCAGATATTGGAAGTAAGTATTGTAATAAATTATAAGAAGCGAAATGATGAAGGTAAGTTAGTAGAATATATATCACAAATACATACATCTTTTGATAGTCACCAAGGTAATAATCAGGATGCGAGACAGGAATATATTGATTTTAAAGCACAGTATAATAAGAAGCAGTAATATTAAGAAGGGCATTTGCACGTAAAGATAATAGCGACATAAGTGTGATAAATGTTTCATAAATATTTCTATTTGTCGTGGAAAGAATTTGAGAATAAACAGGTAGCCCCAATTGCTGGAGTAGATGCAACAATTGGGGCTACCCGTTTATATTTAGTTTGAATGCATAACATTTTTTAGTTAGAGTCATCGCTTCGCAAGTAGTTTTTTCATCTTCATAATAACGGTGTGAAGTTTTTGTATAATCTGCTTGTATTGCTAAGTTACAACTATTTCCGCTTATAAAGTACCTCTTATTATCGATACATCGTCCACATCCCAATGTCTTTAAATCCTAGTCGTTTATAAATTCGTCCAGCAACTGGATTGTTATAAAATAAACAAAGTGTTCGGCCTTCTTTCGCAAAGTCTTGAATCATTTTTTGTAATAGGAGTGAAGCATATCCATTTCCCCGATAATTCGGGTGTGTACATACACCAACTACCATAGCAGATAATGAATTTTCAGCGGAAGTAGAGGCGGATGCGATGATTGTGCCGTCTTTTTCAATATAATATGTACGTCCTGTATTTGTTTCAATAGATTGTCGTAAAATTTTTTCTGATTCATTAGCAGTTGGAAATTCATCGATGCTACTTCTTAATTGCATAATTCGACCTACATCATTTATTGATGCAAGTTTAATCGTCTCATGAATAGGCGTGTCAGGTAAGTTGTTGCCATTTAGACATTCACAAAAATACATATCACTTTTGACACCTAGTTGAATAGCAGGAGAAGTTTCAAATTTTTCTACGATAGTTGACTTGCCAGATAGTTTAAGCGGCTTATACGCTGAAAGAAGTGCCTCATAGTCAGTTACTACAAACTCTTCTTTACTATATGGTATAAATGAATCGTGAAAGCGAAGTAAAATTGATTGTAATGTTCCATTCTCTTTAAATACTCCCCATAGTTCTTGAAAATCTGTATCATAACCGAAAGCTTCAATATCTCCAATAATAAATAAGTTAAGGGCTGCTTCTTCTTTTAGGTAAGCGAATACTTGTTTATGATCTTCCTTTGTTAATTTTCGCATCATAACGAATTGACCTCTTTTTTTATTTTTCTAAATATTACAACTTAAGTTTTTTGAAATCAACATAAAATTTTATGTTTAGTTCACCAACTTTCGGAAAAACTAGGAAAGATATGACAAAGGAGGTTATGAACGGTGGATCATCCAATTCAAGGATTAATGAAAGCGGCAATGGAAAATTTAAAAGAAATGGTCGATGTGAATACGATTGTTGGGGAGCCTGTTCAAACGGCTGACGGTGGTGTGGTGTTAACGGTTTCTAAAGTAGCGTTCGGGTTTGGAGCAGGAGGTTCTGATTTCCAAACGAATGATGGACAAAGAGCGAACGGTAACCCTGCATTTGGTGGCGGTAGCGCGGGTGGTGTTTCTATTACACCAGTAGCATTTCTTGTGGTGAATAAAGATGGAGTAAATATTCTACATCTACAAAATGCGACACATTTAGCAGAAAAAATGATTGAATTAGCTCCACAAACAATTGATAAGATTCAATCGATGTTCCAAAAAGATGAAAAGAAAGAGGGAAATCATCATCCTCAAAACCCAGATGAAATCCTTTAAAAACGCCTGCTCACGAGCAGGTGTTTTTTCTTGTAATCACTATGTAATAAAACACATGAAATTGTAAATAGTTTTTGAATTTTTTTCTATGTTTCTAAAATTTTTCATGTTAAAATATGCTATAGAATTGAAACATATAAAACGAAGGTGGCTAGGTGCTTTGTCTGGAGGATCTGACCAAGTAAAGAATATGATATATATTAATGGTAATCGTCGGGGTCATTGTTTTATTACATCAGGAATTACGTTTAAAGAGTTTGCAAGTAACATCCCTTCACCGCTTCATCAAGTGTTGCTTTTGAAGCACAACTTTGAATGGACAGATTTTCACTATCATACTTTATTTGAATATGTTGAGGAAGAAAATATACATAAGTTAATTCAAGCAGAGATTGATGAATTTGATGAATTTTGTTGGGTAGATTTTGATGATGCAAGCGATTTAGATGAACTAGAGCCAAAAGAAATTGCAGAGCTTTTATATTTGGCTCACAAAAAAGAACCACTTGCAAGAACATTCTTTCCGCTATTGAAAAATAGATTTGTTTATTTTTCACATGATGACGGATGGTACAACAAAGTGTATTATCGTAGAATTGCTGACTTTGTAGGAATGTTAAGTAAAGTCATTCCTTATAAACTCGGTGCTTTCGGTAAGAAACGTTTTTCTTTGTTCCAAAAATCAAAAATTTTCCCAGCAATTTCGAAAGAATTGATCATGGGGCTTATTCCATTAATGGAAGATGGTCTTTATATTGATCTAGCAGGGAAAATTGAGTCAAGAAGGGGTCTTGAAATTCCGGTATATGTAGTTGGTTCGTATGAAAGTACGGATGAGGTACTAGATAATATCGATGAATTGAAAGAAGAAGCAACAGAGACAGGTTGGCTCATTTTTGATAAGAAAGAACAAGAATGGCAATGGGTTGTGGACTAAGAAAACTTGGCGCATGAAGTCAAGTTTTCTTGTCATTTGAAAGGAGTACAAATGAAGAAATATTATACAATTGTGGGTATTGTAAGTATTATTCTCGTGGCGATTTTACTTATTACTTGTCCGAAAGAATCAGATTTTAAAGTGTATGTAGAGGATAAGTATGCATTGAAATGTGATGAGAGTAGTTTTGAATGCACACAAAATGTAGATGGTAAAAAAGAAAAATTAAAATTTGAAAGTACAGATGCACGAAATGGTGTATTCTTTATGACTGTAAAGCAAACATTTAAAACAGAAGCTGATGTTACGAAAGAATATAGCGGAGTAGGAATGTTTGGTACATTTCTTTTTGTTTCAGAGAAGACTTTCTAGTAATAGAAGGTCTTTTTCTTATGCTTATGTTCATATAGATGAAGTAAGACAAGCATAGGAGGGGTAGTAATGAAGAAAACATGTATCGTTTGCGGTGGTGAGGAGTTTTTTTCCTCCACTTTGTATGCACGTACGAAACAAGATTGGGCATATGCACAAAATATGTATCGATTTGAAAAGGTGTTTATTGAGCATCGGGATGAAGAGAATTATCCAGTGTTTCAAGAAATTACAGCGAAACATTGCTGTGGATGCGGTCATATTATGTTGTATCACGAATGAACACACCAAGTATAACTTGGTGTGTTTTTTTTAAAACGCTGACAAAGCAAGCGGATAGAGTAAAGTAAATAAAACAGAAAAACTTCCAAAACCAATTGCAGTATATCCAAGTGTTCTTGCTCCGAAATTGACAGCTAATAAGCCGACTAAAATCGCAAGAGAGCCGAGTGTAACCGGATAAAATGCAATTGAGAAAAGCGAAAGAAATAAAGCGACATAGCCTACCATTGCACCAGTATTTGTACCTTCTATTTCATTTGCAATTTCTTTACGCTTATGTCTAATCGGAATGCCAGCTGGTGATATTTCAGCTGCATACTCTTCGTTTTTTTCACCACTTTTAAAATGATGATTTCTCTTTCTTCGCATGTACATCCCTCTCTTTCAATTGGGTGTACCTATAGTATCTTACATAAAGAGAAGAACATGAGTATGAGTTAAACCCAAGTAAAGCAAAAATTGGAGAATAAAGATTCCATTATTAGCTTATACATCTCCTAATGAAGATAAACAGGAATTTTGGAAAATGATGTAGAATGAAATGAGTGATAAAACGTGAAGGCAGGGGAATGTATGACGAAATTTAATTGGCATGAATCAGCAGAGAAAAAATGGGATAGTAGTGCAGAATTTTGGACTCAGAATAGTCAGGAGATGTGGGATAGCGGGAGTAGAAGTACAATTATTCCATTTTTTGAACAGTATGTGAAGAAAGAAGCTCGGGTGCTTGATGTTGGTTGTGGGGATGGATACGGTACATATAAATTAAGTCGCGCGGGCTATAAAGCAGTTGGAGTAGATTTATCAGAAGTAATGATTCAAAAAGGGAAGGAGCGCGGAGAAGGACCGAATTTATCTTTTATAAAAGGAGATCTTTCTTCCTTACCATTTGAAAATGAGCAATTTGAATCAATTATGGCAATTAACTCTTTAGAATGGACCGAGGAGCCATTACGAGCATTAAATGAGATAAAGCGCGTTTTAAAAAGCGATGGGTATGCATGTATTGCAATTTTAGGACCGACAGCAAAGCCTCGAGAGAACAGTTATCCTCGTTTATACGGCAAAGACGTTGTTTGTAATACGATGATGCCGTGGGAATTTGAACAGTTAGCGAAAGAACAAGGTTTTGAAGTTGTAGATGGCATCGGTGTATATAAGCGCGGAGTAAATGAGAAGATGCTAGGTCAACTACCTATCGAGTTACAACAATCGTTAACCTTCTTATGGGTATTTATGCTGAAAAACGCATAAAGAAATGAAAGAATTTTTAGGAGGTAAATAAGTGCAGAAAATACAAAAAACTGATACAATATCATCAGAACCAATTAAAGGGGGACTAGGGTATATGACAACTACTACAACAGTTAAATCCGACATTGAAATCGCACAAGAAGCGAGTATGAAGAAGATTCAAGAAATTGCAGCTGAATTAAATATTTTAGAAGATGAATTAGAGCCATACGGGCATTATAAAGGTAAGTTATCTCTTGACATTTTTAAGCGCTTACAGAACGAGAAAGACGGTAAAGTTGTTTTAGTAACAGCGATTAACCCAACTCCAGCTGGAGAAGGTAAATCAACAGTAACAGTTGGTTTAGGTCAAGCTTTTAATAAAATTGGTAAGAAAACAGTAATTGCACTTCGCGAACCATCTCTTGGACCAACGATGGGACTAAAAGGCGGAGCAGCAGGTGGTGGTTTTTCACAGGTAGTACCTATGGAAGACATTAACCTTCACTTTACTGGAGATATCCATGCGATCACAACTGCTAATAACGCGTTAGCAGCGTTTATTGATAATCATATCCAACAAGGAAACACACTTGGAATTGATACACGTAAAATCGTTTGGAAACGCTGTGTTGACTTAAATGATCGTGCCCTTCGTAACGTAGTAATTGGTCTTGGTGGACCAGTTCAAGGTGTACCACGTGAAGACGGTTTTGATATTACAGTAGCATCTGAAATTATGGCGGTATTCTGCCTTGCAACAGATATTCAAGATTTAAAAGCGCGTCTATCTCGCATCGTAGTTGCTTATAACTTTGCAAATCAACCTGTAACGGTTAAAGATTTAGGTGTAGAAGGTGCGTTAACATTATTATTAAAAGATGCATTAAAACCAAACTTAGTACAAACGTTAGAAAATACACCAGCTATCATTCACGGCGGACCATTTGCGAATATCGCTCACGGTTGTAACAGTGTTATCGCTACAACAATGGCAGCAAAATTAGGTGATTATGTTATTACAGAAGCTGGATTCGGTGCTGATTTAGGTGCAGAGAAGTTTTTAGATATTAAAGCTCGTGCAGCTGGCATTAAACCAGAAGCAGTTGTTATTGTTGCGACTATTCGTGCGCTTAAAATGCATGGTGGCGTAGCAAAAGATCAATTAAAAGAAGAAAATGTAGACGCATTAGCAAAAGGTATGGAAAACTTACAGAAGCATGTTGAAACAATTCAAAGCTTCGGTGTGCCTTTCGTAATTGCAATTAATAAATTCATTACAGATACAGATGCAGAAGTTGCATACTTACAAGAGTGGTGCAATGAGCGTGGCTATGCAGTATCCTTAACGGAAGTTTGGGAGAAGGGTGGCCAAGGCGGAGTTGACCTTGCTGAGAAAGTGTTAAAAGAAATTGAAAAAGGTGAGAACAACTACGCACCACTTTATGAATTAGAATTACCATTAGAAGAAAAAATTCGTACAATTGCTCAAAAAGTGTACGGTGCAAAAGACATTGAATTTGCTCCGAAAGCACGTAAGCAATTAGCTCAATATGAAGGAGAAGGTTGGAGTAACCTACCAATTTGTATGGCGAAAACACAATACTCTCTTTCTGACGATGCAACAAAATTAGGTCGTCCATCAGACTTTATCGTTACAATTCGTGAGCTGAAACCATCAATTGGTGCAGGATTTATCGTTGCGTTAACAGGAACAATGTTAACAATGCCAGGCCTTCCAAAACAGCCAGCAGCACTACAAATGGACGTAAATGAAGATGGAAAAGCAGTAGGTTTATTCTAAAAGGTTGTAATTCATCTCGTTTATCTGTAAACTATATATACATCAAGTGGCGCCTTTCCATCGAAAGGCGCCTGTTTTTTGGAGGAAATTATGTTTGATCCAACTGCTTTTGATAATTTAAAAGTAATCGTGGAAGGTGCTGTATATGATTTTGATTTACATGGAGATATTCTTGTAACAGATCGAAAAGATATGATGGACCTTGCCTCATTAAGTCGTATATACAATATTTCATTTCAATTAACAGAGCCGTTCGAACAGTTAGTAGAAGCAACATTTTCACTATCTGTAGATGCAAAGAACTTATCTGGTGAAATATTGGAAGTACCACAATTTACACCAGGTTGTGAAATGAAGTTAGCATTTTCATTCCCGATAGAAAAGCCAGAGGTAATGTGCGAAGAAATTGAAACTTTCATGCATTCTATATGGGGAAAAGAAAGAATGATTACGCAAAAACTTTCATACGAATATAATAAGCAAGCGATTTCATATCATAATAAGGTAGAGGTTCTATTTCAAAAAGCGATTACAGAAGACCATGTTGATGATTTAATAGCTGTTATTTCACACATGATAGAAACGGTGCGAACAATACAACATTTTCTTCAAAAATAGAGATAAAGGAGAAAAACAAATGATAAAAGATATGCAACCATTTTTACAACAAGCTTGGGAGAAGGCTGGTTTTAAAGAATTAACTGAAATTCAAAAACAAGCGATTCCAACTATTTTAGAAGGACAAGACGTTATAGCTGAATCTCCAACTGGAACAGGAAAAACATTAGCGTACTTATTACCCCTTTTACATAAAATTAATCCTGAAGTAAAACAACCACAAGTTGTTGTTTTAGCGCCAACACGTGAGCTTGTTATGCAAATTCACGAAGAGGTTCAAAAGTTTACAGCAGGGACTGAAATTTCAGGGGCATCTTTAATTGGTGGTGCAGATATTAAGCGCCAAGTTGAAAAATTAAAGAAACACCCGAGAGTAATTGTCGGTTCACCAGGACGTATTTTAGAATTAATTCGAATGAAAAAGCTAAAGATGCATGAAGTAAAAACAATTGTATTTGATGAGTTTGATCAAATTGTAAAACAAAAGATGATGGGCGCAGTACAAGATGTAATTAAATCAACGATGCGCGACCGTCAATTAGTATTCTTCTCAGCGACAATTACCAAAGCTGCAGAAGACGCGGCACGTGATTTAGCAGTTGAACCACAGGTGGTACGTGTAACACGTGCAGAGTCAAAAAGCTTAGTTGAGCATACGTATATCATTTGTGAGCGACGCGAAAAAAATGATTATGTAAGAAGAATTATGCATATGGGCGATGTAAAAGCAGTTGCTTTCTTAAACGACCCATTCCGTTTAGATGAAATTACTCAGAAATTGCAGTTCCGTAAAATGAAAGCAGCAGCTCTTCATGCAGAAGCAGGTAAGCAAGAGCGTGAAGCAACGATGCGTGCTTTCCGCGGCGGGAAATTAGAAATTCTACTTGCTACTGATATTGCAGCACGCGGTATTGATATTGATGATTTAACACACGTAATTCACTTAGAATTACCAGACACAGTAGACCAATACATTCACCGCTCAGGACGTACAGGACGTATGGGTAAAGAAGGAACAGTCGTTTCTCTTGTAACACAACAAGAAGAGCGTAAATTACTTCAATTTGCAAAAAAACTAGGCATCGTATTTACGAAGCAAGAAATGTTCAACGGATCGTTTGTAGAAACGAAACCGAAAGCACCAAAGAAAAAGAAACCAGCGTTTACTGGGAAGAAAAAGCCTAGATAAAGAATGGGAAAGACGTAACTATTTGTAGTTACGTCTTTTTTATCTGCAATTGAATAATACAAGGAGGTTTATTAATGGTTATTAAAATGTATCTAGCATCAGTTTTTAAATCAACATATGTACAAGGAAGTAATATAAAGAGAGTCGAATATTAAACTGATACGAAATAATAAAAAGAAGGTACATATATGAATAGGAAATTAGGGATGTTTTTAAATACGAAACATATTGAAGTAAACGAAGGAATAAAAAAGGCGAGAGAATGGAATTTAGAATGTATTCAATTGTATGCTATGAATAAGAACTTCAACTTAGCTAATATTCCAATGGTAGAATGGACTACTTTAAAGAAAGGTTTATCTTTTAATGGAATAAAGGTTCCGTCATTAGCAATTAACTTTGGAGAAAATGGAATTATAGGCACGGAAGTTGACGGTGCAATAGATCAGTTTAAATATATTGCTGACAGAGGTTTGGAGCTAGGAGCAAAGATAATAACAGCTCATATCGGGGGAATTCCAGATGATGAAAAAAGTGCGTACTATGATAAAATGGAACGGGTTTGTTATGAGGTAGGGAATTTAGCATTCAAATTTGGAGGAGTCTTCGCTATTGAGACAGGCTCTGAAAAAGCAACAGTGTTAAAACGATTTTTAGAAAATATAAACTCAAAAGGACTAGCTGTTAACTTTGACCCAGCAAATTTAATAAGTGATGTAAATGAAAATCCGGTAGAAGCTTTATTACTATTAAAAGATTATATAATACAAACTCATATTAAAGATTGTAAAGAAGTAAAAAATAAAAATTCAAGTAAGTATATAGAAGTCGCAGCAGGAAATGGTGAAGTAGATTTCGATATATTCTTCAAGGTATTAGATGAAATTGGATTCGACGGATATAATATGATTGAAAGAAATGATTATTTTGACGAGCTGGATGGGATGAGTCAGTCGATAAATTTTGCAAAGAAGTACATATCAACTCAAAAGGAATAACGATAGCACCTGTAGAAAGCTACATAGAATATAAAAAACATTAGGAGGAATACAAATGATTCATAAAGTCGGACAAATTATGTTATATGTAAACAATCAAGATGAGGCAGTCAATTTTTGGACGGAAAAGGTAGGATTTCATGTAGTAGCAGAGGAAGATAACAAGCAAGGAATGAGATGGATTGAAATCGCTCCGAAAAGCGGTGCAGAAACGAGCATTATATTACATAATAAAGAAGTGATTTCTAAGATGAGCCCAGAATTAAATCTTGGTACACCATCTTTAATGTTCTTCTCAGAAAATCTTGATCAATTATATACAGATTTAAAAAATAAAAATGTTACTGTTGGCGAAATGGTAACTATGCCTTCTGGTAAAGTATTTAACTTTGCTGATAGTGAAGGGAATTATTTTGCGGTTATGGAAAAGAACAAATAATAATATCACTATGTGAAAATCCCCCTCAAATATATTGAGGGGGATTTTCACATGTTTGAAGGCGATTTTTCATTAGAGAGTTGATTAATATAAAATACGCCTTTTTCAATAGCTGTCTCAATATAACCAACGATTTGATTAAACGTAAACACTTGTAAGTCTTCATGCAAATGTTGCTCTGGATACAACATATCTTCAAAAAGATACTTTCGAAAAGCTAATACGTTTTCTTTAGAAACCTCTTCAATATCCATAATGTGAACCTCTTGATTGAGAAGAGAGAAGAGTTGTTGTTCTTTATCGTAATGATGAAGCAATTTTGCATTTAACAATTTAAAATCGTTATAGTACATAGGTGCGATAGTTTCGTCATTTTCTATTCTATTTTTTAGCCAAGGGAGAAAAAAGCCACTTAGCCAAATATCATCGGCAATGAGATGGGTGTAATAGCCTAAGAGAAAAGGGGAATCCATTTGAGCATTATATTTTTGAAAAAAAGAATTGAAATCTATCCTTCTCGTATAGTTTTTCGTTGTGCCAGCGTAAAAGTGTGAAGCGCCTTTTTCTTCTGCTGAATGAACAGCATCAGGGGCTACACCTCCAAGTATGAAAGAAGTTTTATCTTGAATAGATAATTTTTCGGCAATCCTGTTAGCGATAATAGCATGCATAATTCGTGATCCCATGAATGACACCTCGGTTTCAAGTATTCATTTCAGGAAGAGGACTGGACAGTTAGTATTACTTTCCCTGTACTTTTTCTACTTTCGACCCATTCATGTGCTTTCCCTGCATCTTGAAGTGGAAAAGATTTCGTAGCCTTAATTTGCAAACTTCCGTCACTTAAATAACGGAAAACTTCATTTGCAGTTTCTTGGAGTACTTCGGGACGTTTTTTTCGTGTAGTACCAAAGCTAAAACCGAGTATAGAGCGACAACTTGCGTGTAAATCTTTCGTTTGAAAGTTACCAATTTCGCCGCTTGCATTTCCGAAATGAACGAGGCGACCATAATAAGCAAGACATTTTAAACTTTTTTCCGAAACTGTTCCAGAAATAGAATCTAAAATTACATCGACCCCTTCACCATTTGTCAGCTCATTGACTTTCTCTACAAAATCCTCATCTTGATGACAAATAACATAATCAGCTCCAGCGTCTAAAGCGATTTTACTTTTCGCTTCATTTCCGACAGTACCGATAACCGTTCCAGCACCTAATAGTTTAGCAATTTGAATTGCTGTCGTACCAATTCCACCAGCCGCTGCATGAATGAGTACAGACTCGCCTTGTTGAAGCCTTGCTACATTTGCAAGTAAATTATAGCTTGTGAAAGATACGATAGGGCATGCCGCTGCAGTTTGAAAATCGACTTCATCAGGTAAAGAAAAAGTAAGGTTTTCATTTGCAACAACGTATTCTGCGTAAGATCCATTTTGAGGAAAAGCAATGACACGTTGTCCAGGATAAATATTTTTTACATGAGAACCGACTCGTTCTACAACACCAGTTGCATCTATCCCTGGTATAAAAGGTAGTGTTGTATTTCCTTTTTTACCATAACGGGATTTAATATCGGCGAAATTTACACTAGTAGCAACAATTCGAATTAAAACTTGATTGTCTGAAATCTTTGGCATATCCACATCTGTATATTTCATCACTTCAGGACCACCGAACGACGTTACAATAATAGCTTTCATTATATATCCTCCTAAATTTGACTATATAAATCATTTTAAATCGCCATTAGAAATTGGAAAATTATATAATAGTTATGCGACTTTATAAGGGAAGCTTATGAACTCATTCGATCATTATATTAATTTATATAAAACTTTTTGGAAAAATCGAACGAAATATCAATTACTTGCCAATATATAGTGTAAGACAAAGGAGGGATGGTATATGAAGGATGAAACAGTGTATACAGATTTAATCCATTTAACTTTATCAGGCAATAAAGAAGCATATAGCGAGTTGTATGATAAAACGATTCAAGAAGTATATAAAACATCACATTTTTTAATAGATGATAAAACAGATGTAGATGATGTCGTTCAAGAAATATACATACAGCTATATGAATCGCTTCGTAAGTATGATAGCAAGAAACCATTTCGCCCTTGGCTAATTGGACTTGCGATTAAACAAATTCACTCTTATAGAAGAAAGAGGTGGATGCGATTACGAATTATAAAAAAAGCAGAAGAGCAAAGAAAACCAGTACAAATTGATTTTTCTAACGATGTTGTAAGTAAAATATCAAACCAAAAACTAATCGAACTCATTCATAAATTACCGTATAAATTGAAACAAGTTATTATATTAAGATACTTACACGATTATTCACAAGAAGAAGTAGCACAAATATTACATATTCCAATTGGTACTGTGAAATCTAGAATTCACGCAGCATTAAAAACACTACGTCAAAAAGAGCAAGTAGAAGAAATCTTTTTAGGAGAGGTAGGGAATGTGAAATGAGTTTAGATTGTAGAGTTAGAGAATCTATACGAGAAGAGGCGAAGGGGATTGTTGCCCCGCCGGAGTTAAAAGAAAAAGTAATCATTCAAATAAAAATGAATCGAGGGGGGCGTAAGAGAAAGAAACATCTTATTGCAGGAGTGCTTGCAGCAGCTCTTTTAATCCCGACGACTGGTTTTGCGTATCAATCTATTATGGCGGATGGTATATACGGATCTTTTGAGAATTTAAAAAAACATGCTGGAACGATGACATTAGAGGCGTATATGCGTTTTAGTGCAAAGTTATCAGAAGCGAAAGATGACATGGGTGCGAAGGAATATGAAGAGTTTACAAAAGAACTAAAAAAATTAACAAATGCAAAGCTTGCATACGGAGATTCGAACGGTAATATTGATTATGATCAATTATCACCAGCAAAAAGAGATGAAATGAAGAGGGTAAGTATGGGGCTTCAACCATACTTTGATAAATTAAATGGTCATAAATCTAGTAAAGAAGTATTAACAAAAGAAGAGTTTGATCGTTATGTGGAAGCTTTAATGACGTATGAAATCGTACAAGTAAAGACAAAATCAACTGGTGGAATGAAAGTAGAAGACGTACCTGAGGCGTACAAAGAAAGATTTATTCAAGCAGAGCGGTTTATGGAGTATGTAGATGAAAAGGTGAGATAAGTAAAAAAAGCTCATAGCTTAAGCTGTGAGCTTTTCTTATTGAAATGTAAATATATTAACCACCTATTCCTTTTGCTAGCAATAGGAAGTATACAACTACTAATATTACGCCATTTAATGCCGTACCAACTATTCCGAATAACCAATTCTTTGATGCGATTGCAAAAAGAATACCGAGTAATGAAAGTATAGCTAGAATCGTAATAATTAAGGTTAAATTTGCATGAGGTCCTCTTAGAATAAAGAAAGAACATATACTTGCGAGAAACATTAGACACGAGAATCCAAAAAGTTTATACATAATAATTCTCCCTTAGTTGAAGTGTCATTTAACTTAGTACACGATTTTCTTTAGTTTAACATAAATTTCCTTACCGCATGAATAGCGACTCTTACAAGTAATATCGCACTTATAAATAAACCAACGTAATCAACGAACGACACTTAAAAATTGATTATTTGGTTCTGTCGCACTGTTTGCTAAATTCAATAGAGTACTCAATTATATTTTTTCATATTTACAGTATCTTTTTGTATAAAGCAATCTAAAAGGGAATAACCAGCTATTAAACTTATTATCGTAACAAAAGTTGTATTGATAAGAATAATATTAGTTAAATAAGGTAGGTATGCACCAACTGGTGAAAAGAGTAGAGCTGGAGAAAAGGAAATGAATAGCGTAGGTACGGTAATAGCGATAAATTTATCCGGTTGAAAGCGCCAGTTTTGTTTACTTGTTTCGCGATTAATGGATTGAAGGAATCGTAATAAAATGCCAACTATAAGAGGGAAGAGTGTAAAGTAGAATAATCTTGGATACACGTTAAAATTCACCTGTGAATCTGTATCTAAATAAAATTGAATTTTCACCCCGACAAATAATAATAAGACGATAAATAAGGTGAAGCAGAGATATAGCATCACTTTTTGCATTGCATTCCACCATCCTTTATTAAAGATATATTCAAAGAAAAAAGAGATATACAATAACTACTGTTGTATATCTCTTCTTTTACGGTTAGTTAATAGTGGAGTTTACTTTTTCTTGCTTCGTGAAATAATCTATAATGCCCATCGCGCTAATTTCTATATCTAGATGTAAAATGTTATAAACAGAATGATCTGATGGAACGTTTAACTTTGTAAGGTAAGAAGAGATCTTATCCATTAATGCAGTTTGTAAAGCTTTAGTCGCTTCATCGAAATCATTATACTGTTCAAAGACCTCTTTACCAGTATGAACGAAAATAGGTAGCCAATGTTCAAGCTGGTTATATACTTCTGTAACATTGGATGATGCACCGTAATGACCGAAATAAATAGTATCTACATTCATACTTTGAATGTGATTTTTTGAAGCAATCATCGCATCTGGTTGGAATTGTGAAGGAGACGTTGATGGGAGATATAGTTCTATACCAACGTCTGCGAGTTCTCTATAATAAATGCCAATTGTATCGCCAGTAAAAATGCCGTTTGTTAATGAATCGTGAATGCTAATATGGTGCTTTGCATGTCCCGGTGTATCATAAAATGTAAGGATGCGGTCTTCGGCAATTTGTAATGTATCACCATTTTGTACAATACGAACACGTTCTTCTTCTATAGGAAGAATTGGATCAAACAGTTTATCGAAATCTTCTTTGTATACAGCTTTTGCGCCTAAAATGAGTTTTGTTGGATCAATCATATGACGAGCGCCGCGAGAATGCACATATAAAGTAGCATTTGGGCACTTTTCCATCATTAAACCAGCAGCCCCGGCGTGATCTAAATGAACATGTGTTACGATAATGTTTTTTACATCGTTTAAATCAATATGTAATTGTTGTAAGCCGTCTACAATATACGGAAGAGAAGGGGCTGCACAAGTTTCAATTAAAGTAATATCGTCACCTAATAAAACGTACGTACCAGTTCGTTCATTATGTTGTAAATCAAAATCATCAATAAGATATAGGTGAGAAGATAATTGCTCTACTTTTTTCATCATTACCACTCCTTATTTACTGTACGTTTCTATTATACGCTAAAATAGAAAAAAGGCAGAAAACGAAAGCTCGTCTTCTGCCTTTTTAAATTGTTATTATTTCGTTTGTTCTTTATTGATAGACATAACGAACAGTCCAACTATGCCACCAACAATTGGCAGCATAATCTCTCCTGCTAAATTAAAGTAGGAGCTTAAAAATAAACCATTAACATCGATTACCCAGCCGATCACATACAATAACATCATATATAGTACGAAATAAAACTCGCGATTTGAAATCGTTTCATGTTGTGCAGTTTTCATAATGAACACCATCCTTTTCTTTTATAATGGAATATAAACTGTCACATTTTGTTCACAATTCAATTGTAAAACTTTCCAACATAAAAGTCTAGTAGTTTGTGTCGAATTTTCGAACAGAAATAAAGCGCTTTTATTTTGGAGGAGAATACGTAATAAGAGCTGTATATTCACGAATGTAGTATAGTATAAACATAGAATGATAGTGAAGAGAGGGGCAAGGACCATGACAGTTTATGATTTTTCAGCTAAAACGATAACAGGAGAAGATAAGTCGTTAAAAGATTACGAAGGAAAAGCGCTTCTTATTGTAAATGTAGCTAGTAAGTGTGGTTTTACACCGCAATATAAAGGTTTACAAGAAGTATATGATAAATATAAAGACCAAGGACTAGAAATACTCGGTTTCCCTTGTAATCAATTCGGAGGACAAGAACCAGGTACAGAAGCAGATATTACTAGTTTTTGTGAGTTAAACTACGGTGTGAATTTCCCGATGTTTGCAAAGGTTGATGTGAAAGGTGATAAGGCACATCCGCTTTATACATACATGACAGAACAAGCACCAGGTTTACTCGGTATGAAAGCAGTGAAATGGAACTTTACTAAGTTTCTAATCGGAAAAGAAGGGAAAGTAGTAGGGCGTTTTGCGCCGCAGACGAAGCCGGTGGATTTAGAGGTTGAGATTGAGAAGGTACTTGGGTAAATATCACGAGTCACTGCTTTGGTCACTTCCGCTAAAAAAGTTCGTTTAGCCTTTCCGCTACCGATTTTTGCATGCTTGGTAGTACGTGACTATACGTATTTAATGTCGTACCAATATCCGTATGCCCCAGCCGTTCGGATATTAATTTCACGTTAATATTTTGCTGTATCAACACTGTCGCGTGAGTATGCCGTAGATCATGTATACGTATCTGAGGAAGCTCTAAGTGCTTCGTAAGTGAATAGAACGCTCTACGGAAACTCCGTGGCTCTAAAGGTCTTCCGTGAATTGTAGGAAGGACTAAGTCTAGGTCTGTATAATCTTCGCCATAGATAAGTTTTTCCTGTCGGATTAACTTTTTATGTGACTCTAGTTCTTCTATAAGCACGGTAGGGATGTGTAGTGACCTTACGCTTGCCTCATTTTTCGCTCCGATCTTCAGCTCTCTACCTACTGTTAAAGTCTGTCTGATATAGACAATGCCGTTTTCCATATCAACGTCTTTCCAACGTAAACCTAATATCTCGCCTTGCCTCATTCCGGTAAGTACAGCCATTAAATATCCGATATAATAGCGCGTAGGATACTTCACACGTCTTCCTTCATCGATGAATTTAGTAACCTGTTCTAATGTCCAAACTCTCATTTCTTTACGAGTCACTTTCGGTAAGGTGACCCCGATAGTTGGATTAAACTTTACCAATCGTACTAGAAATGCTTTCTTAAACGAAGCGCTTATAATTCGAAAAATTAATACGATTGTATCCTCCGCATAGTGTGACTCGTCTACTAGATCGTTTACAAACCGCTGTAAATGCCTCGCGGTCACTTCTTGTAATTTAAAGTGACCTAACTTAGGTTTGATCGTTTTCTGATATAGAGCAAAGTGAGAAGTATACGTTGATTTCTGCAACTTGTTTTTCCTCTCTTGAAAATACTCTTCCATAAACTTTTCGTAAGTCATATACGTAGGCTTGAGATATTCATTAGTTAGAATTTCCGCTTTGAGCTTAATCATTTCCTCGTTAGCTTCTTGCTTTGTTTTAAAACCTCTTCTTCTAATTTGTTTGCGTTTCCCAGTCATAGGATCCTTCGCAATATTAAATATGAAATCCCAATTACCTGTCTTTTTATTTTGTTTTATACTTCCATTCATGTCGAATGACCTCCTTTAATTTGGTCACAAGACGTAATGATAGTTTCCATTACTTGTATTTTATCGCTATAGTCACCGTTTGTATAGAGTCAGAAAAGTAAAAAACGCAGCAGTGGGAGAATACGGTTTATACAATTCTACCAATTAGTCAACTAGCGATATTCGGTAATGAACCGGAATCTATTAGTCCATGTGACACGTAACCACATATGGCGGCTTCCACACATGGTTGTAGTTCACACTAACAAGAACTATCTTTTAACTAGAAAAAGATTACGAGCCAAAACCTTGAAGTCTATTTCTAGCGAAATATCCTTCCGTCATTAATGTATTCAGCGGTAATTACTTATATAAAATAATGCCGCTAATAGATGGGGAGATACAAGAAATGTAAGCGAAGTTGTGGGGGTTTAAATGGTTAAGGAGGTGTTAATAGTGAGGAATGGAATAGCGGAGTTATCAAACGATATTAACGTAATCACCGCAGAGATAAAGGATTATCAACGAGTAGCAGGCGAAGCAGTTTTTGAAATAGGACGTCGATTGAGGTATGTAAAGGAAAACAATTTAGTTCACAGTGAATTCGGAAAATTTATCAGGATGAATGACGGTCCGTGAATTACGTGAGGTAAAGAAAGCACCCCTCCGCAAAGCAAACGAAGCTAAACAAGTACTCGGTTAACTACTAGCGGAAGAACGCAATAAACCACCGGAAGTGAAATACGTAAAGGATACCGAATCGGAAAAACAACTACGTTTGTATCGTGAACGTTATGGGGATATATCCGAAAATGTTTACCAGATTACGAACGAAACTGAAATATCCGGCATGGTAATGGAGTTTTCGGAGCACACACGTGACTTTATCAAACAGTGGGCATTCTTAAAACATTACGAAGGTGAGTTTCATGCGTTAAATAGACGATCTGAAACGGAGTATGAAAGTACGTTGAATGCATTGCTAGATTTCTTAAACGATGTGTAACGCGTAGTAGAGTATTCGAAAACATCGTCCTTTCAATTATGTATCTAACTGTATGCATTTCTAGGGTTTATTACGGAATAGGGCGGTGGCTACCTATTATTTCCGTTCTTATATTCCTTACGTATTTATAGGTTGCAGAAAGTAGTTAAATCGTGCGGGTAAAAAGGAAAAAATATAAAATTATTAGGTAGGCATAGCGGAGGAATACTTAGTAGACAGACGTAATTATTAGCCTCCGGTACGTAGGAAACGCACGAGAAAAGAAACGTGGCAAATCGATAAGGAAGCGAAGTCTAGGAACGAGGAGAGACGGAGGGTATATCGGGAGTTTACGAGGGTGCAGGCGGTTAGGGCGTATAATATAAAGAGTTAGTAAATTCATTAATAATTCCGAGATATAACTACCAAAGATGGTGGTTATATTTTTTGTTTATGTTTATAAATTGGGTATAATTTAGCAATGAAATTATGATAGTATTTTAAGAGATAGAAGTTTCGTTCCAGCTTTAAATGTAGGAGGTAGATTTGTGAAAGCAAATGAAATAATTAATGTGTTAAATCTTTTTAAAGATTCAAGCTACCAAAAGGTGTTAATTAGAGGAAATTGGGGTATTGGAAAAACTGAATATGTTTCTAAGTTTATAAAAAGTTATAAGAATGTTTGCTATATTTCTCTATTTGGAAAAAAAGACATTAACAGTATCATACAGGAAATATACTTTGAAATAGTTAAAAATGAGAAAACTGGTAAAATAAAAAAATATTGGAGGCAAATTAGTGAAAAACTAAATAAATTTAATATTTCATACCATGGAATTTCTCTATCAATTCCACTTATAGGGGATTTACATAATACATTATATAATGAATTAGGTCATAAAGATGCGTATATTATTATATTTGATGATTTAGAAAGAAAGCATGATGATCTTAATGTTAAAGAAATATTAGGGTTGATTGATAATCTTTCAAAAATAGAAAATATAAAAACGGTCCTTATTGCAGCCACAGAACAGCTTGATGAAAAGAGTAAATCAATTTTTAATGGTTATCAAGAGAAAGCTATTGATCGAGTTTATACAATAGGGGAATATGCGAATGAGGCGCCTGTAAATATCCTCGGTCAATCGGTATGGAATACCATAGGCACACTTGTTGAATCCTTGGAATTTAAAAATTTGAGGACTTTTGAAAAGACAAATTTGTTTATTAGAGAAGTGGTCCAGGTCCTAGGTCAAGATATTTTTAGCAATAAATTCACAAGAAATGACCTTTATCGAATGTGTTTTGCGACGGTATTCTTCAACATTGAACATAAAAATGAATTGAAATTATTAAATGAAAAAGATTCTAATTTTAAAACTACAAAGGCTACTTACAGTAACGAAAGTGGAAATATAGAGTATCTATGTCGTTTCATTCTTAAAGATTCAATGGACAATATAAAGAGTAAATTTGTATTTTATCATATCAAGAAATGGTTTGAAACAGGTGCCTACTCTAAAGAAACTATTATCGATGCGATTAATTTCATCAATAATAATGAAGATAACCCTATAAATTACTTTTCTTCTGAGCAGGAAATAATAGAAGATGTAGAATATTCACGAAAATACATTAGGGGTCTATCTGGGAATGAGAAAATGATTGATATTATTTCTATATTGTCTAATGCAACTATGTGGAGCAGGGATTTATCTATTGACTTTGGGATTAGCATCGATGAAATTCTCACTTTAATAAAGGGGAATATCTCTAATCATATAGATTTAGAAAAAAGTAACTATGAAAATAAAATTGATTCTTTGCGTTTCACTATTCAAAATAAAGAATTCCAAAATATATTAAATCCGATAAATAGGGCTATAGATATTGAATACTATGAGCAATTATTAAAGAAATTAAATGAATGTCTTATTGATAACTCTTACAATAAGTATTCTTATATACAAAAATTAATCCAAGAATTACCTTCGATTAAGGATGGTTCGATAAGGGTTAGTCTAGTAAAAGACATAAAGAACCAACAATTTCTCTTTCCAATCCCCTCCGGTAAAATTAGTAAAGAACATTGGTATTGGTGTGTCTTAATTGAAGAACTTATAAGAAATATAGAAGAGGTATGGGGAGTAGAGGGCTATTGTAACGATTTCAAAACTTATTGTGATAATTTAGAATGTACAAAACAAGATAAAATGCTTCAAATTAGATTAAAAGAAATTCTCAGTAGAATTACTAACTAGTAAAAGTATGTTAATTTTTTGCATATAAGGAATTTTGCGAATGTAAGTAACGTAACCAATGAAGAAGAGTAGAGGTCGCCAATTCAGGTAACCTCATTTTTTCTTATATAGACCTCTTTTAACTGGTCTCCAATTTCCGCTACGTTTTAACGCCCACCAGATAGCCTTACCTTTTGGTTCTATGTATGTATCGAATTGTTCCTTATTGAAAGTAGAACTATTAAATATACTAACTAATTCTTGCGTTGTATATGTTTTATCAGGCGATACAGTTCTTTCGAATTCTTGAATGAATTGAAGCGTTTGGTCGTTCAGTGAGTACTTTTCTACCATATATATATCCTCCGAATAAAGTTTAATAATATTATTTTAGCATTTATATCGAGTAACTACTAATTCTAATAATGACTCGTCATATAGTAGAGCGGTACGTCTAACACAGGTGAGGCTATAAATATAATATATAGTGTCGAAACGAGGAGGAGCGGAGAAAGTTACACGAGTGCAGGTAGTTAGTTCGTGTTATATAAGGAAAATGTGCTGATATACACCCTATTTGAAAATTTGTAAGGAGGTAAAATCTTAAAGAGTCAACTTTGTTATTGGAATGTTATTATCTATTAGTAGTGTTCAATTCTTATCTTATATACAGAAATATAAAAAGGTGATACTTTATAAATAAGGATTTTAAATGTAAGATATGGAAGGTGATTGGATGTTTGCAAACGTCATAGCACATACTAGTGCCAAGACGCAATTAAGTTCTATTCGAAAATTCACGAGTGAAATGGAAAAAAACAATACATTAAAGGTAGAAGAATTATTAAAAGCAATTGATGAAGGTCCTGAAGAAATAACATTAGATCAACAGGAAGAGTACCGGGAAGCTATATTAGATGAATTACATGAGCTTGAGAAAACATACCCGAGTTTATTGAGATATTCCAATGTAGTTTTAACATATTCTATCGTAGAACAATATTTAGTAAGGATTGTTAAACCACATATGATGGAAAAACTAGGTTATGAAGATTTATTTGAATTAAATCCGGAATTTGAAAACGAGTTGAGAAAATTACGTTATAAAGGTAGTTTACTAAAAAGAATAGGGAGATATATTACTAAAGATATGGGCATACCCTTCCCTTTTAATAGTAAAGAGTGGGATTTTATTGAAGATTTAAATATCATCCGTAATAATATTGTACATTGCAATGGAAGAGTGTACGATGATAGGGATTACAAAAAGTTAGAAAAGGTAATAAAATCATATAGTTCAATTAATATTAGTAATAGTTGTGAAATTGTAATAAAACAAGAATTCATTATACATATGCTTAATCAAGTAGATGTATTTTTATCACTAGTATTTGAGCGTGTAAATCAAAAAAGTAATTAAATCACTATAAATAGAGAGTAATATAAGCACCAGTTTAAAGCTGGTGTTTTTTAAAAATTTCAGAAGAAGTCGATTAAATGGAGAATAATAAATCACTAAGCAGATAAAAAATTAACGTAGAACTAGAATCAGTAGGAGAATGTCCAGATAGCGGATAGCTTGAAAAATTAGTAGAGATTAATTATTATACGAGGAGTTGCACGATACGGATCACATGAAAGTACGGAACAATGAATATCCGATTATGAGTGATACACAAATACAACGTAGGCAGGAAGGTACTCGTCAGCGAAAGGGAAACGGTAGTGAAGTTCCGTTAAAGGCAGCTTTTGGTCTAGCGGCGGTTTCGTTAGACCATCGGATTCCTAGACGAAGAAAGCGTACGATTAACGAAATGTTACGAAGTGATCGTGCGAAATCTCGTAATAAAGAGCGTCATCAGCAATATCGAGAGTTTACGAGAGTACAACCGGTTATGACGTATAACGAAAGAGAATTGGCTTCATGCAGGTAACTAATAGTAGGAATACATAGTAATAACAAAAGAGACCACATTTTAGTGGTCTTTTCTATTTTTATAATATGGAATTATCTACTATAATTGAAAGTGGAGGTGAATTTATATGAACGATGAAAAAGTAGTACGAATACCGATTAGTCCTAAGCAAAGAAGAATGAATGAGCATGGGAATGGTTACGTCGAGTGTGAAGTTTCTTCGAGATGGTTACAATTTCAAGAATATAACGAAGAATTAGGTCTTGTCCACGTAGACGTGATGACTCTAGGAGAAAATGATAAAGAGCGAAAATTATGTGAGTTAATTCTTAATAGAGATGAGCTTTTAAAGGTACTTAATATTAAAAAATAGTTTTGAAAGGGTGTTGTAGATGATATTGCCGCAACTAATGATCGATATCGAAAGTTCAAGAGAAAGTAATGTTGAATACGACGTAGAAGTAGAGACTCTTAGTGGCAAAAATGCTGTTTTTACTATTAAACTCTCTGACTTCGGGCATGAAAGCAAAATACAAGAGCAAGTAACAAGTTACATTGAGGACGCGGAAGATAAAAATGAATTTGCCCTATTTAAAAACGGAGTCTCTTTAAGAATTGGCGATATTGTATACATAAAAGTTAATGAGGGTTCCGATCTTCCGTTTTAATTACATTTAGATAATTTTCGACGGAGCTACTAACTTTTACCCTAAAAAGTATCCTATTAAGTGGATACTTTTTAGGGAAACGAATGAGGCGGGTAAGCTCCGTCCACCCTTCGCATTTATTACGGAAGGGGAAAACGAAATGCCTACATTAAGAATTTTCGATGTAACTACCGGTGAAGACCGTACACAAGAATATAGTTTAATAGGAAAGTTAATTCCTAATAACTTTATGTATAGATATAAAAATATACCACCTCGAATATTGGTGGCGTTAAAGTTTATCTTACTATTAAAGCACAATCTGGAATATAATAACTTTTTTCTGTTTGCAATATCGATCTAATTGTAGGACCAGGTAATGTGAAATAGCCGGGAATAACAACACCGTTCTTATTAATTTCATCCGTCATATGAACGCCTTGAGTACACTTAGAAGTATCAATGTTCGTTAATGGATATTGATTTTGTAATGCCCCAGTTTGGCCCATAGCTGCATATTTATTTGCCATAACATAAAGTGTTGATAAAGCAGAATCTAAATATGAAAACCATACAAGGGTTCCTAAGCCAGGATTATCTGGCATACCAGCTATCAAAGGTGCTTTATTAAATATTCCAGTGCTGGTAAAAGAATTCGCTGGAATAGCAGCTGCCATACAAAACCAAGAATTCAATGGTGGTCTCAAAGGAATGGGCTGTCTCATAACAGGTTGTTCTGTAATAAATTTATTTGCAGCATAAGCTAAGGCATAGCATCCTAAAGATAGACTTACTATAAAGATTTACTATTAAGAGATTAAAAGATATTCGGTAAGTATTCACTAACGTTCATACTTACCGGTAATCCTTTTCTAACGAAAAGAATTACTATCCTATATAGTCGATAAAGTACTTATATAAAAGATACTCCGCTAAATAATAAAGATAAAAAGAAAGTACATGAGTGTATTGATAGGATATCGATATTTCATTAATTTTAAAAAGGAACCTCGATTATTAAGTAGAAATATAGATTTATCTACTTTTTAATAGGAGATAATTTAAATGGCGAAGAAAACAGTTATCGGTTTTGAATCAGTTTCTAGTCCAAGAGAAGGTAAGAGTTGGATAGAAAACGTCGAAGAGATATCTGAAAAAGCAAGGGAAGAAGCGGAGTTTGATAAACATATACAAGCCGAACTCAAAATGCTTATAAAGTATTGCGAGCAACAAGAAAACGAAGAAGTAAAAGCATTCGCTAATAGTATCGTGGAGAAAATAAAGCCATTAATTAAAACGAAATAGTGTTACTAACGTCTCTTATAGTGAGGCGTTTTTATTTGCACAGAAAGGAGTACGTATTCTTTTCTCTAAGAGGAAAACGATAAAATACTACGAAAGTAATATAGAGGAGGGATGACGGATGAACGGTAGCGTTAAACAAAATAAAGAAACAGGTAAATGGGACTTTGTATTTAGTATCCCTAAATACCCACTGACTGGAAAGCGTAAGCAAGTACGAAGAAGGGGATTTAAAACAAAACGTGAAGCTACGGAAGCAATGGTTAAATTGAGGGTTGAATACCTAAGTGTTGAGTTTTTAGAGCCGTCAACAATGAAATATGTAACATATATGGAAAAATGGTTGAAAGAGAGAACGTATACTTTACAAGAGACTACATATGAGGTCCATTTGTCTTACTATCGAAATGTTATTAAACCTAATCTAGGCCACATTAAATTAAGAGATATCGAGCCAATAAATCTCCAAGAATTCATAAATTACCTTGTTTTTGAAATGGAGTATTCTCCAAATACCGTTCATTTAGTTTTCCGGATAATTAAGTCCTCACTAAAAAAGGCCTGTACTTTGAAGTTAATTAAAGATGACCCAACCATTGGGGTTACATTACCAAAAATCAGAAAAACAGAAATGAATATATGGACGTTAAAGCAGGTTAATTATTTTATTACACAGTCGAAACAAATCGAACGTTTAACACGTTTCTATATAGTATATACTGTCGCGTTATTAACCGGTATGAGACAAGGTGAAATATTGGCATTACGATGGAAAGATATCGATTTTAAGAAACGAATCATTTATATTCGACAAACGATTACTCAAAATGCTCAAATCAAAGTTGGTGCGAAAAATAATTCTAGTGTTCGCTCTATTCATATCCCGGATCTATTAATAAAGGAACTTGAGGAGCATCGAAATAAGATAAGAGAGGAAAAGAGGTATTTTAAGCGGGAGTATAAGGATGTGGATTTAGTTGCTTGTACTAGAAAAGGGAATCCAGTAATAGCCCGGAATTGCAGAAGAGAGTTCTATAACTTAATCGAAAAACTCGCTTTACCTAAAATTCGTTTCCACGACCTACGACACACGCACGCAACGATGCTGATACAACAAAATGTAAATGTAAAGCTGATATCAGAACGGTTGGGGCATACGGATATACAGACGACGTTAAATACATATAGTCATGTGCTGCCGAACATGCAACGAGAGGTGGCCGATAAGCTTGATGAGATGTTTGATTAACTTATTTTTAAAAGTAGATAGTTTTCATCAGATATTGACTGTATTTCTATAAAGTCCTATCCTAGTGTTAAGGGGATATTTACCAATGGGTAAGGAGTGATTTGGATGTACAGTAATTATTTAGAAGAATCTATGGCCAGACTAAAGTCCGTTATTGATGACAGTGGTACACGGCCCATATTATTTGTTGGAACGGGATTATCAATGCGCTACCTTAATGCACCAAACTGGATTGGATTACTAGATATGTTGATACATAGAAATCCTAATTGTATCTATCCAATTGCATACTACACGCAAAATTGTGAAGATAATCCTCACATCGCATCGCTATTAATTGAGGAATACAATAAGTACGCATGGGATAATTATAGAAATGGAGTCTTTCCAGAGAAACTTTATGAATCAAACAATCATAATAGTATGTTTTTAAAGTATCAGATATGTAGAATATTTGAGCGGATAATGGGAAATTTCAAATTAGAGGATCATCCATTAAGTGAAGAAATAGAACTATTACGCAAACTAAAACCGCATGCCATCATTACTACTAATTATGATAAGATGTTAGAAAAGATTTTCCCTGAGCATTCTGTAACTGTAGGGCAACAGGTTATAAAATCTAAAGAGTCTTTACGTATAGGTCAAATTTTAAAAATCCATGGTTGTATAGATAAGCCTGAAGAAGTAGTTATTTCCAGAGAAGATTATAAAAAGTTTCATAAAAAGCAAAAATATTTAACAGCTAAATTACTTACATACTTCATGGAACACCCGATAATATTTTTAGGGTATTCGCTTTCAGATTCGAATATAAAGAAAATCTTATTAGACATTGCTGAAATGGTTTGTGAAAGTCCGGAAGAAATCGTTGAGAATATTTGGTTTATTGAATGGAGTAAAGAACCTATATCAAATGAGTATAAACCGCCTAGTGACAAATACATTGCGTTAGACGACGGCAAAAGTATTAGAACAAATTACGTGCTTTTACACACGTTTGAAGAGTTGTTTAAAAACTTAGATCAAGGTGACGTATCTTCTGTGAATGCTTTACAAAGTCTCGAGGATAAAATCTATAATATTGTAAAAAGTAAATCTATATCGGATTTAAAAGTAGACTATTTAACAATGAGTCATATTGAAGATGAGGATGCATTAGCAAGGGCAATGGGCTTTCAGCGTACAGATGACCCTGGAAAAAGTGAAGCTAGAAGTGTTTCGGTTATTGGAGTAGGTGTAATGTCTGACCCTGAGCAAATTAAATTGAGATTTCCGTTCAGGCTTTCTGACATTGCTAAGCAGTTAGGATTAACACATTATAACTATGTCAGTCAACTCATAGATAAAGTCAAACAACAGACTACTGTTAACATAAAAGACACGAGTAACAGGTATCATTTTGATGTTAGTGTAGTGGAAAACCAGCCTCAACATAGGTATTCAGCCGATGCAGTAGAACTACTTAGAAAAGTACTTAATGGAGAGGAATACTCGGTTTATGACGAAAGTAATAATCTTGTAAGCCCTGAGTTTATAGAAGAACAACCTCAACAATTAGGTATGGAAATTTAAAAAAGAGGCTACCTTAATCGGCGGCCTCATTCGTTTTGCTACTACGTATAAATTTATAAAATAAATGCACATTACTGCCCTTTAAAATCAGGAAACTGATTTAAATATTCAATAGCTATTCTCATTACATAATCACAATTTACGTCTGTAAGCTTTCCTTCTACTTTATAAGTAAACGATGGGATTAAACACTGAATATGACTACCGATTTCTTGTATAAATATCGGTCTATCATCATCTTTATCTAGATCTTTCATTAAATAATGTACCTCTGTATAATCCGGACATGCATAGTGAGAAATAAAAATTAAAAATGAAACATATACAAAATGTTTAATTTCTTTTTCTTTTTCAAATATATGATTATAGTATTTATCCCATTTCTCAATAAGTATTTCTGCAAATCTTAGAAAAGCTCTAGGATTTTGAATATTAAGCTCACTCGACAAAATTCTTGATATACCAAAATATGACGCTCTGATAGTATATTCAGTATTCTCGTTTTTATAGTTATAATTATCCGATAATGAAGAATCATAAAAACTAGGGGCTTCATCCGGTTTATATATGAAATAAAAATCTTCTAAATAGAAATATGCTAATAGGGCTTCCCGCAATGCTTTATGTGATTTTTTGTCCGGAACAAGATATTTCATAATGAAATTTTCTGAAAGCGTCTTAATTTGATATTTTGTATTAATAAGATATTTTCTTTGAAAAATCTTTTGTAAATAATACTCAGGTTTACTAACTCCTTTTTCTTTTAAAGCATCAAAGACTACTTCTTCATCCATGGCGACTACGAAAAATAATCCAGGTAAATCGAGATTAGACTTAATCATCTGAAACACAGTAATAACTTCATCTGGGAAAAGTCTGTCTAATTCGTCAATCATTATGACAATTTTTTGTCCGTCTTCTTTGAGGGTTTCATCTAACATATTATTTAAATCTTGTTTCCTCTTTGATAAAGGTTTCTCGTCAAGTAGTTCATCGCTAATTACTTGTATGGTATCTCCTGCGATTGTACTTGCCGTAGCAGCGGCAGCTGGTGTTATACCGTGCATATATGATCCAGCAAATGTTAAAGCTTTTGTTGCTGAAGGTATTATTTTTCGTGCATATTTGAAGAATGAATTTTTCGCATTTTGGAAATCTCCTTCTCCCATTGCATAGTATATTTCTTCAAACAAACTTTTTATCAAATCTTCTTTTTCAGTGACCATCCAAGGATTAAAGCGTACAACTTTACATTTTCCTATATCTAATTTAGTTTCTATAAAATTTAACATTGTAGATTTACCAGCTCCCCATGAACCATTTATAGCAAGGGAATACGGTAGTTTTGGTGAAAAATCATTAATAAATGTAGCAATTTCCTGAGCTTTCTCTTTAAATCCAAGTCTATCTTTTTCTATGTCTTCTAATGGCAAATATTGTAATTCTTCTATCATTTGTTGTCCTCCCTAAATCGATAAACTATTTCTTAAATCTTATATTATAATACAACTATTGGGTTAATTTAACAATAAAGCAAACGGCCAAAAAGGCGGGTTCCCCCGTAGGTACTCCTTTTTTAGCTTCCCTATCGATTTTCTACAGCCTCTTTTTTATATAATTAACAAAACTGAACAAATGAGCGTACTCTTACCGTTATACACTACGGTACATATTACCAGCCGAACGCTCGCGGCGCACGCCCACCCTCTGAACCTCACCCTTCGATAATTTCTTCCACGCACGGAAACCGTGCATCGTAATCTATGTAATACCTAACTATGGGAAGTGCCAATTTCACTACGTATATATAGAAGCAACTATAATAACGACTTCCCAACGCTTCCCATTTCGTCAACTTTGCGTTCCTTACAGACGTCTCTTAATGAAATTTCAATAAGTAACTATAATACGGATAATCCGCGCCATATAAGGAAGAAACGGATTAAATCGCCTATAGTACGGTATAGTAATTTGCGACTTTTACCAGGTGGAAGGATCAGACGGACGTGCTCCGATAATTTTTCGATAGGAACAAGTCACAATGTAATCGTTAATTGATTTTCGCTTAAATATGCGTGAATAACGGCTTTTATTCGGAAATTCTAGTATTTTATCGTTATGAGCCGTTGTGATTTATTGTGATTTTCGCCAGCTTTCGGCTTGTTATATGCAGCCATTCCGAAACTTTTAACGCACATGTAAAGCAGTCTGATTTAACGCTATATAGAAGAGATTGGATTCGGGAGTTTACATCGTTTTACATTTCGGAAGTCTCCGCTGTCTTACACACACACCCGCTGGAATTTTCGGAAGTGGGTCATTTTTCGCCTATATATAGAAGAAACTCGTTTTGTACCTTTCTTAACACTTCCAATTTCACCAGCCGTACCCCTCCGACAGAGACGTGCCTCGAAAACCTCAACCCTACCGTTTGTTACCTCCGTTCATAAAAGTATACCTTTACGAACCATCAATAACAGGTCGATTATTAAGTGAAGTAACGTCCGTTTAATATAAGAAAACACTTTATGAACGTTCATTTATTTTATCGACTTTTGCGAACAGTTGTTTTACAATCGAATCAAACATAACGGAAAGGGAGTAAGGGGAATGGCGGAGACTAGAAAGATCGGATACGTAAGGGTAAGCGCTAAGGATCAAAACGAGGGCAGACAGTTAGCTGCGTTAAAGGAGTTAGGTATTTCGGAGCGTGATATATACGTAGATAAGCAGAGCGGTAAGGACTTCGAACGGCCAGAATATCAGACGCTTAAACGTGTGCTCCGTAAAGGCGATATATTATACGTTCATTCACTTGATAGGCTAGGACGTAATAAGGATGCGATATTAAAAGAATGGAACGAGATAACACAAGAGATACAGGCGGACATTATCGTAATTGATATGCCTCTGCTAGATACAACGAAGTATAAGGATAGCGTCGGTACATTCGTAGCTGACTTAGTATTACAAATACTCTCATGGATAGCTGAGGAAGAGCGTAAGAAGATACGCACTCGGCAAGCTGAAGGAATTGCCAACGCACGTAAGCAAGGGAAAGAACTAGGTAGACCTAAAGTAACGATTACAGATAAGTTTATTGAAGCATATAAGCGATGGAAAGCGGGAGAGATAACGGCCGTTACAGCGATGAAAGAAATAGAAGTAGGGAAGACAACGTTTTATAAGTTGGTAAAAGAATACGAAGCAAAGTTATAGTCGGTAAAATAATACCGGCTTTTTTCTTTAGGGGGGCGGGGAGCTATTTGGAATTTTGGTTCGCCAGGTGCCTGCAAAATCCGTACAAAATTTAAAACTTCGGGTCTAAATCACTAGATAATACTCTACGTTTTAGAGTATATAAGCCGTTTGGAAGGTATTTGTATTACTTCGCATGTACGTACTCGATTTTGCTGATAAATGTCTGGGGAAATGGATTTAAAATGAACATTATGGTTTCTAATACGTAATTTGGAAAGGAGAATTGCCGTGTTTCTATCGATGGATTTAGTTCAAAGGCATGGGTGGGGGAGGCGATACTTCCCTTTCTAAAGTATCGCTACAATTCTTCTTCTTTCAAATAAAAGCTAAAATGTACTATAATTAAAATTATAAAAAATCTAATAATATCTTTTGCGGATTAAAAATAATATAAAATGGAGGATTATAGCTTGAGTATATTTTCTACTGTATGGATAGATGGAAAAATCCCTGATTTTCACGAGTTAGCAGAGCAAAATAAAGATAGAAAATGGATGTTTTTTCTTGATACGAATTTCGTTATTTATGCCAGAGATTATATACATAACAAAAAAGATTGGAATAAATTGAATCCATCCCTAAAAAATGAATTTTTAAGTGCTGTAAATATTATAAAAAAATGGTCTAATCGAATAATTTATCATTACGCTTGTGAAGAAGCAGCGAGAGATAAAAAGACTGGAAACTTTAACTCTGAAAAATATAGATTACTAGTAGCATGTTTAGAAGAATTATTCGATAAAGCATATTGCAAAGAAATTTTATCTGAAAACCCCTCTATTGACAATGATCTTTCTTTTTCTAAAGTACCTTTACTAAGAGGAAATGGTCTGTTCACTATGCAATCTGCCCTGACATATGCAGCAATTTTAAAAGCCTATACCATGAAACACTTTACAAAGCATGAAAACGGTAAAGAAAAAATTTGTGACTACTTTAATTTTTTAGATGAAGAATTAGACGCATTTTCTCCGGTGCAAATAACTTTTTCTATACATTACTTAGGAAACGAACTAAATATACTTAGAAGGACAAGTCCTAATAAAGGTATTACTGAAATATTAAATAAAATATACGCTGCTGCAATAGACTTACAAATGCCTACAAGAGCTTCTCAGATTTCTGGAATATCTAATTATCAAGAAATCCCTATATTTGTTACTTTTGATAAAGGAAGTAAATTAATATTTGATTCCTTGTTAATTGAAGAATCACAAAATACTTTGGGTAATCATACTAATATTCCTAGTTATAGTTTTATGATATTTTATAGCTCTGGATGGAAAAATGATGAAATTACTGAATTATCCCAAATTGCAAGCAGTATAAGTAAAAGAAGGAGGTTAAAAGGGAAGGGAGCTGATTTTAATTTGGATCGTATATTGAATATATGTAGTTCATTAGAGGGGGAACTCATAGAACATATGGAAGCTTTGTATATCAATACATAGTATGACTGATTTGAATTGGATGCTCCGAACGAGGGATGATGGAAGGGGAGGGAGCGGTGTTTCTACAATTGAAGGCAACGGTATTTGGACGAAATGGGGGCGAATATGTAAACGAAAGAAAACCGCCTGTTATAGGCGGTTAATTTTTTATAGTATTTTAATATCACGTATAAGTTCCTTAATGTCACGTTCTTCGCCTTTCTCAAACGATTGGATAAAATCGTTTAATTTAGCCTCGTAATTTTTAATAGCTTCTGTTTCGCCCTTCGCACCTTTGATATCGCCTACATGCTCAAGTACTAACTTTAAATCACCTGAAAGCATTTTTGTATCAGAGTCAGATAACTTTCCGTTATTAATTGATGATTTTTTTAAATCAGCGATTGATTTATCGGTTGTCATAAGTATTTTCCGTATTGCCCCTTTAGCCTCGGAAACTTCTTTTTCAATCTCAGCTTGTTTTTTCTTTTCCTCTTTTTCTTTTTGCTTACTTTCCTCTTTAGCGTCTTTCTCTTGTTGCTTACGTTGTTTCTCGGCGTCTTTATTGGCTTGCTTTTGCGCTTTTTCTTCTTCTTTCTGTACCTTCGCTTGTGATGCGGCTTCTTTTTCTTGTGGAGTACATCCAGTAGTAAGTGTGAGTGACGTACCGATAATAACTAATCCGAATTTATTTAACCATCCATTCCCCATTTAGTTCACTCCCGTTTGTATATTCTAGTACAAGTATATCAAATAAAGGAATATATTGGATGAATGGGCGTGTTTTTTCAATAAAAAAGAACGCTATTATTTAGTAGCGTCCTCCTCATCTTCTACGATAAGTAGTAATTCATTCATATCGGTAATATTTAATTTATCTGCGATCTTCTCTATCGCTTCTTTCGGGTATCTCTTCATTTTTCCGCTCGCTAGTTCACTTATTGTCCGTGTAGACAATCCGTTTTCATCATCGATTAAATCTTTCTGATCCATACCGCGAGATTTTAATATGTCACGTAGCTTAACTTCGATTCTCTTTGCCACTATGTATCACCCCTTGTCTATATTATATAGATAAAGGAGAATTACGTAAAATGTAATTTAAGGGTTGACTATTACGGTAAACGTAATTTATGATGTATGTATAGATTACGGTAAACGTAATTAAAGGAGGGGAAATGAGAAAATGAATTTACAAAATATCGAAAAGGTAAACGTAAATATCACGGTGGAAAACGGGGACGGCTCGAAAGTAACATTCGCTGAGAAAGCCTATAAAATTACGGATAAACACGTTCTATCTATATATGAGGACGGAATTTCAATCGAAGAGTTTACTCACGGTGATAATGACGAAATTATTCTTGGCGATACGGTATTAGACTTACAAGGGGATTTAGATGAAAGCTTGGTCGATATTACTCAAATCGGAAATATGAGCGCGCTTGATTTTCTTTTAACACTTGCATCGATTAAAAAGGATATCCATTAAGGGAGGCGTTGAGCATGTTCGCAAAGCTAAACCGTTACTTTGGTCTGGAGACGTTATCTGATTACACTTGGTATTTTGGCACTTTCATTATCGGAACACTATTATTTTTAATCGATATGTTCATAGCGTTTATTTTATAAAAATTCGTAAAAGGTGAGTCGTAAGATTCGTCCGTTATAGGCAGGCGGATGAATCATCGATCTAAGTAATACATTAAGGTGGCATGGAGATGTGAGACGGTAAACTCGCAGTTGTGTGTGACTTTTCGGCATTGGCCTATAAATAAAAGGGGGAAACAGAAGTGGAGAAAATAACAGTTAATTTTCATTATCAAGACGTAGATGGACTAAAGGAATCGAAGTATGAAGCGTATTTATTATCAGATTCGGTGTATTACGTGTTTGACGGAAATAATTTAACTTTCCGTGAAATACCTTTGTGTGAACGCGGCAAAAAAGAGCTGACGATATACGATTCCGATAGTTTTAGAGCGGTCGAAATTAACTGTAAAGCAGAAATCGAAAATATACACGAAATGAGCGCCGTTGAATTCATTGAAGCGGTACTAGAAGGACAGAATTAAACCAGCGGCAACTGGTCAGAAAACAAACCCGGATAAGATGAAGACAAAAACAACGACGGCAATTTTATATATAGAACGGAAAAAGAAAACACGCGCAGGCTATACGCGTGTTTTTTGCGTTTATTTAATCGGAAAGTGTGCGAAATGAGAAATTCACGCGTCTTATATAGTATAGGCGGTAAAAATTACGAAAACGGAGGCGCGGAAATGAGAAAACCAAAAATATTTCGCAAAGCAAAGGGAGCGTACAAAGGGAATTTTATCAAACTTCCATCAAATCTAAAACACTACGTATATCATCCGAAGTACAAAGCCGAAATGAGTTATCTTTATGCGTTGATTGTTGACTATTTTAACGAAGAGTTTGGATACGCCTGGCCGTCAACGCACCGACTAGCGATGGAATACGGTAAAGCCGAAAAGACCGTACGAACGCACTTGAATGTGTTAGAAGAGTTGCGATTGATCCAGAAGCGAAGAGGATTATTAGGTAATAGCTATCGACCGTATGAACCATTAGACGAGGAAGAGTTTTTCGAAGAGTTCCCGGATGCAAAGAAAGCATACGAGAGAGCATTACGAAAATTAGAAGCGGAAAAAGAAGCAGGAATAGAGCGTAAAAAAGAGCTTTATGGCGCTCATTTATTCGACGATTCTTCGGAATTTTAAAGAACGGTAAAAAAGTACAGTTAAGCGAGGCATTTTAGGTAATTCCGTAAGGGTAATATTTACCGTCTAACTAGATTTATTATAACGAGATTTAAGGAAAGAGATTTAAGATAACGAAGCATTCGCTTACGCTCATACTCCGGGAATCATTTTCTATCGAAAATAATTCCTATCTTATATATTATCGATTAATTACTTATATAAAAGATACTTCGCTAAATAGTAATAAAGATAAAACATAACTGTATTGGTGGGCAAAATCTTAAAAATGAAGGAGAGCGCCCTGAACCGAAACAACTTGAGCGACTAGCAGATTTGTTGCTATACGAAGAGCTTGCGGATACACATCCGGATAAGATGGCTCGAAGTGAGTTTCCAATTATGAGTGAAACGCAGTTAGCACGAAGGCAGTTCGGTAAAGGTGTGAAGAAAGGAAAATTAGCGAAAGGTGAGGTATCGTTAAAGAAACTAAAGTATATTGGTGTTGATCATAAGAATCACCATATACCTACACGCCGTCCGTTAAGTGATTACGAATTAATTATACGAGATTGAACGAAGTCGAGGAACAAAGAAAGACTACGTAACTATAATGCGTTTGTGAAACCTGGAAAGGTTAATACATGGCAATTACAGTGAGTTATTGAAATAACCTTACGGAGTATAACTTGTAAGGTTATTTCTTCGTAATTAGACAAACTTCATTTCCACATCCGCGGGCAGTAACCCTTGGCCCTTTAATTTATTAAACATTTCCTCGGTTAATGGTTGGTAAGTTCTGAATTTAGTTAAGTCAATACCTTCGGAAGGAGTAGAATATCCGTTTTTGTTTAATAAATCGTTTAAGTATTCTTTCACCTTTTTATACCCAGAGAAAGCATCTGTAACTTGATCCCTAGTAATATTTTTATTTCCAGCATGTACTATAGAGTTTCTATATGCATATAGACTTTTTACCCATGCATTAATTACTGGATTTTTATCAAAGCTTAAGTCAGTACCTAAGTTACTACCCAAATGCTTCTCAAATAAGTTTCTAAAGTTTTTTATACCTTCTAATTGTTTTACTTTTTTATCAATTTCTGAGCGTCGCTTATTCCTTTTTTCCATTTTAGTAATGGTACTAATCTTTAATGCGGTTCTAATAAAAATCTCAAAAGACGTTTGAAGCTGTATTATTGAATGGGTATAGTCCCCTTTATATAGTGATGACTCAGCCTGAGAATAGAACTGTTCGACTAATCCGATTTCAGGATAGTTATTCCATGTAGCCACACACGACATTACACTTTGAAACGCCTCTTTAGTAACCTCTGTATCCGTTACTAAAGGGATAAGTTCCTCAATTCTAGTGTAAAGAGTCAGTTCATCATTGAATTTTATTATCGTGTGCTTAGGTAAATCAAGGAAATCTATATTACGTAAATATGTTAATCCATTAATAGAACGGAAAGCATCAATAAATGCATTTACATACTGTATCCCGTGGTCTAGAGACTCTTTAATAAGTGCAGTTTTATCTTCATCAGAGGTAACCTTATTTTTTAACTCAGGGCAAATCTCTAAATATACAATAGTATTTTCTTCTTCAGGAATATCGAGATATTCATAGGTTGAAGGGTAGGTTATTTTCTTGATATAGGTATCAAATGAGATTGTAAATTGAGCATAACCCGGGAAAATAGAGATAGCTTTTTTTCCTGTACCTACGGGAAGTTTATATGGTAGTAAAAATGGGATTTCTATTTTCATTTTTCTATTCTCCTAATCTTACAGATTTATACAAATACACTGTTTAGATTATAACACATCGAAAGGACGAATATCTAATCTGTGATTAGGAGAAAAGTTTATAGTAAAATTTATTAATTAATACTAATAAATCATACCTTAGTTAACCTTATAAGTAGAACCTCTCAATTGATAGTATTTAAGGAAGAAGTTCTATTAAGGGAAACGAATGAGACGGGTAAGCTCCGTCTCATTCGTATTTGCCTATTTATTAACACTTTGCTTTTCTTTATTTATATATCCTGGGCAGTATAGTTAATTTCAACTACCTTAGCAAGTGGTACAAACTTTTTTAGAAAGACTACTGTTTTTAATCCCTGTAGTTACCTATACCTTATATAAGAGTATCTTTATCAAATACTATTGTTATTTACACCGTTTTGTGGTTATACGTATTGAAGAGAGTACTAATTTTTATATCATTTTGTATCCTATTAAATGAGAAATCCTAATCAAATTTTGAGGTAGTACCGACTGTAAGTAATCATGGTCGTTATTATATAAACTAATTGTTCTAGTTTCTAACGCATTCGTTTTGCAAACATTTAGAGGGCGCTTCCTTAGTGGAGCGTCTTTTTCTTTTACCTTCAATGTGAAGTTTTGGAATGAAAAAATAAAAGTTTATAAGAAAGGGGTTGAATTGGATTGAGAATTGACGGCAAATTAGTTCGTTTGATTCGTTTTGATGAGGGATTAACACAAGAAGCTTTTGCGAAAACATTAGGCGTAGGATTAACTACGATCGCTAACGTTGAGACGGAGTACCGTCCTGTTTCCAATCAATTAAAAGTGAAGCTAATTCGTACGTTTAACTTAACGGACGCTAAATTGGAAGAATTGAAAGCGATAGAAAAGGTGGTCTTTGCATGAAATCAGATACGATGATAGTCGATTTTACCGTGCTACGTATTCAAAACGAGGCATACATCGCAGGTGCAGCGATAGACTTTTTAAACTTCGATGATGAAGAGAAACGCATTTACACTCCGTACAAGGTAGCGAGTCTTTACATCGATGGTACTGAAGTGAATTCAATGACGAAGTGTATTAAGTGGTTACTAAAACGATTGTTAGAAGAAGTTCCGGAAGGCGCTACGCAAATTATATTTCGTTCTGACTTACCTCATCTTATTCGCAATAGATTTTATCGGAAAGAAATCGAGAGTTTAACTGACGCTCAGGTACTTATTAAACATATCCCTCGATTGGGCAACAAACGAAACGAGATTCAGTTATTAGCAAATGACGCTTTATCTCGCAAATCAAGTGTGATAGGAGTGGTCGAATGGAACAAATGAAGGAAGCAGTAGCAATTATATTTTTACGAAGTCATCCCGTAGCAGGTTTAGCGATAAATTGGCATGTTGTTGATAAAGAATTAGGCGAAATCATTCACAGCGATGCGTTTTCTCGATTTAATTTCGAAATCGTAAATACAATGCACGAAGTCATGCAGGAAATTATCGGCGTGTGTAACGAAGCTGATTTACGTCTAGTTGACATCCAACTGAAACGGGGGTAAATGATATGAAACAAGAAGTCTACCGCGAAAAAAGTAATATCTTTATCGGCAACCAACTACAAGAGGAAACGGAGACCATCGTTTATTACAGTGACAATACTTTCGAAATATTATCACCGGAAACAACTTCAGAAGATGAAGACGACGATTAAATTACGCCGTATAAGGCGTTTCACATAAAACAATTAAAACATTTAGGAGGAATTAAATTATGAAGGATTATAAAGATGTTTACATGCTGGTAAGTGAGACTATCGATGGGAATTATTCGCAAGCAGGAAAGATTTATACGTTTACTGAAGATCGAGCGAAAGAGCTGGTTAAAGAAGGGAAGGAACCGTATGATTACATGTTAAATTATTGGTGTGAAAAATCAGAGCAATTATTAGAGGATTTTCAAAAAGAAAGAGATGCCATCCGAGAGAGCAATCGATTAACTGAGACGGCAAAAGCTGAGGATGTACAGGCTTTGATTGAAAAGTACGATAGTCAATTCGCTACAATTCAACGTCTGTATGAAGAAGAGATTAAAAGTCGATTAGAGGAAGCGAAAAAAGAAGCGGGTATCTCAGCGTTAAAGGAACAAACTCAATTTGATTCCGATAAGGTAAGAAGAGAAGCGGGAATTATTGCGTCCGATGTGATTATGACAACCTCTTTAAAAGAAGCTATTACCTATCTCGAAGGGAAATTGGAATTTATTGATAAAGAAGTGGCTAGAGAACTGTTATCTCAGTTTACTACTATCAAGACGCATCTAGATAGCTTAAAGTCAGAAAGTACAGTCGATAGAGTGATGGCAAGTACGCGAATTCGAAGTGTGTACGACAATTTAAAGCGAGCATCTTCTGGTGAAGCGCAAGTAGAAATTGACGCCAAGGTTGGATTATATACGGCTTTAAATGATCACCGAAATGATATTGCTTGGGAATGGCGAAGAAAAAAGCTTTTTATGGGAAGAAGATAACATAAAATTAAATATTTTTACTTATTTAGCACCTGCGCACAAAGCGTGGGTGTTTTTTCTATATCGATAAAAATTTAAAGGAGAGATTATATGAGCACAGTACAAAATCTAAAAGAAATGGAAAGACTTTCGACTGCATTAATGAAAACCGCGGAGACACCTGAAACGAAGTTCCATATTGGAATGTTGTTGCAATTGTTTGGGAAGGAAGCGGAAAAATTCGGGAAGTTAAATCAAGCTTTAAGCAGTGAACTAGCTGAATTAGAAGCGTTACGACAATTCATCGAATCTCAAGGGCTAACAGAGAACTTTGAAGCGTTCCGGAAGATTGGAAGTAGATAACTATGTCTACAAATCGAGTAGAAGTACAGTTACTAGCAGATATCTCTAACCTACAACGTGGAATGCAACAAGCTACGCGAGCAGTGCGTAGCTTCCATCAAGCGGTAAGTCAACCGATAAATATACCGACTCCTAACATGAGTGGTTGGAATAACGCAGTCCAAAGTACGGGACAACATGTACAACAATTGAATCATCAAATGCAAAATATGACGCCACCTTCACCACCGAATATGTCATCGTGGCAATCTACGTTTCAGAACGTGGGAAATCGAGTGCAGGAAATGGGACATCGAGTCCAACAAGCAGGGCAGACGGTACAGAATGCTTTTGCACCAGCTGCCAACGCATCGGGATTTTTTCTAGGGCGTATGGTGAAAGACGCAATGAACTTCGAATCTGAGACCCGTAGAGCGGCGATGTTAACAGGTGGTAGCTATAACAAAGTTAAGAAAGATATTTTAGAGATGGCGACCACTTCGGTGTACTCAACTGGGCAAGTAGCCCAGGCATATGCCGAATTAGGAGCGAAAGGATTTGACGCAGCAAAAGCAACGGCCGCATTACCAGGAGTACTTGTTGCCGCAGCCGCTTCGGGCGAAGACCTTGGACTTGTAGCAGATACAGTTACGAGTGCGCTTAACGCATTCGGGTTAGAAGCAGATAGGAGTGGCCATGTTGCTGACGTTTTAGCACAAGCGGCCAATCAGTCGGCAGCAGGCGTATTAGATATGCAATACGCCTTTAAGTACGCGGCAGGTCCGGCAGCACAGTTAGGTATATCAATGGAAGAACTCGCAGCTTCTGTCGGTATTATGTCTGATAATGGTATTCGTGGAGAGACGGCCGGTACAGCGTTGCGTGCATCTTTACTCCGTTTAGTTAAGCCACCAAAAGCCGCTGCAAACGAGTTGAAACGCCTAGGGGTAACCGTTACAGATCAACAAGGAAACATGCGTCCCCTAAGTCAAATTATAGGTGATTTACAAAAAGGCATGGAAGGTATGACAAAAGCCCAAAAAGGAGCGGCGTTAGCTACTATCTTCGGGACTGAAGCTGTTTCCGGTATGATGGCACTAGTTTCAGCAGGTCCTGATGCTATCAATAAGATGACAGACGCCTTAGTAAAAAGTGATGGGGCGGCAGCCACTGCAGCTAAAAAAATGAACGAAGGTTGGGCGGGCGCAATAAAAGAAATGTTGTCAGTAGTCGATACCGCATCAAAAGCTTTTGTTGACGCATTAGGACCCGCAATTATCCTCGTCGCAAACACGGTAAGAGACTTAGCGAATTGGTTTACAAACCTCTCTAAACCGATGAAAACAGTCGTTGCAACTACAGCGGTAGCAATAACCGTATTTTTAGCAATAGCTACTGTTGTTGGGATAATGATAAATGCTATAGGAGCCACCTTACTAGTATTCGGTAAATTATTTTTAGTTATAGGTAAGTTAGGTTCAATTATTGGTGTGCTAGTAGAAGGGGTAACAATTTTAGGTACTGTTATCGCAGCGCTTTTAGGTCCTGTAGGTATAGCGATTGGAATAATAGCTCTATTAGGTGTAGCGCTAGTTCAGCTATACAAACATAACGAGACGGTCCGTAACGCTGTTAATAGCGCTTGGGAATCGATTAAAACTATAACTATATCAGCCGTGGAATCTATGAAAGTGGCATTTGACTCATTTGGTGCGTATCTTGCAACAATCCCCGCTAAGTTTTCAGCGATGGGTAGTGCGATAGGTGCTTTTTTTGAGTCCGTAAAAGCGAAATTTAGCGGACTTGGGCAAATGATCGGCGTTGCGTTCGGTTCAGCTATCGAAGGATTAACCGCCAAGTTTTCAGGGATTAGTTCCGCAATTTCGCCAATAGTAGAGTTTATTAAAGCTTCATTTTCAACAATCGGTAATACAATTGCTACATTAACACCGTTAATCGTTCGTTTAGGGTTAACGTTTTTAGGTGTTTCTGGACCTGTCGGTTGGGTAATCGCTATTGTCGCTTCATTAGGTGCTACGATATTTAAACTCGTAAACACAAATGAACAAGCGAAATCAGCGTTGATGTCAGCATGGGAGTCGATAAAAGGTGTCTTCAGTACGGTTGCTTCCGTAATCATGCCAATTATCACTTCGTTAGCACAAGGGTTTATCGATGCCTTTGCGCCACTAGCACCTGAGTTTCAAAAGACAGGCCAAGTAATCGCAGAAAGTTTCGCTACTTTAGGACCAGCACTCGCTGAATTAGGAGCGGCGTTCGGTGAACTTGGCTCAACTATTGCAAGCCTATTCGGTGAAGTTGTAAAAGCCGTGGTACCAATTGCGACTGAAATGTTTACTGGATTCGGTCAAATTATGCAGCAGGTTATGCCGATGGTAACTGATCTTATTCGTATGTTCGCAGATACAACTATCCAAATTATGCCGATGATAAGTGAGGGTATCCAATTTTTATCTCAAATGTTTTCAGAGTTTGCAACTACGGTTTTACCAATATTCATCGAAGCATTTCAAACTGGATTCCCAATTATTCTACAAGTTGTTCAAGCTGCATTTAGTATAGCTGGATTGTTGATACAAGGGTTTGGAGAAATCCTGACAGTTATTGCTACTTCAGTTATTCCGATTATTTTGCAAGCAGTCCAGGCTGTTTTCCCAGTAATAGCGGCAATCATATCGGCGGCAATATCGGTCGCGATTCCGATCATTCAATTACTAGGCCAAGTAATCTCTATCATAGCCACAACTGTGATACCTTTGATCTTACAAATTGTTCAAGCGGTCTTTCCAGTAATAGTTTCGATTATTCAAGCGGCAATCCCGGTAGCAGTTGCAATTATTCAAGGTTTAGCAACGATTATAACCAATATCATAAAGTTATTTACTGCAGTTCTACAAGGAGACTGGAGTGGGGCATGGAACGCGGTGAAAGGGATAACCTCAAATGTAATGTCACTAATTGGAAGTATAATCCAAGGAGCGATAGATTTAATAAAAGCTGTAGTGACCTCGGGGCTAAATTTAGTACAATCCGTTTTTTCTAGTGTTCTATCAGCAATCGGTTCACTAGTAAGCTCGATTTTCTCGGGTATAGGTTCGGTCATTTCATCAACAATGTCTGCAGCAGGCAATATTATTTCCGCAATGTGGAATGCAGCAAGCTCTGCTACATCTAGCATCCTAAACGCTATCTATAACACCGTAACTCAAATCTTTAATAATGTGACATCCTTCTTAAGCGGGATCAATTTAGGAGATATTGGTCGTAATATGATGCAAGGACTATTAGATGGTATAAGCGGAATGGCAGGGGCAATTTGGGGCAAAATCACGGAAATCGGAAATGGAATTAAAGATAAAATTTCTGGTCTATTATCAATCCATTCACCTTCTCGTTGGTTCAGAGATTTCATTGGTGTCAATATGATGAAAGGTTGGATCAATGGTATTGATTCGATGAAAAGTGCAGTACAAAGAACAACGGGAGAGATGACTGAGTGGATGAAGCCGGAAATGTTAGCGGTTGATACAGGACCTGTAAGTACAAATCTAGCAAAATCCGTAGCGCCTTCGGTGTATGGGTCGAGTAGTGGGCGTAATGGCAACACCGAGAGCACTCAGTCGAATCGTACATTGATTATCGAAAACGTAACGGTTATGGATGGGTACGAAGTAGCTAGAGTAACTCAACCGTACATTGACGATATGCAGACGAGTAAAATCCAAGTGAAATCATATATGAAAGGGGGGCGCTGATGAATACAATAGTAGAAAGACTAGATGGGAAAAGGTATGACCTTGAGGAATTAAACGTTATTACAAGAGATTTTCTTGTATCTGCCCCCTCTTATCGTCATACAACAGAATTAATAGAAGGAAGACCAGGAGCAATTGATCTAGGCACATTCTAAACTTATTAATATTAAAAAGAATAGATGCATGGTAAAATGTAGTAAAAAATAATTGGGGGATTAGGGATGGAGTCTATGAAAGAAGCTATGATTAGAGAATATTTGAGAAAAGATTTAGAGATATTATTAGATGAAGGGATTATTGCTGAAACAGATAAAAGAATAAAGAGTTTTATATTTGTAGGAAATAATTCAAGACACCAGGCTTTAGCAGATATTATTAAAGAAATATTAGGAAAAGAAAGATATAATTATGACATTGAAAATCAAAGTGATGACGATGAAGAAGGACCTTATCGGATTTTCACTTTGCACACTCCAAATAAAAATGGCGATTGGGTAAGGTGTATATACACTACAGAGATAATCGATCCAGCTGAAGTAGTAAAATTAATGTCAAATAGAATTTAATTATAACGGCGGATTCTCCTATACGGAGGGTTCGCCACTTTTTGTGCCTATTTTTACGCCGAGAAACGTGATATATAACGACAATGATGGTTCTTCCGATTACGGAGGGCCTATTTTTATTTACAAAAGAAAGGGAGCGATGTTGTGAAAGTAGAAACACAGGTAAAACGATTAATCCGAGAAACATGCGCTTGCTATACTCCAAAGGAAGGTAACTGCATATATCAGGCGAAATGCCCGTTCCTACATACGATGTATTATCGAGATAAAGAAGTAAAATTCGAAAGTAAACGCTGTGACTATTTCGAAACGCATGTGTTACCTGCTGATAAAGAGTTGTATTCGTTATATTTTAATGAGGGGCAGAAAGGTAAAGTATGCGAGGTATGTAACGGTCATTTTATCGCTAAAGGAAATCGAGCTAAATACTGTGATGGGTGTCGTGAGGGAGTTCGAAAGAGACAGGCGAGGGAGCGGATGCGTAAGTACAATCGAAAAGTAGGATAGATATTGACGCAATAGGACGGTAGAAATGTGTTTTAAGGTCGGGTTTCACTGATAATAATCCCAGTAAATTGAACGATACATAATGGATTGATTAATTATATTACGATGAGATAAAGCGTAATCCATTGCGTAAAATTATCAAATCTATTGAGGGGGAATGTAATAGATAGAAAAAGTAAGGTGACTTCGGTGACCAAAATAAAAAGCGTAGGAAGCCCTACGCTCTAACAATGGAAACATACATCATACGTCTTGTGATTAAAAAATATTAGTCTATATTAAGATAAATTACTTAGTCACTACTTTGGTCACATTCCAATTAAAATACCACCTGCATTCACCTAGTGAACACCTATTTTACGATACGTCTTTATATGATAAATATAAAGACCAAGGACTAGAAATACTCGGTTTCCCTTGTAATCAATTCGGAGGACAAGAACCAGGTACAGAAGCAGATATTACTAGTTTTTGTGAGTTAAACTACGGTGTGAATTTCCCGATGTTTGCAAAGGTTGATGTGAAAGGTGATAAGGCACATCCGCTTTATACATACATGACAGAACAAGCACCAGGTTTACTCGGTATGAAAGCAGTGAAATGGAACTTTACTAAGTTTCTAATCGGAAAAGACGGGAAAGTAGTAGGACGTTTTGCACCGCAGACGAAACCGGTGGATTTAGAGGTTGAGATTGAGAAGGTACTTGGGTAATCACTAGAAGTTTCACTTTATTAAAAAAGCCTCAAAGAACAATGTTGTTCTTTGAGGCTTTTTCTTTTAACTCACATTATCAAGATTAAATCGCTGAATGGAAGTCATTTGATTTAGGCGGAGAAGCTGCTTTTTTCATAAGGATTTCCCATAAGTGTACGGATTTTTCCCATTCTGCTGCAGCTTGTCCCTTTTGATACATAGCGTTCTCATAACTGAAAGTAAGTTGTTGCATATGAGCCGAGTTGTAAAGCGTATCGATGTGGAGAGCGTATTCTCGGAATGTTTGACTTTCCCCTCGTGGTATGCCAATTCTCGCAAATTGTTTCAAAAGTGCGCCATAAGCTTTGCTATAAACAGCATCATCTTTTCGGTATTTGTAGAAAAGAATGATAAAAAATGTAATCCATTTCATTCTAGTAGCGAAGAGAGTGTATCCTATAATACTAATTAGTATCGAAGAGAGGAATAGGTACCACCAAGAAAATCCATTTTTAGCATTTGTAATCTTTTTAGTAGGAGCTTCTTCTGTATCTTCTATTAAACTTTTGAGCTTTGCTTCATTGTTTCTTTGGTGCATTTGCGCGTTTTGAGAATTAGTTTCTTCGCTATTTTGTATAGTAGGGGCAGGAGCATTATTTGTGAAATTATAGGGATTCGTAAATCCTTTTGTCGGTTCGAATGGAATCCATCCGTATCCAGGGAAATATACTTCGACCCAAGAATGTGCGTTATCGTTCGCGATTTTATAAACATCCTCACCTTCTGCAGAGGCAAGCGTATTATCAAGAGTTCCTTCTGAATAACCTTTTACCCAGCGAGCAGGAATCCCGGCAGAACGAAGTAACACGATCATAGACGTCGAGAAATTATTACAGTAGCCGCTTTTTGTATCAAAAAGGAATTGATCAACATAATCTTGATTTTTGGCAGGGAACAATACATTCGTTGTTTCATATACAAAAGAATGATCGGTGAAATATTTTTCAATAGCTAATACTTTATCATATCGGTTATCTTTATCATTTGTTAGATTAACAGCTAAGTCTCTTACTCGCTGCGGTAATGATTCGGGAAGTTGCGTGTATTTTGTCATGAAATAAGGATTTGTTTCTTGACCTTCATTCGTTTTTACAGCTTTCAAGTTTTCTATGGAAAACTCCGGGATCCCATATGTTACTTTATATGAATGTAAAGTAGTGGAGGAGTCTCCGTCCATCGTATAGATTTTTTCAGAAAATGGATCAACGCTGTATGATACATCTGAAGAAGCCTCAACAGATATTAACCCCGCTGGATAGGTAAGGTGAGGATAACTTTTTTGCATGGTAATTGTTGCCTCAGTTGCCTCTGTTTTTGTATTTTGTTCGTACCAGCTTACGACATCGTTTTTATTTTTAAAAGAAACCTTTTTTTGATTTTCAGAAATTCCCCAGCCTTTTCCTGTATAAAAATCTTTCGTTTCGACTCTCCAATATTGTTTGTTTTGCGTTTGTGCTGTGAAAACAATTGTAGGATCAGCCTTAAAAGGACCACCTAATCTCGAGTCATCTAAACCATACCCAATTTTAGAAACTTCTTGCTGTTTACTTGCTTCGGATGTGTTGAATTTTAAAAAATCCATTGGGTTGGGCCATTGAGGACCAAATTTTGGTGCGAAGTATGCGATGGTTGCTGACAATACAATAAACACTGTAAGAGGTCTAAGTAATTTTGAGATTTCTTTAGCATAATTTTGTAAGTGTTCCATCTCTTTTATTCGTTCTATGCGAAGAAGGCTAAGCATAAAAAAGCCGATGACAACAGTACGAATAATAGCGAAGTTTGCATCGTATAAATGTAAGTTATGAAAAACGGTGATATAAATAATAGTCAATATAAGAAATAACAACCCACGTTTTTTATGAATCATCCAAAAAGAAATGAAAGCACTCAAAAACCAAAATGATAAAAAAAATAAAAGTGTTGGAAAAACTGGAGAGATATCTAGTAAATTCCCCTGAAATAACAGGGAGAAATTTCGAGAAATATCAGTAAAAAATTTCGTTAGCCAAGATGGATTTATAAAAGCATTTTTATAATATAGGAAATGTATGATGAATAAAATCGTGATGATCTTTATTGGAATCTGCCACTTTGTTTGAAAAAAAGAGAGAGTGAAGCAAATCCCTATAAATATTACAAAAATATCAAATCTACCTACGTTTGTAATACCTATGAGGGGCCTTAGCCATTCTAGTAAAAGTAGAAATGCGCATGCATGCATGAAAAATCTGTTCATATCCCATTGTTTTTTTGTCTGTAATGTTATCATTTGTTCACCTCAAAAAATACGTTTGTATAGCGGTTTTCATAAACCGCTTTTACAAATATTTTTCGTTTTTGTAGAGCTTCTAGAATACTGAGTTCTCGATGTGAGAGTTGATTTGCTTTTTCTTTTACGACAAACACCATTAATTTTCTATTTTTAATAGCAGCATAGTCAGCCGCCTTTTGAAAATCGGGAGAAAGATCGCTTGTCACGAGTATAATCGTGACGGGCTCATAAATTTTTCTTAATTCCATTTCTACACTCCGGGAGAGCAGGAATACACTATCTGCTTGTACTTTCGCTAAATGACAAAAGATTTGATGCAACTGATTATCTCCATTGTCTAAAGGGAAAAAAGTTCGTTCTTTTCCGACAGATACGAATGACGCTGGTGAATTTTGTTTCAAGACAGACCTGACAATAGAGGCAGTAAATGTGACGACTGATTCGAATAGAGGGGATGGGGTTCTGTCCATGAATATCATAATATTATGGCTGCGCTGTTGTTCAAACTCTTTCGTCATAATGTTGTTTGTTCGGGCAGTTGCTTTCCAATCAATCCATGAAAAGCGGTCACCAGGTTTATAGTCTCTCACACCGACAGAAATGGTAGAGTCTTTTACTAAATTTATATTTGCTGAAAGTGCTCCTTGTTCGAAATGATTTTCCATTTGTCGATATGTTATATCTACATACTGGGGATAGACTAAAAATGTATCTGGAACTGAAAAAGTTATTTCTTTCTCCATCATACCGAATAAATCACCAGTTTTGACACGTACGCTTGAAAAAGAGTGCTCTCCTCTAGGGATTGTATCAATTGCATATTGAAACGAAATATTTCGTTTCAATCCTGGAAAGAGTATTACTTTATTCATCTTTGTTTGTTTACAATTTATAAAATGTGATGGCAGTACATCTTCTATAATTAAATAAAGTAAGGGAAAAGGAAAACTTCTTTTTATTGTAATCGTACTTAAAAATGGTTCTCCTGCTACATATTCGTCTTGATTTGTTATTCGTTTTACCTCGGCGTTCCGTAAAGCATAGAAGGGAAGCAGTAGTGAATAAAGTCCAATAGGAATCATACTGTAAAACAAAAACCAACTTACAAATCCTCCTTGAAGCATAGCGTATACAAATGTTAAGACTAGGCATAACGGAATAAGTGATAACTTAGTAAAATGATAGAGTGCTCGTAGTATCCGTTTCATCAAAGGTTCATCTTCCTTTGAGTAGGTACGGTAGTTCGCGCAACGATTTTTGTGATAACTTGTTCTCCTGTAATTCCTTCAAATTTTGCCTCCATTTTTAGAATGAGTCTGTGAGCCAATACGTAAGGAGCTAAAAATTTAACATCGTCTGGAATAACATAATTTCTGCCATGGATGAATGCATAAGCTTGTGAAGCTTTCATTAAAGCAATCGAACCACGTGGACTTGCACCTAGTTGTATAGAACTATAAGAACGAGTCTGACTAACAAGCTTTACAATGTAATGTTTGATTGCCTTGTCCATGCTTACTTCCCGTACGCTTTGTTGTAAATAAAGTAATTCTTCTATTGTTGTAATAGCTTGTAAATGGGAGAGGGGATTTGTTTTTTCCATCCTGTTTAAAATTTCAAATTCTTCTTCTTGTGTAGGATATCCCATTTTTAGTTTCAATAAGAAACGATCGAGCTGTGCTTCTGGTAAAGGGTATGTTCCCTCATATTCGACCGGATTCTGTGTAGCCATTACAAAGAACGGTTTTGGTAACGGTCTTGTCCTGCCATCTATTGTAATATTGCCTTCTTCCATACTTTCAAGTAAGGCAGATTGTGTTTTGGGAGATGTACGATTAATTTCATCAGCAAGTATAAAATTCCCCATGATTGGTCCAGGTTTGAACTCAAATTGGAGCTCTTTCGGATTATAAATAGAAACACCTGTTACATCTGACGGCAGTAAATCAGGTGTGAATTGAATGCGCTTGTAATCAGCATCGATAGATTTAGAAAGAGCACGTACTAACATTGTTTTCCCAACGCCAGGAACATCTTCTAATAGTACATGACCTTCAGCTAAGAGAGCTGTCAAAGCTAAGATCGTTTCTTTTCGCTTTCCGACCATTAACTTTTCAATATTATTAATTATTTTTTCTATAATGGGATGTAATGAATCAAGCTGGTGCATCGTAATCCTCCTAATGTTATTATCTTTTTTTAATCTATTTAGTGGAAAATAGAATGTATCCATCTAATTAAGGGCATAAAGATTTCATCTTTAATTCTAAGAATATTCAGATTATTTACTCTGATTACATCTAGTATAATTGTTTCCGTAACTAAGGGCAATATGGTAAATAATGATTTGTAGTTTAATGTGAAATATGCCTTGATATAAGGTAATATCGCTGAAGAAAAAATTCTTTGCATTCAATTTAGGATATTTCCCGTATGGCAGTTTTAAAATAATATCAAAACTCTTTTTCATATATTTATAAAGAAAAACGTAGGAATGTCTCCTGCGTTTTTTCTTTTGCAAAATAGTCGATACCTCAAAATACTATTCTCCTAATAATTTAGATAAACCATAAACTTTTACAACGGAACAAAAGATTTTCTCACAAACTTATTTTCTACTGAATTTTTGACAATCTCTTGAACTGTGCGAAATGTCACATCTGTATTTTACAACCTCTTTTATAGTAAGTGTATGTAAGAGAGACGTATTAAAGGAGTGAACATTATGAAGAAGAAACCTTCAGCACTAATGAGACGTTTAAAATATTTTTCACCAATAGATCGTTATAACGATAATCATACACAAGAAACATATGAAGATCGCGAATGGGAGAATGTGTACAGAAAGCGTTGGCAGCATGATAAAGTAATTCGTTCTACACACGGCGTGAACTGTACTGGTTCATGTAGCTGGAATATATATGTGAAGGATGGAATTGTAACTTGGGAAGGACAGGAGCTTAACTATCCGACTACAGGTCCTGATATGCCTGATTTTGAACCACGAGGATGCCCACGTGGAGCAAGCTTTTCTTGGTACATTTACAGTCCACTTCGTGTGAAATATCCGTATGTACGTGGTGTTCTTTGGAATATGTGGCAAGAGGAGTTGAAAAATAACGAGTCACCACTAGACGCTTGGAAAAGCATTGTGGAAAACCCTGAGAAGGCACGTACGTATAAGCAGGCGCGTGGTAAAGGGGGATTCATTCGTGCGAATTGGGATGAAGTGTTACAACTCGTTTCAGCTTCTTTACTATACACAGTAATGAAATACGGTCCAGATCGAAATGTTGGTTTCTCACCAATTCCAGCTATGTCGATGTTAAGTCATGCAGCTGGTAGTCGCTTTATGCAACTTATGGGTGGACCGATGCTTAGTTTTTATGATTGGTACGCAGATTTACCACCAGCTTCTCCGCAAATTTGGGGCGATCAAACAGATGTACCAGAAAGTAGCGATTGGTATAACTCTGGTTACATTATGACGTGGGGTTCAAATGTACCGATGACGAGAACACCAGATGCACACTTTTTAGCAGAGGTTCGATATAAAGGAACGAAAGTCGTTTCTGTCAGTCCTGACTTCGCTGAATCTACAAAGTTTGCGGATGATTGGATTAGTGTGAAACAAGGTACAGATGGTGCACTTGCGATGGCAATGGGGCACGTAATCTTACAAGAATTTTACGTAGATAATCAAGTGGAATACTTCACAAAGTATGCAAAGCAATATACTGATTTTCCTTTCTTCGTCACATTGAAACAAAAAGGAGACCAATTCGTTGCTGATCGATTCTTAAATGCTTCTGATATTGGACGCGAAACGAAGTTAGGAGAATGGAAACCTGTACTTTGGAACGAGAACACGAATGATTTTGCAACACCTCACGGTACAATGGGGTCACGTTGGGATAACGAAAAGAAATGGAACTTACGTTTAGAAGATGAAGAAACCGGTGAAAAGATTAATCCGCGTCTTTCTTTACTTGGAATGGAAGATAGTGTTCAAACTGTACAAATTCCGTACTTCTCTGATGATGGAAATACAATATTAGAACGTACAATTCCAGTGAAAAAGGTTATGACAGAAGAAGGTGAAGTGTTCGTTACAACTGTATATGACTTAACGTTAGCGAATTACGGCGTGAACCGAGGACTCGGCGGACAAGAGCCGAAAGATTTCAATGATGACGTACCGTTTACACCTGCATGGCAAGAAAAAATGACAGGAGTGAAACGAGAACTTATTATTCAAATCGCTCGTGAGTTCGCACAAAATGCTGTTGATACGAATGGTCGCTCAATGATTATTATGGGAGCTGGTATTAACCATTGGTTTAACTCTGATACGATTTATCGCGCCGTTTTAAATCTTGTACTTCTCGTCGGAGCGCAAGGTGTAAACGGCGGTGGTTGGGCGCATTATGTTGGTCAAGAAAAATTGCGACCAGCGGAAGGATGGCAAACAATCGCGATGGCAAAAGATTGGCAAGGGCCACCGAAATTACAAAACGGTACATCTTTCTTCTATTTCGTAACAGATCAATGGCGCTATGAAGATACACCAGTTGGACATTTAGCATCACCAGTAGAAGGCAACTCTCGTTATCAACATCACGGTGATTACAACGTATTAGCAGCAAGGCTTGGGTGGTTGCCTTCGTATCCGACATTCGAGAAAAATGGGATTGAATTATATAAAGAAGCTGTTGCTGCAGGTGCAACAACGCAAGAAGAAATCGGAAAATACGTTGCACAAAAATTAAAAGATAAAGAACTGAAATTCGCAATTGAAGATCCAGATAACAAAAATAACTTCCCGCGCAACTTATTCGTATGGCGTGCAAATTTAATTTCAAGTTCTGGTAAAGGCCACGAATATTTCTTAAAACATTTGTTAGGTACAACGAACGGATTAATGAATGACGATAGTGATTCGTTGCGACCAGAAGAAATTAAATGGCATGAAGAAGCGCCAGAAGGGAAGCTTGATTTACTCATTAATTTAGATTTCCGTATGGCTGGAACAGCGCTTTATTCTGATATCGTCTTACCTGCTTCAACTTGGTATGAAAAGCATGATTTAAGTAGTACAGATATGCATCCATTTGTACATCCATTTAATCCGGCAATTGGTTCACCGTGGGAAGCGCGCTCTGACTGGGATATTTTCACTTCTCTTTCTAAAGCCGTGTCTGATTTAGCGAAGAAAATCGATCTTGAACCAATGAAAGAAGTTGTGGCAACACCACTTCTTCACGATACACCGCAAGAATTAGCGCAACCACTTGGCAAAATTAAAGACTGGAGTAAAGGTGAGTGTGAACCAATACCAGGTAAAACGATGCCACAAATTCATGTTGTCGAAAGGGATTATAAAACGATTTATGACAAAATGACTGCGCTAGGACCAAATGCCGGAAAACAACCGATTGGTACGAAAGGGATTTCTTGGTCTGCAGAAAAAGAATATGAGCAATTAAAGAGCCGATTAGGAGTCGTTCGAACGGATTCTATTGCGAAAGGTTGCCCAGACATAAAAGAAGCAATCAATGCTGCTGAAGCGGTATTAACACTTTCTTCTACAACAAACGGTCATATGGCTGTAAAAGCATGGGAAGCACTTGAAAAACAAACGGATTTAAAACTACGTGATTTAGCAGAAGAACGTGAAGAAGAATGCTTCACATTTGAACAAATTACGGCGCAACCAAAAACAGTAATTACTTCTCCGGCCTTTACAGGTTCAGAAAAAGGTGGACGTCGGTACTCACCATTCACTACAAATGTGGAACGTCTCATTCCTTGGAGAACGATAACTGGTCGACAATCTTTCTACTTAGATCATGAAATGATGAAAGAGTTTGGTGAAACGATGGCAACATTTAAACCGATTCTGCAACATAAACCGTTCCGTAAATCACGGCCTGAAGTAGAAGGAAAAGAGATTACATTGAACTATTTAACACCGCATAATAAGTGGTCAATTCATAGTATGTATTTCGATTCATTACCGATGTTAACGCTGTTTAGAGGTGGTCCAACCGTTTGGATGAATAAAGAGGATGCTGAAGAAGCTGGTGTTGCAGATAATGATTGGATCGAGTGCTTTAACCGTAACGGTGTTGTTGTAGCGCGTGCTGTTGTAACGCACCGTATACCGAGAGGAATGGCATTTATGCATCATGCGCAAGATCGCCACATTAACGTACCTGGAACGAAATTAACAAGTAATCGCGGGGGAACGCATAATAGTCCAACTCGAATTCACGTAAAACCGACACATATGATTGGCGGATATGGCCAATTAAGCTATGGATTTAACTATTATGGTCCAACTGGGAATCAGCGCGACTTAAATGTTGTAATTCGCAAACTGAAGGAGGTAGATTGGCTTGAAGATTAAAGCACAAGTCGGAATGGTAATGAACCTAGATAAATGCATCGGCTGCCATACTTGTAGCGTAACATGCAAAAACACCTGGACAAATCGTCCAGGTGCTGAATATATGTATTTCAATAATGTAGAAACGAAGCCTGGTATTGGTTATCCGAAGCAATGGGAAGATCAGGAGAAATATAAAGGTGGATGGGAATTGAAAAATGGTGAAATTCAGCTGAAATCCGGTTCGAAAATGAAGCGCCTTATGAATATTTTCCATAATCCAGACCAACCGACAATTGATGATTACTTTGAACCTTGGAACTATGATTATGAAACGTTAACAAATAGTCCGCAGCGTAAGCATCAGCCAGTTGCTCGTCCGAAATCAGCAATTACAGGTGAATTTATTGATAAAATTGAATGGGGTCCAAACTGGGAAGATGATTTAGCCGGTGGACATATAACAGGATTACAAGATCCGAACGTAAAGAAAATGGAAGAAGAAATTAAAACGGATTTTGAAAATGTCTTTATGATGTATTTACCACGTATATGCGAACATTGTATGAATCCATCTTGTGTATCCTCTTGTCCATCTGGTGCGATGTATAAACGTGAAGAAGATGGGATTGTTCTTGTCGATCAAAATGCATGTCGTGCATGGAGATTTTGCGTATCTTCTTGTCCATATAAAAAAGTGTATTTTAACTGGCAAACGAATAAAGCTGAAAAGTGCACAATGTGTTTCCCTCGTATTGAAGCAGGTATGCCAACAATTTGTTCGGAAACATGTGTAGGACGTATTCGATACATTGGGGTAATGCTATATGACGCTGACAAAGTAAAAGAAGCGGCTTCTGTTGAAAATGAAAAAGATTTATATGAATCGCAGCTTACGGTTTTCTTAGATCCAAATGATCCAGAAGTAGTAACTGAAGCGAAAAAGCAAGGGATTCCTGAAGAATGGATTAAAGCGGCACAACAGTCACCAATCTATAAAATGATTATCGATTGGAAAATCGCTCTACCTCTTCACCCAGAGTATCGTACTATGCCGATGGTTTGGTATATCCCGCCGCTTAGCCCGATTATGAACATGGTGGAGGGAAAAGGTAGTAACTGGCAAGCAGAAGAGATTTTCCCTGCTATTGATAATATGCGTATTCCAATTCAATATTTAGCGAATTTACTCACTGCAGGAGATGAATCACATATTCGTCTTACATTGAAAAAAATGGCTGTTATGCGAACACATATGAGAGCACTTCAAATTAATAAAGAACCAAATGAAGCTGTATTAAAAGAAATCGGTTTAACGAAACAGGATGTAGAAGATATGTATCGACTTCTTGCGATTGCAAAATATAAAGATCGCTTCGTAATCCCAACGTCTCACCGCGAACAAGTTGCAGATTTATATAACGAACAAGGAAGCTGTGGTTTATCCTTCGCAGGTGGTCCAGGCTCTTGTATGACAATTTCTTAAATAATGGGGGCGGAAAAATATGAAACAAAGTTTACAAACTGCTTTTTCGTGTTCTTCATTCCTTCTCTCCTACCCGGAACTCGGGTGGAGAGAAGCTTTAGTTGAATTACAAGAAGAGGTTGAAGCAATTGAGCAGGACGAAGTTAAAGCTCCACTTACAACATTTATAGAACAAGTACTAAATAAAACGAACGATCAACTTATTGATAGTTACGTATATACATTTGATTTTGGTAAAAAGACAAATATGTATCTTACTTATATGAACACTGGTGAACAAAGAGAAAGAGGTATTGAATTACTAGAGTTAAAGCAGCATTATAAAAAATCTGGTTTTGAAGTAACAGATAAAGAACTACCTGATTATTTACCTCTTTTACTAGAGTTTTTTGCAAATGCAAATGAGCAAGACAGTGAACCAATTATGAGTAAATACAAGGAAAACATACAAGCATTACACGTTCAGTTAAAAGAAGCAGATAGTATGTATGAACCAATTCTTGCGGCTGTTCTACTCGCTATCGATACATGGGGTGTACAGACAAATTAGAAAGGAGAGTTGTCAAAATGATGGATCAATTTCTATGGGTATTGTTTCCCTATATCATTTTTGCAATCTTTATCGGTGGACATATTTTCAGATACAACTATGATCAATTTGGATGGACATCAAAATCTAGTGAACTATTAGAAAAGAAAATGCTCCGAATCGGAAGTCTACTATTCCATTTTGGGATTATGTTCGTAATTGGCGGTCATGTCATGGGGATTTTAATTCCAGAAGCTGTATACCGTTCAATAGGTATTTCTGAGCATATGTATCACATAATGGCAATTAGTTTCGGGCTTCCGGCAGGTGTTGCTTCTATCATCGGTTTAATTATATTAACGTACCGCCGCGTAACAGTAAAACGCATCATTGCAACGAGTACAAAGGGAGATTATATTGCGCTTATATTATTGCTTATCGTAATGCTAGCAGGACTTTCTTCAACATTTTTAAACATCGACTCAAAAGGGTTTGATTATCGTACAACAATCGGTCCTTGGTTCCGAAGTCTCTTTATTTTTCAACCGAAAGTTGAATATATGGCGGAAGTACCTGTATGGTTTAAAATTCATATTCTCGCAGGGATGGGGCTTTTCGCAGTATGGCCATTTACAAGACTTGTACATGTTTTTAGTGCCCCAATTAAATACGTAAGCCGTAGTTATGTAATTTACAGAAGACGTATTCCAAATGAATTGAAAAAATAATTTTGTTTTATATGTTTAGTAATTTATAAAGAAAGCCGAGATCTAATTGGAGACCTCGGCTTTCTTTATAGGTATAAATCTCAATAAAATGCTAATCAATGCTACAAACAGAAGCAGAGCAATCTTCACAAGCAATTTCACGTTTTAAAAATTGTAAATCGTGAATTGTAATTTTTCCTTTATGAATAGAAATTGTACCTTGCTTTTTTAATTCATTTAACATTCGATTTACACTTTCACGTGAAGTTGCACAGAAATTAGCAAGTTCTTGATTCGTTAAAGGTAAATCGATGAGAATACCATTTTCTTTTAACACACCATAACTATTTGTCATTCGAATGAGAGTAGAATACAGGGCACCTTTTTTGCCATGTAATACTAAATCTCGAAACTTCGTCTGCATTCTTCTTAAATGTTCACTAATCCATTTCATAAATTCAAATACAAGTGCCGGCTTTTGGAGTAATTCTTTTTCTAATGCTTCACGCTTTATAACGCCTACTTCCACATCTTCAAGGCATTTTGAATTTAATAAATACTTCGCATTGTCCGTGAACAATGTTAATTCTCCAATAATGTCATATGCCGAACAAATACGGAGTGTCAATTCCTGCCCATCAGCACTTAATTTACTAATTTGTACTTTTCCTGAGTGGATGATATAGAGTTCGGTCGCCTCCATACCTTCTTGAAAAATAAAACATCCTTTTTTAATTTGCATTTTATATTCAACAGATGCAAGTAATTCCTTTAAATCTTGAGATAATTTCATACTGTTTGTCACAGCAATCACCTTTCTTCTTATAAGCAATACATTTCCTATTTTGAGTGTAAGTATGCTGAAAATGCAAGAGCTATTTCAAAATTGTTGTAAAATTTCAATGACCGTAAGGAGTAGGGATTGAAGATGTGAACAAAATGCGAACAGATTTGTGAAGAATTTTTGAATGGGGAAAGTAATGTGAGAAAAGTCACATTGAATATGTCGCTTCTTTTTTATAATGAAGGCAAATAAAAAAACGATAGCTTACTAAGGATTGCAGTAGAAAAGAAGGGATATAGATGCACGAGAAAATGAAAGATTCTTTAGAACGGCCACTTCAAGATTTGCGTATTTCAGTTATTGATCGTTGTAATTTTAGGTGCACATATTGTATGCCTGCTGAAGTGTTCGGGCCTGATTACGCTTTTTTACAAGAAGAGTTTTTATTAACGTTCGATGAAATAGAAAGATTAGCAAGATTGTTTATAAGTATGGGAGTCAATAAAATTAGGCTTACTGGCGGCGAACCTTTATTGCGTAAAGACTTACCGCAGTTAATTGCAAGTCTTACAAAGCTAGAAGGTTTAAAAGATATTGGGCTCACAACAAACGGTATTCATTTAGCAAAACACGCTAAGGCGCTAAAAGAGGCGGGATTAAAACGTGTAAATATTAGTTTAGATGCGATAGAGGACCACGCCTTCAAAAAAATTAACGGAAGAAATGTAAGTACAAAACCTGTACTGAAAGGAATTGAAGCAGCAAAGGCTGTTGGATTAGAAGTAAAGGTAAATATGGTCGTAAAAAAAGGAATGAATGATAGTCAAATCCTTCATATGGCCCGTTATTTTAAAGAACAAGAAATTCAGCTCCGTTTTATCGAGTTTATGGATGTAGGCAGTACGAACGGATGGGATTTTGAACAAGTTATTACGAAGGAACAATTAATAGAGAAGATTAATCGAGTATATCCAATTGAGCCTGTTCCACCTCGTTACTTTGGAGAAGTTGCGAAATTGTATCGATATGTAGGGAGCGATTCAGAAGTTGGATTTATTACTTCAGTATCAGAGTCATTTTGTTCTTCTTGTACGAGAGCTCGTATTTCGGCAGACGGCAAGTTTTTTACGTGTCTATTTGGAACGAAAGGAACGAATTTGCGAACGCTTCTTCGAGAAAATATTTCGGATGCATCACTATTAAAAATTTTACAACATACGTGGCGATATAGAACAGATCGATATTCAGATGAAAGAACGGCGGAAAGTACAAGTACACGCCCAAAAGTTGAAATGTCTTACATTGGCGGATAGTGAAAGGAGGATTCTCTATGAAAGATCGATATTCAAGGCAAGTATTGTTTTCTGGAATTGGTGAAATGGGACAAAGAAAAATAAGAGAAAAGCATGTGCTCTTAATCGGTGCGGGTGCACTAGGAGCTGCGAATGCCGAAGCACTCGTTAGGATGGGAATTGGGAAATTGATAATTGCCGATCGTGACTACGTCGAATGGAGTAATTTACAGCGGCAACAGTTATATACAGAAGAAGATGCACACCAGTGCAAACCGAAAGCAATTGCAGCGGCAGAGCATTTAAGAAAGATTAATTCTGAAGTGGGAATTGTACCAGTTGTAACGGATGTCACGATGCAAGAAATAGAAGAGTTAACAAAAGATGTGGGTCTCATCATAGATGCGACTGACAATTTTGATACGCGCCTACTTATAAATGACATTTCACAAAAAGAAAATATACCTTGGATATACGGTGGATGCATCGGAAGTTACGGTGTAACGTATACAATTCTTCCTGGGAAAACACCATGTTTTCGCTGCTTAATGGATCATCCAATAGGCGGTGCAACATGCGATACAGCTGGAATCATTCAGCCAGCTGTACAGATGGTAGTTGCTCACCAAGTAACAGAGGCGATGAAAATATTGCTAGATGATTATGAGTCGCTAAGGGGGACGATGTTATCATTGGATATTTGGAACAATCAATATCTCTCATTAAAAGTAAATAGACAGAAGAAAAGTACATGTCCATCTTGTGGGGAATTACGAACGTATCCAAGTTTAACATTTGAAGCGCAAATGAAAACGGAAGTGTTATGCGGACGGAATACAGTTCAAATCCGTTCAGGAATAAAGAGAGATCTTAATTTAACCGAAATTCAAAAACGATTACAAAAAAGTGTACATGTCAAAAGAACGCCGTACTTACTATCATTTCTAATTGATGAATATCGTTTCGTTTTATTTACAGACGGTAGGGCATTTATTCATGGGACAAATGATGTGAAATTAGCAAAACGATTATACGCAAAATATATAGGATGAATAGAAAGAGAGTTTCAGTTTATTAAAACGAGGTGAAAAAGAATGTTAGAAAAACGTATACCAATTCCAGTGGCAGAAGCAGTTGCGCGTGTAATGGAATATGCCTACCAGGGTGAAATAGAAATGGTTTCTCTTATAGAAAGCTACGGTAGAACGCTTGGAGAAGATGTTATTGCAGATCATGATGTCCCTCATTTTGATCGCTCTCCATACGACGGATTTGCGATTCGAGCAGAAGATACAAAAGAAGCAAGTAGCAGTAACCCAATTCGGTTTGAAGTGATTGGCGAAATTGGAGCAGGTTTTGTTTTTACAGAAGAAGTGAAACCATTTCAAGCTGTACGTATTATGACAGGAGCGGCAATTCCATTCGGGTGTAATGCCGTTGTTATGTTAGAGTTAACAGAAGGATTTGAAGAAAAAGAAAAGACGTATATGAAATTAAAACGCTCCTTTGCCGCCGGTGATAACATTTCTTTTAAAGGTGAAGATGTAAAACAAAATACCATCCTTGTGAAAAAAGGGACTGCTATTAACCCTGGAGTAGTGGCGCTTCTTTCTACGTTTGGTTATAGTGTAGTGCAAGTTGTAAAACAGCCGGTTATTGGAATTATAACGACAGGAAGTGAACTACTTGAAGTACATGAACAATTAAAGCCAGGGAAGATACGAAATAGTAACTCTTATATGATTGCTGCTCAAATTGAACGAGCGGGCGGGGCTGTACAGTATTATGGACAATTCGCTGATGATTTTGAGACGTGTTATAACACTGTAAAAAAAGCGATGAAAGAAGTCGATATTTTAATTACAACTGGTGGTGTTTCAGTAGGAGACTATGACTATTTACCTGCTATTTATGAGAGATTACAAGCTAATGTACTTTTCAATAAAATAGCAATGCGACCAGGAAGTGTGACAACTGTAGCTGAGTTAGAAGGAAAACTATTATTTGGTCTATCTGGTAATCCTTCAGCTTGTTATGTCGGATGTGAATTATATGTTCGACCAGTCATTGGAACATACTTGCATAGGAAAAATCCGCACGTATATCGTGCAGAAGCAATTTTACAGAAAGACTTTCCGAAAGCAAATCCGTTTACTCGTTTTGTAAGAGGGAGAGTAGAGATTGTAGATGGTCAATTACAAGTTACACCAGTTGGTTTAGATAAATCTAGTGCAATTTCTTCACTTGCAGAAGCGAATACATTTATCGTCCTGCCGGGAGGAACGAGAGGATTTAAAGCAGGAATTACTGTTTCGGTACTTTTATTAGAATCAAACGCCGGAAGTGAGTGGCCTTGGGAAGAACCACTTCGATCATACAAATAATAGAAAAATAGATTACTAACTTATACAAAGACAAGAGGTGCAAGATGACACATACGTATTATGAAGTAATTGATACACCTATTTCAATTGAAGAAGTTACAAACAAAGTAATTCGTCGTGAGTGCGGAGCAGTTACTACTTTCATTGGTACTGTTAGAGAATTTACGAAAGGCCGTCGTACGCTATATTTAGAGTATGTAGCATATAAAACAATGGCAGAAAAACAGCTTGAGAAAATTGGCACCGAAGTAGGAGAGAAGTGGCCTGAGACATATGTCGCCATTACACATCGCATTGGTACATTACAAATTTCTGATCGTGCTGTTGTCGTCGCTGTTTCTACACCACACCGGAAAGCTGCCTATGAGGCGAACGAATATATTATGGAGCGTATAAAACAAATTGTTCCCATTTGGAAGAAAGAGTTTTGGGAAGATGGTGAATCATGGATTGGTGATCAGTTAGAGAAGGTAGCATATGAGAATGGTGAGCCTGAAAAGGAGATGAGAATGGTGAGCCTGAAAAGGAGATGAGAATATGATTGAAGTACTATTATTTGCACATTTACAAGAAGAAGTAAGCGAGCCAGCATTACATATAGATTGTGAAAATATTACGGTTGCTGAACTAAAGGAAGTGCTCACTAAAAAATACAACGTAGCGATTTCAAGTGAGATCATGGTCGCTATCAATGAAGAGTATGCAAATGAGGATGACATCATTCAAACTGGCGATGTTATAGCAATGATTCCGCCAGTAAGTGGTGGTTGATTCTTTTCAGCCTAATCATGTTAGGACGTGATTAGGCTGGAGGGAATGAATATAACTATGCATACATAGGAGGGAACAGGATGAAAAGTCCTAATTTTCAATTAAGTTTACAAACTTCTAATCTAGTTATCGGTTTTATGGTATGGGTCATTTTATCATCATTAATGCCTTATATTAAAGCGGATATTCCATTAACTGCGGGACAAATTTCTATGGTAACAGCAGTACCGGTTATTTTAGGTTCTGTTCTTCGCATTCCAATTGGTTATTGGACAAATCGTTTTGGAGCAAGAAAATTATTCTTTATTAGTTTTATTCTATTATTATTTCCTGTCTTTTATATTAGTGTTGCCAATTCAATGATGGATTTAATTATTGGCGGATTATTTGTCGGAATCGGTGGCGCAGTATTCTCTGTAGGTGTAACTTCTTTACCGAAATACTTTCCTAAAGAGAGTCACGGTTTTGTAAATGGTATTTACGGTGTCGGTAACGCCGGAACAGCAATTACTTCGTTTTTAGCACCTGTCATTGCAACTTCAGTTGGCTGGAGAACGACAGTACAGTGTTATTTAATTTTACTTGCAGCATTTGCACTTATAAACTTTTTATTAGGCGATCGTAAGGAGAAAAAGGTGAATACACCATTAATGGAACAAATAAAAGGTGTATATAAAAATGAAAAACTTTGGTTTCTATGTATCTTTTACTTTTTAACATTCGGATCATTTGTCGCATTTACAGTATACTTACCAAACTTTTTAGTATCTCACTTCGGATTAGAGAAAGTGGATGCAGGTATGCGGACAGCCGGATTCATCGTATTAGCAACAATGATGCGTCCCATTGGTGGTTGGCTTGGTGATAAGTTTAACCCGTTTAAAATATTAATCTTCGTATTTATCGGTTTAACACTTTCAGGTATTATTTTATCATTTATGCCTAGTATGAACGTGTATACATTTGGTTGCTTACTAGTAGCATTTTGTGCAGGGATTGGTAATGGTACAATCTTCAAACTCGTTCCAATGTACTTCTCAGAGCAAGCAGGGATTGTAAACGGACTCGTTTCAGCTTTAGGCGGACTAGGAGGGTTCTTCCCGCCACTAATTTTAACTTTACTATTCCAACTAACAGGCCATTATGCAATTGGATTTATGGCATTATCAGAAGTCGCACTTGCTTGTTTAATCATTACAGTATGGATGTATAGTCAAGAAAAGCTGTTAGTGATGTTAAAGAATCATTAATTAAGAAAAAGAACCATCCTAAAGTAATCTAGGATGGTTCTTTTAGTAAGAGGCTTCAATATGTTATATTGCTATCTTAACAAAGCTTGTTTTCTAAAATAATGTGGTATTAAAATGAAAACCAGAAGTTTTATGGGGTTTTATGTTAAAATATAGATATCAGATGTTATTCAATTAAAGGGTAGGTTAGTTAAAGAAAGTTTAAATTTCTTCCAAAGATCGAACTAATTTTTAATATACAAATATTTAATTGGATCGGGGTGTTTAGATGAAAAAATTATATAAGTCCACTCAAGATAAACAAGTATCCGGTGTATTAGGTGGTTTAAGCGATAAGTATGGAATTGATGTTAGTATCCTTCGTATAGTAACTGCATTATCAGCCTTTTTTACTAGTGGATTTACGGTGTTACTTTATATAATAGCTGCGATTGTTTTGCCTACAGATAAAGAAATGAAGAGATAAATGTATGAACTCAAATAATGGAACCTTTAACAGAACAAGTAGATAAAGGCACTCCGCCTCTTACACGTCTAGGATAACAGAAAAGAACTTCCTCTAAGAGGTAGGAGTGTCAATTATTTGCTAAATAATAAAAAGAACAAACGCTTTTAAAAAACGTTTGTCCAAAGTAAATACATAGTTAGATAAAAGATAAATTACGATTTATGTGTACGAGAAATCTTTTGTATTAGTTTAGGGAAAATAGATGTTAGTTCCTTCTTCATACGCTTCGTAAACGATGGATCTTTACCTGAAGTTGAAATAGTGACAACATATTCATCATGTCGGATGACGCCAGGTGTGTGAAAAGATGATTCTGTACCATCACTTACAACGTTAACCCACTGGAAATCGTGGGCGGCTTGTTTGACCATCATATTTACATCATGTTGATTTGTAGCCGCATAAATAAGGTGAGCATCTTTAATATCATCATTACTAAAAGTTTTTTGCTTCCATGAAATATAAGGGAGTTCTTTCATTTCCTCGCAAATTTCTGGGCTGATAACGGTGACAAAAGCGCCTGTATCCTTTAATCCATACGCTTTTCGATATGCAATTTTACCTCCACCAATAATAACGACCACTTTTTTATTTAGATTAAGCATAAGAGGGTGCATGTCATACATACACACATTCCTCCATTCGTTCTAACAACGTTAACTTCATATATGTATCAAACTGAAGACAGTTACAAGTCGTAACGTGATCATATTTTTTTGTATGCAACTTAATTTTTTGAAGCAACAATCCGGTAAAGAGAAGGTACGGCATGACATATACATGGGATGCAGTCGATGTTATAGTCTTTAGCTCAGCAGTAAAAGAGGGTAATCCTTTCGTTAAAAAGGAACATATTACTGGCATACCGAGTTTTCGCTCGACAGCTGCTCCGATTTGTTGTAACTCTTGTATAGGCTGTGGGTCACTACTGCCTCGTCCAACGAGTAAAATACTACTACTTTGCATTGGCATAGCTTCACGTATTCTTTTTACGACAAGTTCCACCATATATGGATGCGTACTAAAAGGAGGTACAACTGAAAATGTTATTTGTGGATATTTCTTTTGTAGTTGCTCTATTTCAAAAGGAATATCACGTTTATAGTGAACTGCTGCAAATAATAAAACAGGTACAATCATTATTTCAGTTGCGCCCTCTAGTATCGTTTCTGTAACTGCATCCGAAATAGTAGGTGTTGTTAGTTCTAGGAAAGCTATTTTTTGAATCCTTTCGTTACGTTCTGTCATAACAGAATGAATAAAGTGAATGAATTGTTCATTACCTTCTTGCAAACGACTCCCGTGTCCAACATATAAAATACCTTTCATCGTACCACCAAATCTTTCTTCATAATCATGTCTTGTAATTGCTCATCTATATGATGAAATCCGACTTTATTCGCATAGTGTAAAGTTGGAATGTCGGTATACGAGAAGGGAAGAGTAAGAATATCGCTAAAGCCAAGTCGTTTTATTTCTGTTAAAAATGTATCAATTGAGGCACGCCCATCAAACACAATGCTATCCCATGAGAATTCAGAAAGCATACGAGAATGGACTTCATCAAAACGATGATCAATAGTATATTCATGAGTCATCATGTAGGAGCCAGCACCAATTTTCTCTTGTATAAAAGCAATTCGATTAATATTTCTGCTTAAATAAGCAGTAGTATCGGAAGAAAACTCTGCTTGTTTACTTAGTAGCCCATATTGTAAAAGTTTTTCTTGAGTGGTAACGTTCATATGTTGTAGTCGCGCCTGTAAAGAACGAATATCTTTTTGGTGTTTACTACATGATTTCATCAATATTTCTACACTTTCAGGTGAACAAAAAACAAGGCGGTTAACGTTAAAAATTTCATCGATTTGTTCAAGTGTTAATGTGTATTCTGCCTTTTTGAAAGTAGGAATTTGATATATTTCTGCACCGGATTCTTGTAACTTTTGCATCATTGAACTTGTTTTATTTGTTGCGGATGCAAATAAAACTTTTTTACCATGTAATGGTTTACGTTCTTTCCAACCGATTTGAGCCCGTAAGGAAACGACATCACCAACAATTGTCATGGATGGATTTGAAATATTCTCGTTTTTGACGATAGAAACAATGGTTGAAAGAGTTCCTGTGACAACGCGTTGTTTTCCAGTTGTACCCCATTCAATGACGGCTACTGGCGTATCATCTTTTTTTCCTGCTTGTAGTAAGTTTTCACAAATTGTAGGTAAGTTTTGTATACCCATGTAGTAGGCAATTGTATCGCTATTATGGGATGAATTATATTTTCCGTGATCGGTTAAAGGACCTTTCGCATGCCCAGTTAGTAAAGTGACGCTATTACTGTAGTTACGGTGGGTGAGGGGGATACCTGCATAGCTACTAGCGGCGATGCTAGATGTAATACCTGGTACAATTTCATATGGAATGTTCGCCGCTGCTAAAGTTTCTGCTTCTTCACCAACACGGCCAAAAATAGATGGATCTCCGCCCTTTAATCGGACGACGATTTTTCCTTCTTTCGCAAATTGCAGGAGGTGGGCGTTAATCATTTCTTGTCGCATAATATGATTCTTTGGCATTTTTCCGCAATAAATAAGTTCACATGTTTCTTTTGTATAACGAAGAAAAGAAGGGTTTAATAAACGGTCATATAAGACAATATCTGCATGCTTTAAACAATCTATCGCTTTCTTTGTAATAAGCCCTTCATCACCTGGTCCCGCACCAACTAAATATACATATCCGTTCATAATCGCACCTCATCAATTTTTATTTAAAAGGAAGCCAGAGGAGGCTTCCTTTCGAAAATTACATGTATAAATAAATGTCACCATCAATAACTTCTACTTCGTAAGTTTGGATACAGCCGTCATCAGGTTTTTGAACTTCACCTGTTATTAATGAGATTTTCCAATCATGCAGTGGACAAAAGACGAATTCTCCAGATACAATTCCTTCTGCTAACGGTCCGTTTTTATGAGGACAACGATTTTCTACAGCTCGAATATCACCATTTGAAAGGCGAAATAGAGCGATAGACATACCTTTCATTTGTACCTCTTTACCGATTTGAATAGGAAGGTCTTCCGCACGCATGACTTTTATTTTTTCTTTCGTTTGTATCATATAGATCACAGCTCCTTATTTCACAGTTTCTACTTTATACATCGCTTTTAATGATTTCGTTTCTAGCGCTTGTCCCCATGCTTCTGTATATGTGCTACGAGCTGTTTGGAAGCGTTCATTTAGCGTAGTAACCATGCTTTCATCTTGAAGTATTTCTTTTATATGATCGAAGCCTAAACGTTCTGTCCAGTAGGCAGTACGCTCTCCGTAAATACCAGTTTCACGATAATATTGCATATAAGCTGTAGCGATGCGAAGGACATCATCTTCAGTAGAGACGATCATTACAAAATCAGCTTCGCGTACTTCCGTACCACCATTTCCGCCAATATAAAGTTGGTATCCATTTTCGACACAAACAACGCCAAAATCTTTCGTTAGTACTTCCGCACAGTTACGCGGACAGCCCGTTACACCCATCTTCATTTTATGTGGTGTATCTACCATTTCTAATGATTGTTCAAGTAACATACCAAGTCCTAATGAATCTTTCGTACCGAAACGGCAGAAGCGAGAACCGACGCACGATTTTACATTACGAAGCGATTTTGAATACGCATATCCCGAATTCATATGTAAGTCAGCCCATACGTTAGGTAAATCTTGTTTCTTAACACCATATAAGCCAATTCGGCTCGCACCTGTAATTTTCACAAGAGGAACATCGTACTTCTTCGCAACTTCCGCAATTTTCATTAAATCATCAGCTGTTGTAACACCACCGTACATACGTGGAATAACAGAGAATGTACCATCATGCTGGATATTACCATTCATTCTTTCATTAACGTAACGGGATGATTTATCATCTTCATATTCTTCTGGAATCGCCATCCGTAAGTAGTAATTTAAAGCAGGGCGACATTTTGAACAGCCGTCTTCATGTGCAAAACCAAGAACATTGCGTACTTCTTTTGGAGATTTTAAACCTTTCTCGTGAATGGCTGCTACGACTTCATCACGTGATAAAGTTGTACATCCGCACATACCAGCAGACTGCGCTGAAGCATCAAAAGCATCTCCGAGTGTATGAGATAAAACTTGTTCCACAAGCGGACGACATTTACCACAAGAACCAGCAGCTTTCGTGCATCCTTTTACTTCTTCAAAAGTAGTTAGCTCTTGTTCTAAAATGGCATGGACGATTGTACCTTTCGTAACACCATTACATCCACAAATCGTGTCATCCGCACTCATTGTAGCAACGTCAAGTTCACTTTCTTCACCAGCTTTGTGAAGAAGGGAAGCGGCTGTATAGTCTTGAATATCTTCTTCTTTCTTTAACATGCTAAAGAGGCGTGTACCATCAGCTGTGTCACCATATAAAACGATACCGACGACTTTATTATCACGAATTAAAACTTTTTTATAGGAGCGTTTACATTCATCAAAGATTGATATTGCTTTAGTCTGATCATCTTCATAAATTTGGCCAGCAGAGAATAAATCACAACCAGCAACTTTTAATTGCGTACCGACGATACTGCCCGTATATCCATTCGTTTGTAAATTTGTTATATGTTTCGCTAATATTGTGCCTTGTTCATAAAGAGGGGCAACAAGTCCATATGCGATACCATCATGTTCTGCGCATTCGCCAACTGCATGAATGGATTCATCGTTTGTTAGCATATAGTCATTGACTACAATGCCGCGATTGACAATTAGACCAGCATCTCTTGCTATTTGCGTATTTGGTCGTATTCCGACAGCCATTACGATTAAATCACAGTCTACAACTTCACCATCTTCAAATTGAATGCCCTCAACATAGTCTGTACCAATAATTTTTATGGTTTTCTTTTCCATTAGAAACTTCATGCCTTGTGCTTCTAAATCTTCACGCAGAAGAGAAGCTGCTTTCGTATCTAGTTGTTGCTCCATTAAGCTAGGCATTAAATGAACAACATGTACGTCCATTCCTAAATCAATTAGACCTCTTGCAGCTTCTAAACCAAGTAACCCACCACCAATGACAACGGCCTTTTTCCTTTCTTTAGCGGTATCGATCATAAATTGTGTATCTTCAATAGTTCGAAATCCTGTTACACCAGGAAGAGTGGAACCTTCAACAGGTAAAATAAAAGCACTAGAGCCTGTTGCTATAATGAGTTTGTCATATGTAACAATACGATTCTTTTCTGTAATAATAATTTTTTCTTTTCTGTTAATACTTTGAACTCTTTCATTCGTATACAAAGTTATTTCGTTCTCTTCATACCAACTGTATTCATTCATAATGATATCTTGCATATTTGTTTTGCCTTGTAAAACATGAGAGAGCATAATGCGGTTGTAGTTTGGATGTGGTTCATCTCCAAAAATAGTAATCTCATATGAATCACTATCATGTTTTAATATTTCTTCCATACAGCGTATGCCCGCCATACCATTTCCGATCATAACTAAACGTTTTTTCATTTTTATTTCCCCTTTTATGTGAAATATTGAACAAAGGATTATATTCCTATTATAGAAAATCAAAAAAGGGGGAGATGTGATATTTATCACATTTCTATAATGATTCACAAATTATTAAAATTCGGGTTTATGTGAAGGGGAGAAGTGTGAATGTTATTCATGTAATGAAAAAGCAGGACATGAGTAGAAATACTTATGTCCTGCTTTTATTTATGCTTTCGTAATCGCACGCGGAAATAAAATATTATTTTCTAAATGAATATGCTCAAATAAATCAGACTCTAGCGCTTCAAGACGTTGGTAAACAAGTCGATAAGTGCCGCAAGCGCCTTCTGGAGGAGTAAAGTCATTTGTCACTTTACGAAGTTCTTTTATAATATTTCCAGCATGATTGTGCTCATTTTCTAGTTCATCTACTACTTTACGTAACTTTGCATAGTTTTCATCAGTTGGATTTTGTTCAAATTCTAAAATTAATGGGAAATCTTTTGTTTCTTCTTTAATTAAATGCTGTTCTAATTCCATTTTAAGTTCATGAAATAGCTTATGAATTTGAGCTAAATGAGGCTGATTCGCTCCATGAACGCGTAACACTTTCGTCACATATGGACTTAACTGTGGTAACTCTTCATTTAAATAACGATGATGCTTATGAATTACATAATCAATCAATTCACGATAAGAAGCATTTTTCCAATCAATTTCAGATTCATTTAATCGTTTCGTATTATGATAAAGCGTATTTAACTCTGTAATTACTTCAGAAGCTGATAAATTTCTTTCATGAATTGCATCAATAAGTGGCTTATTACCGCCACAACAAAAATCTATTCTATACGATTTAAAAAGATCACTAGCTTTCGGGAACTGTGTAACAATCTCACCAACAATTGAAGTTTCAGTAAATGTATGTTCCATATGAATGCCTCCATAAAGTTTTAATATAGTATCTAAATTAAGAATAGCGATAAATGAAAATCAATGTGGTGATTGAAATCACTTATAGTGTGTCAGTTTTGAGAATAATAAAATGAGTTTTATAAAAGGAAGAGAGAGGAGGTAATTAGTCGTAATACTATGTAATAAAAAAGAAGCTTACTAGAAGCTTCTTTGTTCATTACTATTTTTCACATGCAATTCCATCGCCATCACGATCGAGATGAGAGCTATATCCTGGTTGATCTCTATATAATGGAGCTTTTCCTGCAGCTCTAACTGCAGCACAATTTTTGTAGTATGTATTACCAGTATTTCCAGAAGCTGGTTGTGTTTGAACTTGTTGTGCTTTTTTCTGCTCTTCTTGTTGTTTACGAGCTTGCTCATCGGCCTGGCGTTTTTGCTCTTCTTGTTGTTTACGAGCTTGTTCATCAGCTAGACGTTTTTGCTCTTCTTGTTGTTTACGAGCCTGTTCATCAGCTAGACGTTTTTGTTCTTCTTGTTGTTTACGAGCCTGTTCATCAGCTAGACGTTTTTGCTCTTCTTGTTGTTTACGAGCTTGCTCTTCGGCTTGGCGTTTTTCATCCTCTTGCTTACGAGCTTTTTCATCCGCTTGACGCTTCTCATCTTCTTGCTTTTGAGTTTTTTCGTCCGCTTCTTTCTTTTCTAGTTCTTTTTTCTTCTCGTTCTCTTTTTGTTCTGCATTGTTAGAAGAAACTTTTTTACTAGCTGCTGTCTTTTTTTCAGAAGTAGGGTTTGAAATACTTGATAATGCAACAAAAATGACAAATAAAATAGCAGTGATAATAAATTGTTTTTTTGCTACACCCGTCTTTTTAATTACAGATAAGATTGCTAAAACAAGGAAAAAAATAAATAAAATTAAACTTAAAGTAGCAAAAAAATCGATGACTGGGTGTTCAGATTTTGTAGTGCCCATTCCTGTTAAGAGAATTGAAATCATAAAAAGAATAACGGTAGGACGACCGTATTGTTTTGTTTTTCCATTTTTCTTAAAGAATGAAATGATACATAAAATTAAAAGAATAAAAGCAATAAAAAATAAAGCTGCACCAATATTACTCAAAATCGCCATTTTTATACCTCCATTTGTAAGATTTTCACTATTGATTATATAGGAACTTATTGGTAATTACACGTTTTATATAAATTTAGAAAATTAGTATTTTTAATAGACTCATAAACATTTATTTTATATATAAGGAAAAATAGATATATTTCCTATTACGTTTTTAACGATATTTCATAAAGTATAGTATATCGATTGAAAGGAGGAGATTTGAATGGAATTTCAATTGTTAGTGAATTGTGTGTTACAAGAAGGTAATGCTTACTTTTTAGTAACGAAAGTAGACGATGTAATTACTTTGAAAGTACCGATTACAGCAGGAGTAGCAGGTTTATTCTTGGCTTTCGGTGTACCAAGATGTTCTTAATTTAAATCTCTACAGTAGAAAGAGGAGGACAAGCCTCTTTCTACTACTACATAATAATTTTATGTAAACTAAAATTATGTTTTATTAATAGCACATTTAAAATGGACATGCATATACTATAATGTTTTTTAAGTTATGAAAATTAAAGAGGTGCTATTATATATGAAAAGAAGAACATTTGATATTCCAGTTACATTGCGAAGAGAGTGGTTTTTAATAGAATTAGCCCATTTAACGAAAAAATATGGAATTGAAATTGCAACTAGCAAAATGGAAGCTGCACCGTTTTTAAGAGATCAAGTTACGGAATCAAAAATAGGGTCAGGGCTCCAATATGATAAATATGATGATGAGTATATCATTGATTTATAAGAAAGAAGCTGCGTATAAAAGGTTATGGTATAAACCTTTTATACGCAGCTTTTTTAGTTAGAAATATGTTGAGAAATTTTTAATGAGCTTAATAGGAAAAGGAATGAATACATGTTGAGAGAATAACGTTTCATAAGAAAGGACAGTTACTATTTTTTTACCTAAAAAATAAGTAAGAAATAACTAGAGTAAAAATAGTACTTCCTTTCAAAAAAGGGGGAATGTTAATGAGGATTTTGAAAAGGTGTATGTTATTACTTCTCGTATTTTTTATTATGACTCCGATGGCTGTTAGTACGAAGGTAGAGGCGGAGGAAGTAAAAGAAATTAAAACAGGATTTCCAGATAAAGAAGTAGCTACACCTGGAGAATGGTTTTTAGGTCAAAAACCTGCAAATTATGATGAGAATAAACCTCCAATTCTTTTTGTACAAGGAAGGAATGGGAATGCTGATAGTTGGTATGGAAAGACAGTGTATCACGATATAAATGATATGTATGATTATGCTTTGAAAGCAGGCTACCAAACAGTATTTATACAATTATATGATGCTGCTGGAAAAGGCTCAGCTAGTCAGTGGGACAACGGAAAATTGTTAGCACAAAAATTAGAAGAAATATATAATCATTTCGGTAAAAAAGTTAATATTGTAGCACATAGTAAAGGCGGTATCGATACACAGGCTGCATTAGTAGGATATGGCGCAAATCGATTTGTCGGAAATGTTATTACGCTTGCGACGCCACATCATGGATCAAACTTGGCGGATTTATCATATAGTTGGTGGGCGGGATGGCTTGCTTCTATATTAGGTCAAAAAGATGATGGTACGTATTCATTACAAATGGGGGAAATGGCAAAATTTCGTTCAACGATTGATAATAATCCAGCAGCTAAATTAAACAGTTACTATACGGCTACCGGGACTAGCTGGGGACCAGTATTTTCTGCTTTATCTATGGGCGGGCTCTATTTGTCATCATACGGTTCAAATGATGGATTAGTAAATGAGTGGAGTGCTAAATTACCGTATGGAACGCATTTATTTACAGATTCCAAATTTGATCATGATAATATACGAAAAGGATCAGCTGTTTTCTCTCGAATTGAACCATATTTACGGACATCAAATGTAGCTGTACCAGCTTTAGTAGCATCCAGCACTAGTTCAAATGAAAATATAGAACAATTAAATACGACTTCAAATCAAAACATACTAGGAGGAGAATTGCCACAAAATCAGTGGATAGAGCAAACTGTTCCGGTTGATAAAAAAGCTGAAGGAATCGTTTCTATCTTAACAGCGTCTTCTGATGTAGAAGTACAAATGATATCACCAAAAGGAAAAGTATATACAAATAAGGATAGTGTTATAACTACTGGTGAAGGTGAATCTTTCTTTAATGGTGCAACAATTAGAACATTTAAATTTGATAAAGTGGATGTAGGAGAATGGAAAGTTAAAATGATGGCGAAGCAGTCGAAAGATGCATATTTAGTTGTAAGCGATTACAATAGTAACGCGCCATTTGTTCTCCAAATGCCAACAAAAGTTAAAGTGAATAAATCTGAGTATAAACTGAAAAAATCACCTGTGGCGCCTGAAATGAAAGGGGATCTTTCCATAACAGTAAGAGTAGTTAATAAAGAAGGGAAACTAGTCTCTGAATATAATGAATTACAAAATGTTAATAATACTACATTTACTGGTGCTTTGAAGGACATAAAGCAACCAGGAGTATACAACGTTACGATGGATATAAAAGGAATGAATAAAGAAGGACAACCATACAATCGTACAATTGTTAAGTCGGTTTATGTGGAGAAGTAAGAAAGAATGAGGGATTTTTAATATAAAAAGTACCGAACTTTTGTAATAGAAGAGTTCGGTACTTTTTTCATGTTATTAGATTAACAGAAAAGCATAATGGGAATCAAAAGAACAGTATTCAATAAAAAAAGATGCTGAAATAGCATCTAAATGTGAAGATGATTATTAACTTAGTTTTATAACTGTTAATTCAACTGAATTGATACCATTATCACAAGTTGCAATACTTTGACGATTAAAACCACTATTATTTTTCAGTTGAAGAGTTGAATTAGCGGTAACTGTAATGAGCGTTTCGCCTGCTAGTTGAAGGCATTCGTTATTTGATGAAGTATTCATTTGAAAAGCAAAGTCACCTTGACTATTAGCAAGTGGATTGTCATTTAGAAATATAGTCATGACTGGAATATGTGGAAACACAGGATTTACAGTAGTGTTAATCGTTGAAATGAAAGAAACTCTATAATCACCCGCTTGACTAAATTGTATAGTAGTAGGATTTAGTAAGGAAACGCCTCCTGCTCTAGGGCCAACGTGATTAAATGGAAAAGGATCTCCAAAAGGAACAGTTATAAACTCTGTTTGCCAAAAAGTGCCGTATGCCGGACAGCTTTTTTTACAGGAACTAGAAGAGGAATTGCATGAGCATTTTTTAAATGAGCTAGAAGAAGATTTACATGAACATTTTTTATTGGAGTTTGAAGAATGATAGTACGAACCCAATATATTACCTCCTATTATGAATGAAGTGTATACTCATAGTATTTTATGCCTGTCTTATATAAAAGGTGATAGATTTGGAGTATAAAGTGCTAATACGATGAAATATAGTAATAGAATAGAAACTGTAACCATTTTTGAAGAAGACAAGGGTAATAATTTGATGAAAATATCAGTGGAATATATTGGGATGTCGAGGTGGAGCGGGAGCGCATATTTTACTTTCACATGTAAAAATAAAACCAGTACCCTTAGTTGCAATGATGTGATTGTTAAAGCGAATGTCTGTCTTTTAAAATATTTGTATATTAGAGTTTACGGTTATTTACCTTTATTTACGTAGCGGGGCAGGAAGAAGACGAAAAGTATCGAATGAATGTACATATGTAGCATTGTTTGCTTTTGGTGTGAATAGTAGTAAAAGATACGTTGAAATATTTTAAACGGTAACAAAAGAGCGATTAAATAATAGAGGGAGCAACTTACATGGAAAATATATTAAAGGTATCTTCAAAATCAAAACCAAATTCAGTGGCAGGTGCAATTGCAGGTGTACTAAGAACAAGTGGAAATGTAGAAATTCAAGCGATTGGGGCTGGCTCTTTAAATCAGGCAATTAAAGCAATTGCGATCGCAAGAGGGTTTGTTGCTCCAAGTGGTATTGACTTAGCCTTCGTTCCAGCGTTTCAAGAGGTTACTATTAATGATCAAGAAAGAACGGCGATTAAATTAATTATTGGTCCTAGAAAGAAAAGGTAACTGCAGTAATACAGTATTGAAATGACATTTAACATAACAAACAAAAAGTGTCACAAATGCTTATAAAACAGGCATTTGTGACACTTTTTTTGTTTTATTTAAATTGAAACGAACAACCCTAAAACTGCTCATTCTTCTCCCAAGATTCTACAATATAATGTGCAATCGTTGGATTGAATCCTTTCCCAACTAAAAACATAATCGCAGCAACTTCTGTTAAAGCATGTTTGTGCGATGTATGTTTTGCTTCATTTAAACCGTAATCTACCCAAGGTTTTACGAAATCTAGTACAGGTTTCTTTAAGGGTAAAAACTGTGTACCGACAACTTGTTGAATTTGTTGTTGTGTTGGTTCTGTAATTGGTCCAGGCGGTAAGATTTGAGGCTGTGTGATATCAAATGTTGGTCCTGGTGGTAAGATTTGCGGTTGTGTAATATCGAGTGTTGGTCCTGGTGGTAAAATTTGTGGTTGTGTTGGATCAATTGTTGGTGGTGCCGGTGGTGAAACACGTGCGCCATAGTTTGGTTGATACATTTGCGGCTGAGTTGCGTATGGGTTTTGTTGATATTGTTGTTCTTGATTTTGTGGTGTTACATATGGATTTTGTTGATATTGTTGTTCTTGATTTTGTGGTGTTGCATATGGATTTTGTTGATATTGTTGTTCTTGATTTTGTGGTGTTGCATATGGATTTTGTTGATATTGTTGTTCTTGATTTTGTGGTGCTACATATGGATTTTGCTGAAGTTGTTGTTCTTGATTTTGCGGTGCTGCATATGGGTTTTGAGGGTAATCATAATTTGGACGTGTGTCGTATGCGTTTTGCTGATATTGTTGCTCTTGATTTTGCGGTGTTTCGTATGGATTTTGTTCATATTGTTGTTCTTGTTCCCCATATTCCTCATATTGTTCTTCATACCGTTGTTCCTGTTGCTGAGGGTAAAATGGTTGTTGTGGATAAGGCGGTTGATTATTATAGAACATATTTATTCCTCCTTCATGATGATGCTTACCACTCAGTGTATGGGCGGACAAGAAAATATGTGATGAAAAAATGCGGGCGTGTTACAATAAGTAACTGGGTGAAGATAAAATGACAAAACAAGAAAAGATTCAAAAAACAATTACTTTTGTAAAACATATTTTAGAAAAAGATGCGAGTGGGCATGATTGGTATCATATTGAACGCGTACATAAACTGGCGATTTCTTTATCCGAGCAAGAAGGAGGAAATCGTTTTATAATTGAAATGGCAGCATTACTTCACGATGTGGCAGATGAGAAGTTAAATGAAAGTGAAGAAGCAGGAATGAAAAAAGTTTCTGATTGGTTAGAAGAATTACATGTGGAAGAAGAGGAAAGTAAACATGTTCTTCATATCATTGCCAATATGTCTTATAAAGGTGGTCATGGCGGTAAAGTGGATTCACTTGAAGGAAAGCTTGTTCAAGATGCGGATCGCTTAGACGCTCTTGGAGCAATTGGAATAGCTCGCACATTTGCGTATGGTGGGGCGAAAGGGAGATTAATGTATGATCCAACTATTCCTCCGCGTGAAGTGATGACGAAAGATGAATATAGAAAAAATAACGATCCATCTTTAAATCATTTTTATGAAAAACTTTTGAAATTAAAAGACTTAATGAACACGGACGCAGCAAAACAAGAGGCTGAAGTTCGACATCGTTATATGGAACAGTTTATTGAACAATTTATGAAAGAGTGGAATGCACAAATATGAAAATGTTAACTGTGGAAAACTTATCGAAATCATACGGAGAAAAACCGTTATTTGATGGATTATCATGTAGTATTACAGAAGGACAACGTGTCGGAATTATTGGTGTAAACGGTACTGGTAAATCGACATTATTAAAAATTATTGCAGGATTAGAAACTCCTGATACAGGTGATATGACGCATTCACGTGGGTATACAATTAGTTATTTATCACAGCAACCAGAGTTTGATGAAAAACTAACAGTATTAGAGCAAGTGTTCCATGGTGATACACCTTTAATTCGTCTTCTTCGTGATTATGAACAATCGTTATTAAATATCGAAAAAGATCCAAGTAATGAAAAAGTACAGGAACAATTATTTGCAGTGCAGCAACGTATGGATGCGATGAGTGCATGGGAAGCAAATGCGAATGCAAAATCGTTATTAACGAAATTAGGAATTACTGATTTTACAGCAACTGTTGGAAATTTATCTGGTGGACAGAAAAAACGTATTGCGATGGCGCAGTGTTTTATTGAAACACCTGATTTATTAATTTTGGATGAGCCTACGAACCATCTTGACCATGAGACAGTTGAGTGGTTAGAGGAATATTTAGCTAGATATAATGGTGCCGTATTACTTGTAACCCATGATCGTTATTTCTTAGATCGTGTGACGAATCGTATTTTTGAATTAGACAATGGTAAACTATATAGTTACGAAGGAAACTATAGTACATTTTTAGAAGCGAAAGCACTTCGTGAAGAACAAGAAATTGCGCAAGAATCAAAACGTCAAAACTTATACCGCCGCGAACTAGCATGGATTCGCCGTGGTGCAAAAGCTCGTTCGACAAAGCAAAAAGCACGTATTCAACGATTTGATGAGTTAAAAGGTCAAGAAGGACCAGCTGCAAAACAGTCAGTTGATATTGCGCTTAGCGGGAGTCGTCTTGGCAAAAAAGTACTTGAGTTAAAAGATGTAACGAAAAAATTCGGTGATAAAACGGTATTATACAACTTTAATCATATAGTGAAGCCGGGCGATCGCATCGGGATTATCGGAGCGAATGGAAGCGGGAAATCTTCTCTATTAAATATGCTTGCAGGTAAGCTATCTCCTGATAGTGGTGAAGTTGAAGTAGGACAAACTGTAAAAGTTGCTTATTATACGCAAGAAAATGAAGAGATGAATTTAAATCAGCGTATGATTGAATACATTAAAGAGATTGCAGAAGTTATTCATACGACAGATGGAAAAGTAATTGGTGCATCTCAAATGTTAGAACGTTTCTTATTCCCGACGCATTCACATGGTACACCGCTTGGTAAACTATCTGGTGGTGAAAGAAGACGTTTATTTTTATTACGTATTTTAATGGGAGAACCAAACGTACTATTACTTGATGAACCTACGAATGATCTAGATACACAAACATTAACAGTACTGGAAGATTATTTAGAAGATTTCCCAGGTGTCGTTTTAACTGTATCGCATGACCGTTACTTCTTAGATAAAGTAGTAGATGAATTGTTCATCTTTAGTGGCGGAGGCGAAGTGCGTGAATTCCTAGGTAGTTATACGGACTTTTTAGAAATGGAAAAGACGAAAGAACTGATTGAGAAGGCGGAAGTTCAAAAAGAGAAAAAAGTGGTAGAAGAAGCGCCGAAACAACAACGTAAACGTAAACTTTCATACAATGAGCAGCGTGAATGGGAAACAATTGAAGATACAATTGCCGAACTAGAAGAGAAAATTGAGTCAATTGGAGAAGAACTTGCGAAAGTTGGATCTGATTTCACAAAGGCACAAGAATTATCTGAAGCACAGCAGAAAACAGAAGAAGAGCTAGAAAAAACGATGGAGAGATGGAGTGAACTATCGGACATCGTTGAAGGATTAAAATAAAAACAAGCTGCATATATTGAAAAGTAAAGAGAAAAACTTTACACTATTGGTAGAACCTATTTTAGGAGGGAAAAAATGAGAACATCTAATCCAATGTTGAAAAAAGAGGCATTCCGTAAAGAGGGAGCAAGCGCTTCTGCGATGACGATTGGCGGAACAGTAGGCAAAACGTTTATTATGCTTATCTTGCTACTTGCAACGTCTGTCTATTCATACATACAGATGATGCAGGGGACGATGAAGATGCCAGTATTAATTGGTGCTTTAATCGTTGCGGCAATCATCGCATTTGCGTCTATGTTCTTCCCGCGTATTTCACCTTTTGGTGCGCCAATCTATGCGGCGGTAGAAGGGGTTGTATTAGGTAGTATTTCAGCTGTTTATACAATGAAGTTTGGCGATTCTATCGTTTTAAATGCTGTATTACTAACAATCTCAATTCTATTTGCAATGTTAGTGTTATATGCAACGCGCGTAGTAAAAGTAACGGATAAATTCCGTACAGGCGTGATGGCAGCGACACTTGGAATTATGGTTATGTACTTAGTCGTATTTCTACTAAACATGTTTGGTGTAACGGTTCCGTACATTCACCAAGGTGGTACAATCGGCATTATTATTAGTGCAGTTGTTATCGTAGTTGCTGCATTAAACTTATTACTAGATTTCGATTTAATCGAAAACGGTGTACGTAGTCAAGCTCCAAAATATATGGAGTGGTACACTGCAATGGGACTAATGCTTACATTAGTATGGCTATACTTAGAAATTCTTCGTTTTGTTTCTTACTTTACGAAAAATGACTAATAAAAAAATCCTGCATGAAAAATGCAGGATTTTTTTATTTTCAAAGATAAATTGAGAATATAGTATCATTGGATGCTGTTAATTTGAAATGAAGGGGATGGAATATGATGAAAGAGAAGAAAGGAATTATGAAAAAACTATTTTCTAAAAGTTTTTTCATAGAACTAGATGATGCTTTAATGTATCCATCAGCAGAAGTTATTACTTCAGCAATAGAAAGATATGCGGCTGAATGTAATGAATGACTAAAATTCGAGAGTAAAGTAAAACCGATTACTTTTTGCTTAGAAAATGTAATGTACTGCGTTGAAATAAAGATGGCTCGCGGTGGATATTACATATCCTGCAGTGAAGTATAAAGTGAAACTTTAATCAGTGGGGGGGCTTCATCCCCCACTGATTATTAGTTGAACCAATCGGACTTTTATGGGCAGTTGATCCCCCACCTAAATTCTTTGCTTTCGCTGAATTTTGAGGTGGGGGTCTTACTGCCCATTAAAGCGGGATAAATTTTGAAACCTTACATGTTTTAAATATGTAAGGTTTCTTTTTTGTTTATATCAGATATAAAAATAATATTTTTTACTTTAAAATATATAATTTTACACTTTTTACCCTTCAAACATTTTTCTTTACAATGAAGAAAAATATGTGAGGTGGTATAACTTATGATGAATCGAGTTGTATTAATCGGTAGATTGACGAAGGAGCCAGAATTATACTACACAAAGCAAGACGTCGCGTATGCACGAGTATGTGTTGCGGTGAATAGAGGTTTTCGAAATAGTTTAGGTGAGCAACAAGTAGATTTTATTAATTGTGTCGTTTGGCGAAAATCAGCAGAGAATGTAACTGAATATTGTACGAAAGGCTCACTTGTTGGAATTACTGGACGTATTCATACGAGGAATTACGAAGATGATCAAGGAAAGAGAATATATATAACGGAAGTTATGATTGAGAGCATTACATTTTTGGAGAGAAGGCGGGAGGGCGCATCACAATAAGATGGGACTTTAAACAATGGGTTGGGGAGAATTAGGTGGAAAGAGAAAGTATGATGATGGAAAGAAATCAGCAAAATAAAGCATCCGAGTAGGTTTAGAGAGGTGGAACATGTTACAATACACGTAAGAACACGCAATAAAGGAGAGTTTTTTACGTGAAGATTAAAGCAATTGAACCTACGCCAAGTCCAAATACAATGAAAGTTATTTTGAATGAAGTATTACCATCAGGAGCGCGTAATAATTATACAAATGAAAATAAAGAACAAGCCCCAATGCAAGTGCAAGAAATTTTGAAAATTGAAGGCATTAAAGGTGTATATCATGTAGCCGACTTTTTAGCAGTGGAGCGAAATGCAAAGTATGACTGGAAAGTTTTATTACAACAAGTTCGTGCTGTTTTCGGTGAAGAGGTAGTAGAAGAAAGTGAAGAACAACAACTTGCTCATTTTGGGGAAGTGAAAGTGTTTGTTCAAATGTTCTTTACAATTCCAATGCAAGTAAAGTTAACAGATGGAACAACAGAAGAGCGTGTTGGCTTACCTGATCGTTTTAAAGAATCAATTATGAAAGTGCAAATGTCTGCACCAAACGTCGTAAAAGAACGTAAATGGGTGGAACAAAGTACACGTTACGGTAATTTTGAAGAAATCGGGAAAGAAGTAGTAGAAGAGATTGTGGCTGCTTATTCAGAAGAACGTGTAAATGAAACGGTTAAAGAATTATTAAACCAGGCAGGTGCTGTTGAAGTAACGATTCAAAAGCGTGAGCCATATAAAGTAACAGAAGAGATGATGAAAGATGCTGACTGGAAAAAACGTTTTGCAGCATTAGAACAAATGGATCCTACTGAAGAAGATATGCCAGTGTTGAAGATGGCGTTAGATGATGAAAAAGTTTCGATCCGCCGTTTAGCAACAGCGTATTTAGGTATGGTAAAAGGTGATGGAGTATTGCCGTTATTATATAAAGCGTTATTAGATCGTTCAGTAAGTGTTCGCCGTACAGCGGGCGATTGCTTATCAGACGTAGGTGATCCAGCAGCGATGTTCGTTATGATTAAATCTCTGAAAGATTCAAGTAAATTAGTACGCTGGCGTGCAGCGATGTTCTTATTTGAACTTGGAGATGAAAGTGCAATTCCTGCCTTAAAAGCAGCGCAAGATGATCCAGAATTTGAAGTAGCGATGCAAGCACGTCTAGCATTAGAGCGTATTGAAGGCGGAGAAGAAGCAAAAGGTTCTGTATGGAAACAAATGACGGAGTCTCGTAAAGGGGAATAATGTATGATTGTTTTCTATGATAGTTGGTGCCCGATGTGTACGGCGGTTGCAGAACGTACGAAAAAATTAGATAAAAAGGGTAAGATGAATTTTGTTTCATTTCGAGATGAAGATGTAGTTGAGAAGTATGAACTTTCTCAAGAACTACAAAGTAAGATGGAACAAAGATTGTATATTTTTAAAAATAATAAGTGGTATGACGGAATTCATAGCATACATGTATTAGCAAAGGCTGTTCCATCTTACTGGTTTGCTGTTCCTTTTATAAAACTATCTATCGTACTCGGATTTGGAAGTAAAGTATACGATTATATCGCTAACAATAGAAAACTTGTTCCAGTTGGACATTGCCGCGGTGGGGTTTGTGAAATCCCTACAAAAAAATGAAATCATCGTAATCTTTCTTTTGCACCTAGTAATAGAGCGTGATATGATGAATTTGGAATGAAAGTTGAAGGAGAGATTACAAGATGTCAAATGCTTATGAAGAATACATGCGCCAAATGGTAATCCCAATGCGTCAAGAATTAGTGCGTTCTGGGTTTGAAGAGTTAACTACAGAAGAAGCTGTAACAGAATTTATGGAAAAAGCATCAGGTACAACTTTAGTAGTTGTAAACTCAGTTTGTGGTTGTGCAGCTGGTTTAGCACGTCCATCAGCAGGTCAAGCAGTTGTTCGTGCTGAAAAACAACCTGATCATCTTGTAACTGTATTCGCAGGTCAAGATAAAGATGCTACTGCAAAAATGCGTGAATACTTCGGAGAAATTCCTCCATCTTCACCATCTATGGCATTGTTAAAAGGTAAAGAAGTTGTTCACTTCATTCACCGTCATGAAATTGAAGGTGCAACTATGGACGAAATTATTACGAACTTAGAACAAGCTTTCGAAAAGAATTGCTAAAGAAGGGGGAGAGTAAATCTCCCTCTTTTCTTTATATAGAGGTGAAAAAATGATCGTAACAACAGCAGGAAGAACAAACAAAGAAATGACAGATTATGCAAATAAGGTAGCAGCAGAATTAAATGTTTCTTTCGTTAAACGTAATGACATACCAGTACATAAACTACATGAGCAGTATAAACAAGATATACTTGTTGTAGGGAAAAACCGATTAGCAATTTATCCAAGAGGAACGGAAGAGTCGTTTTTCTTTCATCCAAACTCAGCGATGTTTCGTGTGAAAAGGTTAATGCGCGGAGAACACGATCCGTTTGTACAAGCCACGCAATTAGAGAGTGGAATGACAGTGTTAGATTGTACGCTCGGTATGGCATCAGATAGTATTGTAGCTAGTTATATTGTTGGTGAAAACGGAAAAGTAACGGGACTTGAAGGCAATGATTATATGGCTTATATTATGGAAAATGGTTTAAAAACATGGTCTTCATCTATTTCTGAAATTGATGAGGCAATGCAACGAATCGATGTGAAGCAAACGGAGCATTACGCATTTTTAAAACAATGTGAAGATAATAGTTATGATGTTGTGTACCTTGATCCAATGTTTGAAGAAACTGTTATAGAATCAGATGGCATAAAAGGATTAAAACACTTCGCTTTGTATCATGATATTACTGACGAAACAATTGCGGAAGCGAAGCGTGTGGCGAGAAAACGTGTCGTTTTGAAAGACCATTTCCGTAGTTCTAGATTTGAAAAACATAATTTTCATGTATACAAAAGAAAAAGTGCTAAGTTTCACTTTGGTGTAATTGACCCTTGCTAATTGTTTGAAAAGATGTATAATAAGCAATAATTAATTAAATATACTGTCGGTGATGAAGAGAGTAGTCTTTTTTAGAAGGAAAGCGAGCTAGGGATGGTGTGAGCCTAGTACGGAAGAAAAAGATGAAGCGCACTTCGGAGATGCTTCTTGAACGAATAGTAGAGTAAGCCGAGGCCCCCTGTCCTCGTTATAAACGGGAAAGTGGTTCGTAATGAACAACAAGGGTGGTACCACGGGTTTAAACTCGTCTCTTTTTTAGAGACGAGTTTTTTGTGTTTTAAAAAATAAGGAGGTTGTAGTATGGATTATAAAACGCAGTTTGCGGAAAGTTTATCTAATATTTTCACGAATGAATTAACACAAAAACAAATTTTAGATTTAATTGAAACGCCGAAACAAGATGAATTCGGAGATGCGGCATTTCCATGTTTTTCACTTGCGAAGCAATATAAAAAATCACCAGCTCTTATCGCACAGGAAGTTGCGGAGAAATTAAGTGATCCATTTTTTACGAAAGTAGAGGCTGTCGGTCCTTACGTAAATGTATTTTTTAATCGTGAAATTGTAAGTGATGATGTATTAAAAACGGTTTTAGCGGAGAAAGAAGAGTACGGTCAAAATTACTTTGGTTGTGAAAAAACGGTGGTTATCGATTATTCCTCTCCTAATATCGCGAAACCTTTTTCAATGGGGCATTTACGTTCTACAATGATTGGAAATTCACTGAAACATATCGCTGAAAAATGCGGCTATGAAGTTGTAGGAATTAATTATATTGGAGACTGGGGTACACAGTTTGGAAAGTTAATTACCGCTTATAAAAAGTGGGGAAATGAAGAAGTAGTTAAAGAAGATCCAATCCGTGAACTATTTAAGTTATACGTTCAATTCCATGAAGAGGTAAAAGGCGACGAAGAACTAGAAGAAGAAGGGCGTGCTTGGTTTAAGAAATTAGAAGAAGGTGATGAAGAAGCTGTTGAGCTTTGGAATTGGTTCCGTCACGAATCCTTAAAAGAATTTTCTCGTATTTATGAACTTCTCGGTGTTGAATTTACTAATTTTCAAGGAGAAGCTTTTTATAATAATTTAATGGAAGATTTTATTGGTATTTTAGAGGGACATGATTTGCTTGAAGAGTCAGAAGGCGCGTTAGTCGTTAATTTAGAAGAAGATGGAATGCCGCCTTGCTTAATAAGAAAATCAGATGGTGCAACGATTTACGCAACACGTGACTTAACGGCAGCTGTATACCGTCAAAACACATATGCATTTGATAAAGCCCTTTATGTAGTTGGCCCGGAACAAAGTTTACACTTCAATCAATTTTTCACTGTATTAAAAAAGCTTGGCTACAATTGGGTTGATGGCATGGAACATGTACCGTTTGGGTTCATTTTAAAAGACGGTAAGAAAATGTCGACACGTAAAGGAAGAGTTATTTTACTTGAAGAAGTACTTGAGGAGGCGATAGACCTTGCAAAACAAAATATTGAAGAGAAAAATCCAAACTTAAAACAGAAAGAAGAAGTAGCAAAGCAAGTCGGTGTTGGTGCAGTTATCTTCCACGATTTAAAAAACGAGCGTATGCATAATATCGAATTCTCATTAGAAAACATGCTGAAATTTGAAGGTGAAACAGGACCGTATGTACAGTACACACATGCACGTGCTTGCTCTATTTTAAGAAAAGAAAGTGTAGAATTTGAAACGTGTACGTTTGCATTAAAAGATGATCATAGCTGGAGCGTCGTAAAATTACTGAATAAATTCCCACAAATAATCGAAGCAGCCTTCAACAAAAATGAGCCATCAATCATTTCGAAATACGTATTAGATGTAGCACAATCATTTAATAAATACTATGGTAATGTTCGTATATTAGAAGAGAGCGAAGAGAAAGACAGCAGACTGGCATTAGTGTATGCTGTGACGGTTGTATTAAAAGAGGGATTACGTTTACTTGGGGTGGATGCTCCTGAGGAGATGTAAAATAAATAGGTATATGTATCATAGTAGATATGTATGCCTATTTATTTTTATAGAAAATGTGAAAGCGGAAGTTTTATTTTATTAAATCTAAATTTTTTAGAATTGTTTCAAGTGTAGGAATGTCCTTATTAAATGGAGAATTGTAATGTCATATATAAAAGGAGGCGTTAAACTTGGAAATGTACGATTGGAACAGTAAACTAACATATTTAAAAAACACTAGAGATTTATATTACAATGACGATTATGTAAGCTTTTTAGTAAATACAGTTTGGAGGATTACTAAGCCCGTACATATCGTTGATTACGGCTGTGGATATGGTTATTTAGGCTTAGTATTAATGCCTTTACTTCCAAAAGGATCAAAGTATACAGGCATTGATAGTGGAGAAACATTACTAGCTGAAGCGAGAGATCTGTTTCGTTTCCTTCCGTATGACTCAGAATTTATTGAGGGAGATGCTACAGAAATTGAATTGAACGATACATACGATATAGCAATCTGTCATGCGTTCTTATTACATATGAGTTCACCAAAAACGATGCTACAAAAAATGATACATTCAATTAAAAAGGGCGGAAAAATAATTTGTTTTGAACCACACTGGATATCAAATATGTCTTCATATTATTTGAATGGAGAGAATCATTCGGAAATTATTAGGCTAGGTGCTTTGCAGCAGTTATTTGAAAGTGACATGCAGAGAAGCGGAAAAGATGGAAATATTGGCATGAAAATACCGGTGTTTTTAAGTGAACTAGGCGTAAAAAATATTGAATGTAGAGTAAGTGATAAAGTGAACTTTTTAGATTCTAATATGCAGCATAATGATAAGCAAAGTTTGTATCATTCACTAAAAGAAGAAGGGATTGCAGGGAATCCAGGTGATAAGCAGCAATTTATAGAGCGTTTAATGACTAGAGGATTAACATATAATGATGCGCTAGCTCAATATGAAGCTGAACTCCGATTTTTTAAAGCATTTCAAATGAACTTTTTTTTAGTATATGCTCCGAATATGAAAATTACATTTGGTGACATAGAATGTTGAAAGATAGCGATTTATTGAGGGTTGTCACTTTTTGTCGGTAAGTCGATAACCACTGTATAATCGCTGATATATTTTGAAAATCGCCAATATAATTTTATGTACTCATTTCAGTTTCCAATAGATAAGATCCTCATGTTACGTTATTCCATATAATCAAACAAAATACAGAGAAAAACAATCATTTTTACTATATTTTGTTATAAATTCGAATAATATTAAATAATACTATCCATTATAGGAGATTTTAGTTGAATCCCTACAATATGATGTGTAAAATCTAAGCAAGTAGCAGTGCAAATAAATATTCGAGGTGAATACATGCTAGATTTTAAGCAGTTAGATGCTTGTTTGAAAGACAAGAGATTTATAGATGGATTACAGGAAATAAATAATGAAATTTCATATATAAAAGAAAAGAATACTTTATCTTATTTGAAGAATTGGCTTGCTAATGTTCCTTCACATAAGGAGTTTGACATATTAATACGTCTTACCGATGAAGGGCTTATGCACCAATACAGTTCATTCCTCATTCGCTACGCTTATAAAAAATTCCCAAATTTGAGAACGCTCTCTTTATATTGTGATGAGTTAATTGATGAGCGGAAAATACTTGAAGTAGAACAGTTGTTAAAAGACTCATTAGAAGAGGTAAATAAAGAAGAAATAGAAGTTGATCTTTTAGCAAAAACATATTTTACATTAGTACGATGCTTGTTGGAAATGAAACGAAATGAAGAAGCCCTAATCTATATGCAAAAGGCAGAGGAGTACAGTGCACGTGCCGTTTTTGATAAATGGGGCTACGTCTATATGCATACAGGTGAATGGGAGAAAGCAGAAGAACAATTTATAGCTGGCATGCAGCATAAAGATTGTGAAGAGCTATCTACCTATTTATTATCACAGTTATATGCGAATCAAGGAGAACAAAAACGTGCATTACAGCTAATTGATGATGCGATTGTAAAGTTCCCCCAAGTACCATATTTTCATTTTGAAAAGGTAAAATATTTATTAGATTTAAGGAAGTATGAAGAGATGTTAACGGTAATAGATAACATAAATAATCAGCTTCCTTATCATGCGTATAAAACTTACTTTGTACATTTACGTGCAGAAGCGCTTTACAAAATGAATAAACTTGCAGATTTACAACAGTTATTAAAAGAAGAAAAAAGTTTAAAAGAGTCTTTATATCATAATTTAGAAAAAAATCCAGATGGCAAAAAGGTTCATTTACCGATAGTTCCAATTGTACAAAAGGATAATTATTGTGTTCCGACAAGTTTAGAAATGATGTTGCAGTTATGGGGAGAAAAACGTACACAAGATGAAATAGCAGAGTTTATCTTTGATATGACAGGCTCGAAGTTTTCAGATACTGTTTCTTATTTAGAACAATTAGATTTTGAATATCGTTATTTTAAAGGTAATGAAGAAAATTATAAGAGACTACTGGATGAAGGGATTCCTGTTTTATTAAGTATAGATATTGAGCATGCTTCACATGTGCAAGTATTATGTGGGTATGATGATACGTTACAAGCTTTTTATGTTCAAGATCCGAACTTTATCGAACCCGTTATTGTGGAATATAGTAAGTTACAAGAAAAATATCGTTACACAGGGTGTTTAGCGATTACGTTCGTTCCGAAAGAAAAGAAGGAGCAACTAGCATTTTTAAATGGAGAAGAAAATCATTATTTTAAATCTATTTTTTCTCTTACGGATCATTTAGATGAACATGATAAAGAGGGGATTCATAACTTAGTACAATTTTTAAAAGAGACGAGTGATAATCCGAATACGTGGTTATATACGGTAAAGCATTTAGATGTTGAAGTAGATAATGAGTTTATTATAAGTTGTATTGAAAAGTTAATGGAGAAGTTTCCGAACTCGGATTTTGTTAAATTGCATGGTGCGCAGTGTTTTATTCGCCTTCAAGAATTAGAAAAAGCAGGGCAAATGCTCGCGAGTGTTGAGAAGAAAAATAATCGTGCTTTATATCATTTAATAAACGGAAGATATGCTTTTGAACAGGAAAGTTATATAGAAGCGATTTCAAGTTTTCGTTCTTCGTTACAATTAGATGCAGATCAGCCGATTGCTTGGAGTTTTCTCGCTTTATCATATATGTATATCGACCAATCTGAAAAGGCGTTGCAGTTTTCTCAAGTTGCTTTAGAACGTAGTCCAGAACGATTCACTTTAACGAATCATGGGTTAATATTAATAGATTTAGAAAGATATGAAGAAGCGTATGAAATTTTTAATAATCTGTTAAAAGAGTATAAAAATGAGGCACATGTATGGTATGAGCGAGCGAGATGTGCGCATCATTTAGGGAAATTACATTTAGCGATTAAAGGGCTTAAAATAGCGATTCATTTGGATAGTAATGCACCTTACATTTATACGAAACTTTCGGAAATATACGAGTCTGATTTGAAGGATGAGGAACGTACGAAAGAAATTTTATTAAAAGGTATTAAGAATTGTGACGATAAGGCACCATTATACGTAAAATTAGGTGACTATCATTTTCAAAATGATAGCCTAGAAGAAGCAGAAACACTGTATACTCGTGCTTTAGAAGAAAATCATGATGATGTTTATTCTCACTTCGGAATTACGCAAGTTTATATGGCAAGAGAACAATACAAGGAAGCAAAAAAATATATACTCGGTATTGAAAAGCAAATTGAAAAGAGCCAAGATTTTCTTATGAATGCGGGAATGGTTTTATGGGATGCTGAGGTTGAACTTGGTGGAAGTGAAGAAGGGTTTAAAGTAGCATTGTCTAAGTTAGAGAATGGTATAAAGCAGAGCGAATATAATGTAGCAAGTGCATTAGATGAATATGTGAATCGAATTAAAGGAACGGTATTTGTACAACGAGGAATAGCATTCTTAAGAACGTTACACAAAGAAAGAAATGAGGTAAGTGAATACGGTTGTTATATAGGTATTTTATATGAATCTATTGGGCAGTACGGCCAAGCGATGAAAAGATATAAAAGGGCGATAGAACAAAAGGAAACGGCATTACCGTATTACCGAATTGGTGAAACACTTATGGCATTAGGGCAATTGAAAGAAGCGAAACAAGCGTATGAAACATGTTTAGAGCTTGATGAGCATTTCGTAGGGGTACATTTACAGCTTGCGGAAATATACGAAAAAGAAGAAAACCGTTCTAAAGAACAAAGCCATATGGTTCAGGCGATGAAAGAAGAGCCGTTGCATATTAATATGGAATATTTGGCACAGCTTTCAGTAGAAATGAATCTTCAGGAAGAATTGCTGACTGAACTAGAACAATTAGCGGACGAAGTACCTGAAATATGGCGATTGGATGCGATTGCATATGTGTATGGAGCGATGGATGAAATAGATAAAGAACAGGCATGGATTGAATACGCGCTACAATTAGATGGTGAGCATACAGAAGTTCTATATCATTATGCAAAAGTGTTAGTGAGAAGTAGAAATGAAAAAGCAATTGAAATTGCAATGAAAGTGATACAAAAAGATGTAAATAATGAACGTATATTTGAGGTATACGTAAAAGCGATAGAACAACATAAGAAATTGTCTAACATACGAGATTTTCTTCATACATTAAAAGTGAAAAAGGCAGAAAGAAGTATGGTATTTATGTATGCTGCATCTGCGGTGACGGAAAGATGGATTGAACGTCAACAAAATGAACAGCCGAAGAAATCCATAATTACGAGAGCTTTTTATCGAATGAAAAACCGTGCGAAAGAAATTTCGATTATTACTACAATCATTGATTTGTATGAAATTTCGTTAAAGTTAAATCAAAAAAATAGTATGGCAGCGCAGCGATTTGCACTATTTTACGGGAATGTGGCGATGTATAAAGAGGCGATAGATGTATTGCAAACATCGTTAGAAAATAAATGGGATTACGATGTAGCGAAGCAACTTGTAAATCTTTTCATAGAGTGTGAGGAAGAAGATATGTTAAGGGATGCTTCAGAATTAACGAAGCAAATGGTTCGAGAGTTACCAGATGATTATGATACGCTTCTTTTACAAGCACAAGTATTCTTTAAAATAGGGGAAGAAAGAAAAGCAGAAAAGATTACCTTACAGTTAACGGAGCAAACACCGTTTGTAAGTAGAGCGTTTCTTGCTTTAGGAGAAATGTATCAAAGTCAAGAAAGGTTTGAAGAGGCGATTCATATATTAGAAAATGCTTCTAAACATCATTCAAATGAAACAGCGATTCTTCTTTCTTTAGCGTCTTCATATCATAGTGCCGGCCAAACACTAAAGGCAGAAAAAATAGCAAATGAAGTATTAACAATTGATGCGAGTGATTTGTTAGCAAGATATGATCGCGCTTGTTATTTAGCACAGTTAAACAGAATTGAAGAGGCGAAGGAAGAGCTTGAAATTGTTCTTCGTGAGGATGAATCAGGATTCTTTGCTGAGCTTATTGAAGAAGATGAAGATTTAGCTGGAATACGAGAATTTGAAAAGTAATTGTATAACAATCGCGAAAAAGGACATAAATAAAAATATATTTTGAATTAGTTGACAATTTATTGCCTAATGGCATAAAATAGCTTTTAACAAAGTATACAAATCTGAAGACGAGAAAGAGTAAAATAGTGTACTGTTCCCCAGAGAGCCGGTATGTTGCTGAAAGCCGGTGTTCAGACGTTATTTGAAAATCATCTCCGAGGAGCCGAGGCTGAAAATAAGTAAGCCCGGACGGATGTCTACCGTTACAAAGAACACGTATGACAGTACGTTGCTAAGTGCTATTAGTTAAGAGCTAATAGAATTAGGGTGGTAACGCGGGTAAACCCGTCCCTACTTTATAGGGATGGGTTTTTTGTGTGCTTTAAAACATTCAAAGGAGTGATTGTAGATGAAGAAAGTAGATGTAAAAGAGTCAGCTGTAGGGAGAGAAACACGTATTCGTAAGCAGTGGAACGAGCAAAGTATTTTCGAGCAATCAATTCAGAATCGAGAAGGTGCACAATCTTTTGTGTTTTATGAAGGACCACCAACGGCGAATGGATTACCGCATGTAGGTCATGCTCTTGGGCGGACAATTAAAGATGTAGTAGCAAGATATAAAACGATGGCTGGTTATAAAGTGTTAAGAAAAGCGGGATGGGATACACACGGTTTACCTGTAGAATTAGGTGTTGAGAAGCAACTCGGTATTTCTGGTAAACATGAAATAGAAGAGTATGGAATTGAGCCATTTATTCAGAAGTGTAAAGAGAGTGTATTCACATATGAGAAGCAGTGGCGTGAATTCACTGAAAGCATCGGTTATTGGGTAGATATGGATGATCCATACGTTACGTTAGAGAATCCATATATTGAAAGCGTATGGCATATTTTAGGAACGATTCATGAAAAAGGCTTATTGTATAAGGGACATAGAGTTTCGCCATATTGCCCAAGTTGTCAAACTTCACTAAGTTCACATGAGGTTGCACAAGGGTATAAAACAGTAAAAGATTTAAGTGCAACAGTTAAGTTTAAAGTGAAAGATAGTGAAAATGAGTATTTCCTAGGTTGGACAACGACACCTTGGACACTTCCAGCAAATGTTGCGCTCGCTGTACATCCAAATATGGAATACGTGAAAGCGAAACAAGAAGGTCATGTATACATTGTTGCGAAAGAACGTGTACAAGATGTATTAAAAGAAAACTATGAAGTACTATCTGTCCATAAAGGTGAAGAATTAGTAAATACATCTTATTTGCCGCCATTTCCAATGAAAGAAGTTACAAATGGCTACCACGTTATCGCGGCAGATTTTGTCACGGCAGATAGTGGTACAGGACTCGTTCATATCGCTCCGGCATATGGGGAGGACGATTATAGAGTCGTTCAAAGTGCAGGATTGTCATTCTTACATGTTGTAGATGAAAAAGGTGAGTATACAGAAGCAGTACCATTTTTGAAAGGGAAATTTGTAAAAGATTGTGACGTGGATATCGTTCGTTATTTAGCGAAGGAAGGCTTACTATATCATAAAGAAAAGTATGAACATAGCTACCCACATTGCTGGCGCTGTGATTCACCACTTCTTTATTATGCAGGAGAGAGTTGGTTAATCCGAACAACTGCAATTAAAGATACATTTTTACAAAATAACGATTCTGTTACTTGGTATCCAGATCATATGAAACATGGACGCTTTGGTAAATTTTTAGAAAATATGGTGGACTGGAATATTAGTCGAAATAGATATTGGGGAACACCATTAAACGTATGGGAATGTGAAAGTTGCGATCATCAATTCGCACCGAAAAGCATTGCTGATCTAAGAAAGCATAGTACGAAAGAAACACCGGAAGATTTAGAATTGCATAAGCCATATGTGGATGAAGTGCAAGTATGCTGCGAAAAATGCGGAAGTACAATGAATCGTACACCAGAAGTAATTGATGTTTGGTTTGATAGTGGTTCCATGCCATTTGCGCAATATCATTATCCATTTGAAAATAAAGAGTTATTTGAAGAACAGTTTCCAGCAGATGTAATTGCAGAAGGCATTGATCAAACACGTGGATGGTTTTATAGTTTATTAGCAGTATCAGCACTTTATACAGGAAAAGTACCGTATAAACGAGTGCTATCACTAGGGCATGTATTAGATGAAGAAGGCCAGAAAATGTCTAAAAGTAAAGGAAATGCATTAGATCCAGTTGATCTAGTAAATCAGTTTGGTGCAGATGCTTTAAGGTGGGCGTTACTCGTTGACAGTGCTCCGTGGAATGCGAAGCGTTTTTCTGAAAGAACAGTACTAGAAGCAAAATCTAAATTTGTAGATACATTAGTCAATGTGTATAGCTTCTACGTTTTATATGCAAATTTAGATGAGTATAATCCGAAAGAAACGTATGATGTAAAGCGGACGAAATTGGATGAATGGGTATTATCAAGATTGCATAGCACAACGAAAAAAGTGAGAACAGCACTTGATGATTATCAATTTACGAATGCAGCTCGTGAAATCGCGGCACTTGTAGATGAAGTAAGTAACTGGTACGTAAGACGATCACGTAATCGTTTCTGGGAATCTGGTATGAATGCCGAAAAAGCAGCTGCGTATGAGACACTTCATAAAGTGCTTGTGACAATTAGTAAATTAATCGCACCATTTACACCGTTTGTCGCTGAAGATATTCATTTAAATTTAACTGGAAGTAGCGTTCATTTAGAGGATTATCCAGTTGTGAATGAATCACTACTTCAGCCGAAGTTAGAAGCAGAAATGGATGCAGTTTTACAAGTTGTTGAACTTGGAAGAAGTAATCGTAATCAGCATTCTTTAAAAGTAAAACAGCCATTAGCGGAACTTGTATTACTAGCACATAATGAGAATGATATGGATTGGGAATCGTATCGTGATATCGTCATGGATGAACTAAATGTCAAAGCGTTCCATGTTGAACTCGATGAAACGAAATATACGTCCTATCAATTAAAGCTGAACTTTAAAACAGCTGGGCCGAAGTTTGGTAAAAATGTGAACTCAGTAAATACATGGCTAAAACAATTATCAAAAGAAGAAGTAGAGCACTTTGTATCTACAGAAAGAGCAGTTTACGAAGCTGCACCAGGAGAAGAAGTAGTTGTAACAGCTGAAGATGTAGTAGTCGAGAAAGTCGCGAAATCAGGATTTTCTAATACGACTAACGGACAATATACAGTTATGTTAGATACGAATGTCACGGAAGAATTGTTGCAAGAAGGAGTAGCGCGTGAATTCATTCGAGCAGTTCAAGAATATCGTAAACAGTTGAATTTACCGGTTAATTTACGAGTAGATGTTATTCTTGATACAGAGGAAAAACTACAACGCACATTAACGAACCATAAAGATTTATTGGAAGAAAATTTACTCGTTAAGAGATTTACATTTGATCACTTAACGAATGAAGACGATGAACTAGCTTTAGGTGAAGCGAAAGTTCGAATTAAATTAAGCGCGGCTCATTAAAGAAAAAAGGAAGTTGGAATCATTCCAACTTCCTTTTTGTATGATGGAAATTTATCCCGCTTTAATGGGCAGTAAGATCCCCAACTCAAAATTCAGCGAAAGCAAAGAATTTAGGTGGGGGATCAGCTGCCCATAAAAGTCCGATTGGTGAGGGCTAATAATCAGTGGGGGATGAAGAAAACCCCACTGATTAAAGTTTCACTTTATCCGGCTAATTTCCTCATAATCCATTCGATAGGGCCTCTAGAAAATTTCTTTCTCCATAACACACTAATTACAATGCTGAAAATGAAAAATGCAGTAGCAAATAATAAAACGAATAGTAGTGATTGATGTTCCATTCTATTTAATAGAATTAATGTCCCAATACCGATAAAAACATGACTGACATAATGAGTTAATGTTAATTGTCCTGTTTGTACAATGGAAGTGACAAACCAATTATTTGTATATTTTTCAGCGAAATTGAGGCAAATGATTAATATAGCAATAGCGGATCCTGTAGCAGATAAAATATATAATATGTTTGGTAAGATGGGTCCTGTATTAAATAAAAACGTGGCGGCCTCTTTGCCGATGTATGGAATAAAAAAGTGTGTAAGTCCTTTTGATAAAAGTTCTGTTAATATTGTGATTGTAATACCGAGTAAGAGTAATCTTTCTCTAATTTTCTTATTATGAAGATCTAACCTGCCAATTATCATACCGATTAAGAAGAACGAGAACCAAGGGAAAATTGGGTGATATCCATTAAAGAATAAATTGCGAAGAAAACCCTTTATTGTCCAGAAGTCTACATAGTTAATAAATGGAGTTGGACCTCCCCAGCCCTCGAAAGTATTAAAAGTAAGCTGAAGAGATTGTGCGATGAGTAGGATAATAATAGATAGCAATAGTAATACTTTTTTGCGTACTGTAATAAGGAATGCAGCGACGAAAAGGTAAACACCGTAGTAGTGTAATATATCCCCAGTCCACTCCATTACATATAGTAGTAATCCTAAAATAAATAAGAATAGTGATCGTTTCCATATGGTCTTTCGACTACTAGAAATTTTTATTTGTTCATTGCTAGCAACGGCTGACCTAGTCATTAAAGTTATACCGATGCCTGCAAGTATAACAAACAAAGCAGAAGCTCTACCTTCAAATATTGACATGAAGGTTATTAAAAAAGGAGGACCATTTCCTTCTGCACCTGTTATCACCATGAAATTGACAAGTAGCATACCAAACATCGCCAAAGCTCTAGCAAAATCTAAGCCGATAATGCGCTTATTTGTATTCACTTCAATCCCTTCTTTCAAAAATGCTATTTACAGCTTCAATCCAAATTTGTTTATAATCTATCTTTGCGTCAATCATCATAAAATTTCCGATATTATCAAGCACTAATGCTAACATATGAGCTTTTGAAACTAGATTTTTATTTTCAATTAATTGAAGTTCATTTGCTTTTGTAAGGAGTACTTCAAATCCATGTAAATATTCTGTTTGCACAGTTAGTAATCGATCTTTGTACATATTGTTTCTGGAAGATAGTAATACATATTCTTGTAACACAAGATTAAAATAAGGGTCGTTTCGCTGTTCATCAATTATTTTAAGGCCAATTGCAGTGCATTTTTCAATAAAATTTGTTTTCGTAAATTCTTCTGTATGAAAATACGAAGAGAACTGCATCGCTTTACATAATTCAGTAAAAATACATTCAATTAAGGTATCTTTAGACTTAAAGTAGTAATATATAGATGGTTTTGCGATACGAACCTCCTCACCAATCATCGTATAAGTTGTTTTAGCAATACCGTACGTAGCAAAAAGGCGATAACTTGCTTCCATTATTGAAGAGAGTGTTTCTTCACTTTTACTCATATAGATCCTCCTAAAAAAAGGTTATTAAAATCGTATCATTCATAAGTGATTTTTTCAACCTACCGTTAGGTAAAAAATAGCCTATTTTTTTACACAGTAATATGAAAAGTTTCAGGGGGAAGGAATGGATTTAGAAATTTCTTTCTAAAGTATTGTTTTTACTTTACACATAAATATTGAGAAAATTTCACTCACCCTAAATGGAAAGGTAATAGAATTGTTTATGGAGAATTACTCGTAGATTCAATTTTTATCCCCCCATTTTGTGGGGAATGATTGCCTAGTGGTAATGGGATAAGGTTGAGCTACTTTATTAGGGGGAGTGGTTCTATGTTTAATAAAAAAATGGTGGCAATGGCAATGACTGTACCATTAGTAATGGGGACGATTTCAACGGTCTCGGCGTTGGAAAAACAACAGCAAGTAAAGCTAGAAGCTTATTCACCGCAGAAAAAAGCAACTGAATATTTAAAAGAAAATGCTGCGCAGTATGGATTGAAAGCTGACCTCTCAGACTTGCAATATATTTCAACAACAGAAACGTCAGTAGCTTCATATGTTAGGTTCCAACAAGTTGTAAATGGTGCGCCTGTATTTTCAAAACAAATTACAGTTACACTTAACGGAGAGGGAAAGGGAGTACTTGCTGTTTCTGATTATCAATCCGTCAATGGTGTAAAGGAAGTAACGACAAAAATTAGTGAAAAAGATGCAATCCAAAAATCAATGGCGTATGTTGGAGAAGCAAGTGAGCAAAACTTATGGGCTCCTACTGAGAAAGAATTCGGATATATTGTTGAAGAGGGAATTGCTCGTCCAGTATATAAAGTTGTAGTCCATTCTAATAACCCGTTTGGTGCATGGGAAACATTTATTGATGCAGAAAATGGAAAGTTAATTAAAAAGGTTGATATAAACCGAAAAGTAGAAGGGTCAGGAAAAGTATTTTTACCTAATCCGGTCGTATCTAGTGGTAGTAAAGTAGGCTTAAAAGATAATAACGATGCAGATTCAACGGCGCTAACGAACCAATTGAAGACTGTTACGTTAAAAGGTTTAGATGGAACAGGATTTTTAATTGGAGAGTATGTTACGATTTCTTCAAAAGCAAAAACAAAATCTACAAACTTACAATTTAACTACACACGAGCAAATGATAGCTTTGAAGATGTGATGTCGTATTATCATATCGATACATTACAACGTTACATTCAAAGTCTAGGGTTTAAAAATATTAATAATCGCTCTATTAAAGTGAATGTGAATGGAACGACAGATGACAACTCATTTTATTCTCCGACAACGAAAGCTTTAACTTTTGGTACTGGCGGAGTAGATGATGCAGAAGATGCTGGTATTATCGCACATGAATATGGGCATTCGATTCAAGATAACCAAGTTCCTGGCTTTGGTAGTTCAGCAGAAGGCGGAGCGATGGGAGAAGGATTTGGTGACTTCTTAGGTGCTACGTATGAAGATGCAGTATCAACTACAGGATACGGAAAAGCATGTGTTGGAGAATGGGATGCGACTGCTTACTCTAGTTCAGATCCAACGTGCTTACGTCGTTTAGATAATAATAAAGTGTATCCAAAAGATATAAAGAATGAAGTACACGATGATGGTGAAATTTGGGCTCAAGGTCAATATGAGATGGCACAAGCTTTTGGACGTGATGTTGCAACGAAAATTATTTTACAATCACACTGGTCATTAACACCAAACTCTAAATTCAATGATGGAGCAAAAGCAATTAAGCAAGCGGATGCTCTTTTATATGGCGGACAACATGCTGCTGATATCGATCGTATTTGGGCAGCAAGAGGAATTAGCACGAATTAATATAAAAAGTCGTGGCATTTATAAGCCACGACTTTTTAATTTGCTTATGAACTGGTACTAGTAAAGGTAGCTAAATGAATGGTAGTGTGAATGTATCCACATTCTATTTATTTTTTTCGTCTTTAAAAACAAAATGCTCTTTAAATTTTCTAGACTCAACTTTTTGACCGTTTCTCATGGAGCGGAAAGGGTGTTCTTGCCAAGTAATGATTACATCAACTACATCTGCTTTTGTAGCAACTGGAAAATTAGCATGTCTAAATCCAGTTTTTCCACTTGCTAAACGACTTTCCTTTAGGGAAAAGAGTTCATATTTAGTTTTTGTTTTTGGCTCGTTGCGGAATACTTCGACTTGTACGTTATATACTTCACTGTTTCCAACATTTTTTACTGAAAATTGATATGTATTAAATTCATTTTTTTTAGCTTGAAGCATATTTTTATCATTGTTCTTCGGTTCATCAATATTCACTTTCCATTGATCAGAGTTTTTGGAGATCGGTAAAGCTTTTGGAGAATAGGCGTACGTTTCATTTACTACGATTAGGCATAACAAAAGGAGAAAGAAACTTATTGTTTTTTTCATATACACACCTCGCTTTAAATTTGTTAATTAATATGCGAAAAAAATACAATTTTTATGTAATAAAATGGAAAATGGTGATAATTTGATTCAAATACAATTAAATAAACTGGAAGAGGTAATAGATGGTGAAGGGTTACAAGAATCATTTCACAATATAGAGATACAAGGTATCTGCATTGACTCCAAGAAAATTAAGAAAGGGAATTTGTTTGTCCCAATTATTAGAGTGAAAGATGGACATGAGTATGTGAAAGAGGCAATTGATAATGGAGCTGTCGCTTCCTTATGGAAAAAGTCGTATGGTACTCCGCCAAAAGGGATGCCAATTATATTTGTAGATGACACTTTGCTTGCTTTGCAACAATTGGCACAATTTTATCGAGCAGAGCTAAATGTAAAAGTAATCGGAGTTACTGGTAGTAATGGCAAGACAACAGTAAAAGATATAATAAACACAATTTTAAGTACTACGTATCGTGTGCATAAAACAAAGGGCAATTTTAATAGTCAAATCGGTTTACCATTAACAATTTTAGAGATGAAACGAGATACAGAGTTTTTAATACTTGAAATGGGGATGAGTGAAAAAGGGCAAATTAGAAACTTATCGATAATAGCACAGCTGGATGTAGCGATCATTACAATGATTGGCCAGTCTCACTTAGAAACGCTTGGATCAAGAGAAGAGATTGCGAAGGCTAAATTAGAAATTATTGATGGATTAAAAGATGAAGGATTATGTTTGTATAATGGTGATGAACCATTGCTTTTGAAAAATAAGAATCTATTGAGTATAAACTGTAAGGCATTTGGTGAAAAGTATACAAATGATTTGTATCCAACAAACGTGCAATTAGATGAATATGGTGTTCATTTTAAATTAAACGATTCAAAAATACAGTACGATGTTCCCTTGCATGGAAAACATAATATTTTAAATACAATTGTCGGAATCGCCGTAGGTCAATTTTACAATATCTCTACAGAAAAAATACAGGAAGCATTGCGGCAAGTAAATATTACTCATATGCGCTTTCAATTTTTAACTGCCAAAACAGGTTTTACAATTATTGACGATGCATGGAATGCTAGTCCCTCTTCAATGAAGGCTGCAATTGAAACGTTACAGACATTAAATGCCTATAAGAAAAAAATGATAGTAATTGGGGATATGTTGGAGTTAGGGAAAAATGCGGAAACATATCATAGAGAAATCGGTAAAATGTTAAATGAAGAGAGCATTCAATATGTATTTACTTATGGAAAGTTAGCTGAAATTGTAGCGGAAGAAGCAAGAAAGAAATATGATACAGGAAAAGTACAGCCATTTAATAATAAGACCAAAATAGCAGAGGAAGTATTAAAAGTAATAACGGAAAATGATGTTGTATTATTAAAAGGCTCACGTGGAATGGCTTTAGAGGAGATTGTACAAAATTGGATATGAAAAATGAAAATGTATGTAAAAAGGCTTGCGTTTTATAAAGAGAAGAGATAGAATACTCTGTAAATATAAAAAGTGATGATCAGGAAAAGTACATGATGCAAAGGTCTACAGAGAGCAATCGATTGCTGAGAAGATTGCGATACCGCATGATGGAAAGACACCTGTGAGTGTTGCTTTGAACGTGATAATTAGTAAAAGCAAACGGTACCTACCGTTATCAGGGCTAAGATGGTCATTATGACAATTTGGGTGGTACCGCGGAAATATCCGTCCCTATTTATAGGGGCGGATTTTTGTATTCTTTGAAGGGAGGTGAGTGACCGTGGATGATGACGATGACAACAACAATAACGTAAATAAATATAAATTTACTGGAGGGAAATGTAATGAAGCGTTCACTCACAAAAGAATGTACAAAGCAAAGCGGAAAAGTTGTAGTACTTCAAGGATGGGTAAAAAAGATTCGTCATCTAGGTAATGTTAGTTTTTTATTAATAAGGGATCGATCAGGAGTTATGCAATGTGTCTTAGAAAATGAGTTAGCTGGATTTAAAGTAGATGTGGAAAGTGTCGTGCAAGTAGTTGGTCAAATAGTAGAGACTTCGAAAACAGAATTAGGGGTGGAAGTGCTTGCTCATGAAGTGAAAATATTAAATGGCGCAGAACCACTTCCATTTGAAATAAATAAAAAGAAATTGCAAGTTGGCTTAGATCAACTACTGAATGAGCGGGTATTATCATTAAGACATGAGAGAACCGCGGCGATATTTAAAGTGAAATCTACACTTGTTCAGAGCTTTAGTGAATTTCTTATAGAGAACGATTTCACACGTATATTTACTCCGAAAATTGTTTCACAAGGGGCAGAAGGAGGAGCGAATGTTTTTAAAGTTCCATACTTTCAAAAAGAAGCTTATTTAGCACAATCACCGCAGTTTTATAAACAGATGATGGTAGCTGGAGGGTTAGAACGTGTTTTTGAAGTTGCACCTGTTTACAGGGCGGAACATCATAATTCTTCCCGTCATTTGAATGAATATATCTCGTTAGACGTAGAGCTTGGATTTATTCATGATTTTTATGAAGTGATGCAACTAGAAACGGATGTTTTACGATATATGTTTCAACAAGTAGCAAAAAACTGTGAAAAAGAACTAAAACTATTACAAATAGAAGTACCTGTTATTACAGAAATACCGAAGATTACATTGTTACAAGCGCAAGAAATTTTGAAAAGTAAATACCGGAAAGAATCGCCAATTGGGGATTTAGATACAGAAGGTGAAAAGCTACTAGGCAAATATGTGAAGGAAACATATAAGAGTGAGTTAGTTTTCATTACACATTATCCAAAAGAAGCTAGACCGATGTATACGATGCCGAATAAAGAGAATCCATCTATTACTGATTCGTTCGACTTACTATATAAAGGGCTAGAAATAACTTCAGGGGCACAGCGAATTCATGAATATGAAATGTTACTTGCTTCTTTTAAAGAAAAAGGATTACATCCAGATAAATTTCAATCTTATTTAAATACATTCCGATACGGTTGTCCCCCGCACGGTGGTTTTGGAATTGGATTAGAGAGAGTTGTATACAGACTATTAGAATTAACAAATGTACGAGAGGCGAGTGCTTTTCCAAGGGACTGTACAAGACTTATCCCTTAATAATAGGGGGAAGAAAATGTATCCGTTGTGCTATTTTATAGTACAACGGATTTTTTAGTTCATAAAACTCAGCACTTTCTTATCAAATTTTAATATAGCCCTTGACAGTTATAAATATAACCGATATACTTCATATTAATTTCAAAAGAAAATATATTCTTAATATTTAAATGTGTTGAATAGGAGTAGTAAGGTCGTATATTTGTACAGAGAGCTATGGGTTGGTGTGACATAGTCAAATGACATCCTGAACTCGCCTAGGAGCAGTAAGGTGGAACGGAATCACATTCTTAGTAAATCTTAACGGTTAACCTTCGATATTAGGTTTGTAATCAAACGATTACTACTAAGGTGGATTCATAATGGAATCAATAAGGGTGGTACCGCGTTAAGTAAATGGCTTAGCGTCTCTTTATATAGAGACGCTAGGCCATTTTTTATTTTATGGAAATAGAAATGGAGGGGTTATTCGGATTGGTTTATAAAATTTAATTATTTATATAAAAGGATTTAACTAGGAGGAAAATAAGATGAAACAGACGGAGCAATGGACTTCGAAATTAGGTTTTATAATGGCTGCAGCAGGATCGGCAATTGGACTTGGCGCAATATGGAAGTTTCCTTATATTGCTGGGAAAAGCGGGGGAGGAGCATTCTTTTTAATCTTTATATTATTTACTGTATTAATTGGGCTACCGCTACTTATAGCTGAATTTATGATTGGTCGCAGTACACAGAAGCAAGCAGTTGGAGCATTTAAAAGTATCGCGCCAAATACAGGATGGCACTGGATTGGACGACTTGGCGTTGGAACATGTTTTATACTACTTTCGTTTTATAGCGTTGTAGGTGGATGGGTGTTAATTTATTTATTCAGAGGAGTAACGGGACAACTTATTACTCCGGGACAAAATTACGGAGCATTATTTACTGAAACAATTGGAAATCCCGCTTGGGCGATTATAGGACATTTCGCTTTTATGTTTATTACGATTTGGGTTGTATCAAAAGGTGTACAAAACGGAATTGAAAAAGCAAGTAAATATATGTTGCCAGCATTGTTCGTATTATTTGTTGCTCTTATTGTTCGCTCACTAACACTTGATAACGCAATGAAAGGTGTGAAGTTTTTCTTACAACCAGATTTCTCAAAGATTACTTCAGAAAGTATTTTGTTCGCAATGGGCCAATCATTCTTTGCCATTAGTATCGGGATTTCGATTATGGTCACGTATAGTTCCTATTTAAATAAAAAAGAAAGTTTACCAAAATCAGCAATAACAATTGTTGGATTAAATTTATTTGTTTCATTATTCGCGGGTCTTGCTATTTTCCCAGCTGTATTTTCATTAGGAATGGAACCAACAGAAGGACCTGGATTACTATTTATCGTATTACCATCTGTATTTAGTCAAATTCCATTCGGTGGATTTTTCTTAACAGTATTTCTTGCACTATTTACATTTGCGACATTAACATCGGCATTTTCTTTACTAGAGACAGTTGTTTCAGCGTTTGCAAATGGTGAACAAGAAAAGCGAACGAAATTATCATGGATGATTGGTTTTGGCATTTTCTTAGTAGGTATACCTTCAGCGCTATCATTTGGAGTATGGAGTGATATTACGATTTTCGAAAAGAATATTTTTGATGCAGTAGACTTCTTATCTAGTAATATATTAATGCCACTTGGAGCACTATTTATTAGTATTTTCGTTTCATTCAAAATGGAAAAGAAGGTGCTAGAAGCAGAATTTTTTGTAGGTGGAAATTATGGAAAGAAAGTATTTATTTGTTGGGCTTTCTTACTTCGATTTGTAGCACCACTCGCAATCATCATCGTCTTTTTAAATGTAATAGGGATTATTTAAGGTGAAATGTTATAATATTCAGTAAAAAAGTGGTGATTTTTATGAAGAATTTGATAGAAGCAGGGAAATACATGAACATTAGAGGGAAAAAGCTATACGCTGAAACGCATGGAAACCCTAAAAATAAACCAGTTCTATACTTGCATGGTGGACCGGGAGAAAGTTGCTATGATTTTTCATTTCATCAAGCGGAACGTTTAAAAGATTCTTTATATGTAATGATGATAGATCAAAGAGGTGTTTGTCGCTCAGAAGAAATTACTGAGGACGAAGCTTTTGGATTAAATGATTTAATTGAAGACTGTGAGGAACTAAGAAAAGCATTACAAATTGAAAAGTGGTCTGTAATTGGACATTCTTTCGGTGGATATGTAGCGTTGTTATATGCGTCGAGATATCTAAGTTCAATAGAGAAAATAATATTCGAAGGGCCAACTTTCGATTTTGCGTTAACAAGTAGGGCCTTGTTACAAAAGACAGGGAATTTATTAAAAAAGTATGGAAAAGAAGAAGTAGCAGAAGAGTCCTTTGCTTATTCATCTAGCAATGCGAGTTCAGAAGAGTTGCTAGAAGCTTATATAAGACTAAGCAATGAATTAGAAGAAAATAGAATGGAGATTTACAATTATAAGGAAGATGAGACAGACGAGAGTTTATATAGTGATGAAGTGTGGGAAGTATTTTCAAATCGCTCCAAAATTCATTTTGATAGATTAAAAGTAGAAGGAGCAGTTCATACTTCATTATTACAAAAAATAAAAGAAATACAAAATCCAATGTTATTAATTGTAGGAAAATACGATGCAGTAACGTGTGAAAAACAAATTGAAATATTTAATAAAGATGCTCGAAACGGCAAGTATATCGCTTTTGAAGAGAGTGGTCATTCACCACATTATGAGGAAGCAGATAGATTTGCAGAAACAGTCATACATTTTTTGAAATAAAGAAAAGGGTGCTTCTATAAATGGGAAGCACCCTTTCTAAATTTCTGGATATGTGATTGTAATATTAGGCCATTTGTTTTGCCAATTCTTTTTAGTAACTCTAGTATTGTACATATGCAGTCGTTCTTTTGATTCAAGAAAATGATCTGTTGGTCTCACTTGTAATGAAAGCACATCTTCAATCCCGCACGGAGCTGTTAATATAACTTTGTTTTTTTCGCCTAATGTAACCCCTAAAGCCGTTGCGGTTTCAGGAAATTTAGAAATAGCATCAACAGAAGAAGAGTACGGTGGCATATTATTCACTACATGCATACGAGCTTGATTCTTTACAGACCAAGGGATCGTAGCATCAATATTCATTAATTTCGTTTCTAATGATTGTTCGTATATCTCATCTTTATGTAGACTATCATAATAAATCACATCAACATCAGGCATAGCTGTTTTAGCTTCATAGTTATGTAAAGTATCCCAAATTTTAGAGCGAACAAATCCGGCGCAAATCCACCAATCAGGTAGCTCTAGTGATTTTGCCATTTGTAATACGTTCATCATCCATTCGTCGTTTTCGATTAAGCGAATTATATCTTGCTCTGTTTGTATAGTCATTTGTTATCCCACCTACTATTTTTATAGAGGACTAATTCATCAGTTTAATAATCCATGTGATCCAGTAAGCACCTGGTATGAATAATAGTTGTGCTAGTAACGTACCCAAAAGTCTAGAAATCATTAGCCAACCATACATTTTACTCATTGCTTCTGCACCTTCTTCTGATTGAAGAGCTCGCTCTGTTAAAAGAGCGATACGTGGATCTAGTAGCACTGTTAATAAAATAGTAGCAAAGCCATTAATAAGGCCAGAAGCTGTAGTAGCTTTTGTTGCGTAAGCTGGAAGTAAAAAAGAAGCGTATAGGGCTGAAAGAACACCAGCTGTATAAATTGCAGTAGCAATCATGTTAATAAGCATAATACGTTTTGGAATACCACCGATACGCAGTCTATGAATCATTCCTAATTTTGGAAATCGTACGTATTTTCTTGTGTTCTTTAATTTTTGAATGTTATTTGTTTTCATCATTCGAATGAAAGAACCATCTGTTTCAAAGTTTTGAATGACGTATCCAAATAATTTGGTCAAAGTTGGATACAGTATAATCGCAAGTAAAGTACCGACAGAGGCGGATAATAGAACGAGCCGTATAGTATGTTCTAAATTAATGGAAGCGTCTCGTTTTGCCTCATCAACAATCCCGCCGATTAAAAAGGCTTGTAGCATGTTAGATGTTCTTGATATAAGTAACACCATACCTACGACAGACAAAGCAACAGCAATTCTCTTTAAACGAACTCCAGCTAACCGAATACTATAAGAGCTCGTTTCAACCGCGTGAATAACAATTGTGAAAGCCATTATAACAATTAACGTAATTGACATTAGGTTCACCAGTTTCTATTAAAATAATTGTAACTTTTTTACCTTATCATATGTATCGATTTTTTGTAACTGAAAGTATGTGACATAGGAAAAGTAATTTTTAAGAAAAAATAATGATAGTATAATAGAAGGAAAAGTGAGAAAAGATGTTATAGGATACTTATACAGTAAAATGAGTGGGGGAAGAAAACATGTATACAACATTTCTATTTGATTTAGATGGAACATTGACGGATCCGAAAGAAGGAATTGTAAATTCAGTATTGTATGCATTAAAGAAGCTTGGAATTGAAGAATTACATGTAAGCGAGTTAGATTCATTTATTGGTCCACCCATCCAGCAATCATTCATAGAGAGATACGATATGAATGAAGGAGAAGTTGAACGAGCTGTTTTTTATTTCAGAGAGTATTTACAGCAGCGTGGATTGTTAGAAAATAATGTTTACGATGGTATTCCAAATCTCTTAAAACAATTAAAATATACAGGAAATCGTTTATTTATAGCAACTTCAAAACCTACTGTATTTGCTGAACAAGTTATAGAACATTTTCAACTAACGAATTATTTCGAAGGTATTATTGGAAGTAATTTAGATGGTACGAGAATAAAAAAAGAAGAAATTATTTCTCATCTTTTACAAACAAATGAAGAACTTAAAAAAGAAGACATTGTTATGATTGGAGATAGAAAGCACGATATAATCGGTGCGAATCATAATGGAATTGCTTCAATTGGCGTTTTATACGGTTATGGTAGTAAAACAGAATTGACTGAAGTTGGTGCGAATCATATAGTAAAGGATGTAAAAGAACTACATCATTTTTGTTTAGAAAATAGTTTGGTAAAGAAGTAAATATAGAGACTAAAAATCCCTTTATAATGTATGATGATCAAATCGTATTTGTTTAAAGGGATTTTTCATATGTAATCGAATATGTATAATTAGACATTTTTAGCATGAAAAATTTGTATGAATAAGAGGAGGGATGTCAGAATCAAAAGATTAGTAGAAATTTAACTATAAAAGTTTGAATTTTCTGTTTAAAGGAGGGGTATAATTGGAGCTAGTTATTATATTATTAGCACTTAGTTTACTAATGTTTGTAGCATATAGAGGGTTTTCTGTTATTTTATTTGCACCGATATTTGCATTATTTGCGGTATTTTTGACAGAGCCTAGTTTTGTATTACCTTTCTTTTCGAATATTTTTATGGAGAAAATGGTAGGTTTTATTAAACTATATTTCCCGGTATTTTTACTTGGAGCAATATTTGGGAAAGTAGTAGAAATGTCAGGAATTGCAGACTCGATTGCAAAGACAATTATAGAGTTAGTTGGTGAAAAACGTACGATTTTAGCGATTGTATTAATGGGTGCGATCTTAACGTATAGTGGCGTTAGTGTATACGTAGTAGTGTTTGCTGTATATCCGTTCGCAGCTAAGCTGTTTAGAGAAGCGAATATCCCGAAACGTTTAATCCCTGGAACGATTGTACTTGGAGCAGTCACGTTTACAATGGATGCGCTACCTGGATCACCACAAATTCAAAACGTAATACCTACAACATTTTTTAAAACGGACATTTATGCTGCGCCGATACTAGGTATTGTAGGGGCAATTTTTGTACTGACGTTAGGTTTACTATATTTAGAGAGTAGACGTAAGAAGGCGAAGGCAGCAGGAGAAGGGTATTTTGGTTTTAACGATGGGGATACTGAAATGGCAGCATCTTTGCAAGTGCAAGTAGAACAAAAAGATATGCCATTACTGAAAAGCATTGAAATTACAAGAGTACAACAAGTGATTGCTTTTATACCACTTATTTTAGTAGGTGTAATGAATAAAGTTTTTACTATTATGATACCGAAGTGGTATCCGAATGGTTTTGATTTTTCTACAATTGGTATGAAAGCATTTGGAAAAGTAGAATTAAGTGCAGTAGTTGGAATCTGGTCAGTAGAATTGGCACTTATAATAGGTATTGTAACGACGTTATTATTATATTGGAAACGAGTAGTAACAGGATTTCAAGCTGGATTGAATACAAGTATTGGTGGAGCGCTACTTGCAACGATGAATACAGGAGCTGAGTTTGGATTCGGTGGTGTCATCGCAGCACTTCCAGGATTTGCGATTATGAGAGATGGTATTTCTGCCACATTCACAAATCCTTTAGTGAATGGAGCAGTCACGACGAATATTTTAGCTGGAATGACAGGTTCTGCATCAGGAGGAATGGGGATTGTTTTAAGTGCGATGGGAGATAAGTTTATTGCAGCGGCCAATCAATTTGATATTCCATTAGAAGTAATGCATCGCATCGTATCAATGGCATCAGGAGGAATGGATACATTACCACATAACGGAGCAATTATTACTATTCTTACAGTAACAGGTTTAACACATAAACAGTCATACAAAGATATATTTGCTATTACAATTTTGAAAACGGTTGCTGTGTTTTTAGTAATTGCATTCTATACTGTAACAGGAATTTATTAAGTCGATATTTTATAAACTAAAACATTAATTAGGGTAAGAAGGGGTGGAGTACTTGCAAGAAGTTGCTGAGTTTCGTATGCCGAAGTCCGTATTATATGGAAGAAATTCGCTTGAAAAGCTGGGGGAACAATCTAAGAAGTTGGGGAAAAGAGCGTTTATAGTTACTGATACAATTATGGAGAATTTAGGATATGTTGAGAGGTGTATACAACAATTAAATACGAAAGGTATTACTGTTATTACATATAATAAAGTAAATGCTGAGCCTACAAATATACACGTGTTAGAAGCGTTAACTATTTGTAAAGAAGGAAAGTGTGATTTTATTATCGGTATTGGCGGTGGAAGTTGTATTGATGCAGCGAAAGCAGTTGCAGTGTTATATACAAATGGTGGAGAAGTGGAAGATTATGTTCAAAAGGATATAGAAATAGACAATGATCCGCTACCACTTATTGCAATCCCAACAACTTCTGGTACTGGATCGGAAGTAACAAGTGTAGCAGTAATTACGAATAAACGAACAGATGTAAAAATGATGATGAAGCATCCGAGTTTTACCCCACAAGTAGCGATTATTGACCCAATTTTAACACGTTCGGTACCACCTCATATTACAGCAGCAACAGGGATAGATGCATTATGTCATGCAGTCGAAGCATATATTTCTAAAGTTTCACAATCACTTACCGATGTACTTGCACTTTCCGCAATTGAAAGTATTATGAAATATTTACGTATTGCATATGAAGATGGAGAGAATATGGAGGCAAGAGAAGCAATGATGATTGCGTCCTTACAAGCTGGAATCGCATTTTCAAATGCATCTGTTACGTTAGTTCATGGAATGTCTAGGCCAGTAGGGGCGTTATTTCATGTACCACATGGTATATCGAACGCAATACTATTACCTACAGTTTTAGATTATACAAAAGTTAGTGCAGTAAAAAAACTAGCTGAAATCGGACGTTGTTTAAATAAAGATATGTATTCGTATTGTGATGAAGAAGTAGCAGACTACACGCTGAGGGAAATAAAAAAGCTTTGTTTTGATCTTCGAATTCCAAATTTAAAAGAATATGGAATTGGTGAAGTTGAATTTGAAAAAGCTATTTCTAAAATGGCATCAGATGCAATTACAAGTGGAAGTCCAGCAAATAATCCACGTGTGCCATCGTATGATGAAATTAAACAGTTGTATCGAGCGTGTTTTCATTATCAATATGAAGATTCTATAAAAACATTAGATGATTAATTTCAGAATATTCTTATAAAATTTCCTTGGAAATAGTTAAAACAAGACTTTATATTACAAACGTAAAGTCTTGTTTTATTATGTATAATATACATAATAAAATGTTATGATTAGTTTTAAAAAACAGTTAAGGTGGGTGTTGTGTGTAATGAAAACAATAGGTTTAATTGGTGGCATGAGTTGGGAATCAACTTCTGAATATTATCGGATTATAAATGAAGAAATAAAAGTGAGATTAGGAGGGTTACATTCAGCAAAATGTATGATTAATAGTGTGGACTTTGAAGAGATTGAACGCTTTCAGTCTAACGGGGATTGGGATGGAGCAGGAGAAATATTAGGAAATGCAGCATATTCATTACAAAAGGGAGGAGCCGATTTTATAATTATTTGCACAAATACAATGCATAAAGTAGTTGAGAAAATAAAGGAGAATATTCATATTCCAGTTTTACATATCGCTGATGCAACTGTAAAAGAAATGAAAAGGAAAGATATTCAAAAGGTTGGTTTACTTGGAACTAAATATACAATGGAGCAAGACTTTTATAAATTACGCATAGAAGAAAATCATATAAAAGTAATGGTTCCATCAAAAAAGGATAGAGATAAGCTAAACGAAGTAATATATACAGAATTGTGTTTAGGAAAGATAACATCTCAATCTAGAGAGTATTACAAAAGAGTTATAGAAGAGCTAGTACAAGAAGGGGCGCAAGGAATCATATTAGGTTGTACAGAAATAGGATTATTAATAAAGCAGGAAGACGTATCTATTCCGATATTTGACACAGCTCATATACATGCAGTTGAAGCTGTTAATTTCGCTTTACAAAATAGATTATAATTATATTATGTAACCTAATTCGTGTTTGTGGAAAACATTCAGAAAATATTTTATAATGTAAGTGGTTACATTTAAGGGGGAATGCGTATGTTTTTAGTTCAACCAATCGCATTTGTGCATAATGAAAGAAAGGAAATAAAAGACGATGAGTGGGGAGAAGTAAGATCCTATATTACTTTAACTGAAACGTATACAGAAGAAAGTATACAAGGGATTGAAGATTTTTCTCACATTGAAGTTGTTTTTTACTTTCATAAAGTAGCTGATGAACAAATTCAATATTTTGCTAGACATCCTAGAAATAATAATGATTATCCTATAGTAGGCATTTTTGCACAGCGCGGGAAAAATCGTCCGAATCGTATAGGATCCACAATTGTAAAGGTGATCAAAAGAGAAGGTAAATCAATTATTGTTGAGGGGTTAGATGCTATTGATGGTACCCCTATATTGGATATAAAGCCGATAATGAAAGAGTTTATGCCGAAAGAAGAAATTGTACAGCCTAAATGGGCAACAGATATAATGAGACAGTATTGGAAGGGGAATGGAGTAAAATGAGAATATATGAGGCAACAATTGCAGATTTAGATGGACTAGCATCAGTTTTTAATAACTATCGTATGTTTTATAGACAAGATTCCGATCTAGAAGGAGCAAAAGTATTTTTACGAAATCGAATCGAGAGAAAAGAATCCGTAATTTTCGTGGCAGTTGAAGACGGTGAATATATTGGATTCACACAATTATATCCATCATTTTCTTCCATTTCGATGAAGGAATTATGGATATTAAATGATCTGTTTGTACAAGCCACTAAGCGTGGAGCAGGAACAGGTAAAAAATTACTAGAAGCTGCTAAAGAATTTGCCTTAGAAAATGGTGCAAAAGGTGTAAAATTACAAACGGAAATCGATAATTTATCAGCGCAGCGATTATACGCTGAAAATGGTTATTTGAGAGATAATCGTTATTTCCATTATGAATTGACATTTTAAAGAAATATAAGATTAAAAGAGACGTTTTCATTGTGAAAACGTCTCTTTTAATTTGTATTATAGTTGATTTAAAACCCAATTTGTAGCATCTTCAAAGTTTTCTGCAATGTAGTTTGGTTCAATATGTGCCCATTTGTCCCGGTACGTATGTAAAGCATCATATCCAGCGCCTGTTCGAACTAATATCGTCGTCGCATGTACAGTTGCTCCTGCAACGATATCAGTCCAACGATCACCAATTACAGCGCATTTTGTTAAATTAAGCCCATGTTTTTCGGCTGCTTGCAGCAACATACCTGTACTTGGTTTGCGGCATTCACAACCATCACCGTGTTTATGAGGACATACGTAAATATCATCAAAGCCGAACTCTTTTAATTCTTGTGCAAAATCAGCAACAGTCGCTATCCCATCCGCGATACCTGGCTGGTTTGTGAAAGAGAAAATTTTTATATTTTGAGCTTTTAGTTTTTGCAGAGCTGCTTTTGTAAAAGGAAATAATGTAAAAGAACCTGGATAATGTATTGTAGTGTCACCACCGATTGTACCGTCACGATCAATAAAAATAGCTTCGATGTTTGTCATATTTTTTAGTCCTTTCCATTTATAAATAGTTTAAAAATGTTTTACAAATCGATATCCATTCACTTCATATCCTAATTTTTTGTAAAAAGGATGTGCTTCTACTCTATTTGTTCCACTAACTAGCCATGTACCAATGCAATTATGTTTTTTTGCTAATTGTTCTGCATAATACATTAATGCTTGTCCAATGCCTTTCCTCCGTATCGTAGAATCAACGCTAATAATTGAAATTTCCCCATAACGAGTTATATCTTCTAAATTTTCACGTATACGAAATCCAAGTAATCCATATATAGTGTCTTCTTCTTCATAAACATATAAAAAATCAAAAGGACTCATTTTTACGAATCGCAATCGGTTGTTCATATCTTCATAGGAAATAGAGGAACCTTTTAATTCTTTCGTTAAAGAACAAAGTGCATCTATATCGTCTATCGTAGCTTCACGTATATGAAAGGACATATTATCCACTCCAATAAAATGTAATCAAACATTAAGTATTCTACTAAAAGATATTTATTCCTGCTATGAAAATGAATATTTTATAATGATATATAGATAGTTATATGTTATTCTTTTCCTTGATTGTATTGGAAATGGAAAGAAGGGGAATGTATGTTAGACGTGAATATCCGTTCTGCCGGATATGATATAGGAGAAAAGACAATTCATGATATTGCCTTTTCGATTGAAAAAGGTGAATTAGTTGCACTTATTGGTGCGAATGGTGCTGGGAAGAGTACGACGATTAAAACAATGCTCGGTTTACTTGTAAATATGAATGGTGAAATATCATTCGGTGAAAAAAAGAACCCTTATGCATATGTGCCGGAGCATCCGACATATTATGATTATTTAACGCTCTGGGAACATATTGAACTATTAATGGCTGCTCGCGAGAATGAGGGAGGAAGCTGGGAAAGGAAAGCTGAAGAATTATTACATATGTTTCGAATGGATAAACATAAACATGAGTATTTATCAAAGTTTTCAAAAGGAATGAAACAAAAATCGATGCTCATTTTGGCGTTTTTAACTGAACCAGATTTTTATATCATTGATGAACCTTTTATCGGCTTAGATCCAGTAGCTACGAAAGAGTTTTTAAGTTATTTATATAAAGAGAAAGAACGCGGCGCAGGAATCTTACTTTGTACGCACGTATTAGATACAGCTGAAAGAATTTGTGAGAGATTTTTACTCATTTCACAAGGTACATTAGTCGCAGATGGACATTTAGAATCTATTCAAAAGTTAGCTGAAATGCCAGGTAGTTCATTGTTAGACTGTTTTGATGTAATCGTTAGGCGTGAACAGCATGATTAAACAACAATTTTATAAAAGGTTGCGCCATGAACTGGGGCGTAAATGGAAGTCCATACGTTCTATAACTGATTGGACAGTTGCACTATATATTATTATTCCAGCACTTATATTTATAGGAATTTATTATCGTTCACTATGGATAGAAGAATTATCGATGGGGGAGACCGTTTATTTCGGATTAGGTCTACTTGTATTTTATGTGATTACATATTCAAGAGGAGTTCGCTCATTTTTTGAACAAGCGGATGGTTTATTTTTAATTTCATACCCCGCTCATATGCAAAAGTTAATGCAGTACGGTATGACATATACGTTTATTCGAATAGCGATAACGAATGTAGGGGTAGTAGTTTCTATGTTACCAGTGTTGATGAAAAGTATCGGAGTGACGAAGATACAAGTCGTATTATTTTGGTTATTCTTTACAGTATTTCGATTTATGTTGTCGTTATTAACGAGATTTATTCATGTACGAGTGGGGAAACGATGGCTACTCTGGACTATAAAAAATATAATATCTTCTATAAGTCTATCCTTTTTTGGATTGAGTCTGTTTCTTATTTATAAAAATCCATTTTATTCTATACCAAGTATCGGTCTAGCAGTTTTTCTAATTATCGTATTGATAAAAGAAAAACGAAATTATAAAAATTGCTTTTTTAAAGAAATTGAGAAAGAGAAAGAAGAAAGTATGCGCTGGACGAGTGGGATTATGCAAGTTGGTGGTCATACAGCTAAACCGAGTAGTTCGAATAAAAAACCGTGGATGTTTCCACGTTCTAAAAAGTTATTAGGGAAGAAAAAAGATTCTCGTATTGTTGAATCCTTTTTAAAAGAATTTTTCCGTACAAGTAGTGCACGAATATTTTATATTCAAATTGTTTGTATAAGTACTGTTAGTATTATCATGAGTCCGAGGTGGATTGCAGCTATTATTCTTGCATTTGCTTTAGTTGGAATTTCTCGTTATGCGCGCGATTATTGGAATGAATTTACGAAAAAAATGTTTCTTCATTTATATTGTGATGAAGGAAAATTACTATTGTTAAGATGGAAGGCAGATCGCTATTTATTACTTCCAGTACTACTTTTGTATGGAATAGTGATCCTTTCTCATTTTTATTTATTACCAGCTGTAATTGCCGGGGTTATTTTTATAGTATGGATTGGTTGGATTGTATTTTTACCGTAGAAAAAGAGCCTAAAAACGGCTCTTTTTTTAATCTGTTACACATTGATAAAGAAAATATACTAAAACGAGTATGCTTGCGGCGGAATACATGACATCTAAAGTCATCTGATTGCCTCCTCATTGTTGTTGTATTTATATTGTATGAAATCTTACAATTTCATATTCAAGTGAAAAATATGTGAACGTTAACAAAATTGTAAAGTGCAAAAATTACAATCATTTTGTATAATAGAAGGAACAACCGTTATATAAAACATAATAAGTGAAAGGGGAGGGAACATACATGCCAAATTGGTTTAGAAAAACCTTAGTCGCATTAATTACCGTATTTACATTTGGTTTAGTGACGCCTCCTTCCATATTACTTGATAATGCCAAAGCTGCGGACAAGCCTACGAGCACAGCTGGGCAACAAAATTTGGAGAGTACGTCCTATACATATGAAGAAACGAATGACAGGTTAACCACAGATACTTTTATTACGTACGCAATGCAAGAAGCAGAGAAGCAGTCGATGCAAAAGTTTGGCACTAAAATTGGTCCAGTAATTGAAGATGAGTTTAAAGATGTAATATTACCGAAAATTGAAGAGGCAATTGCTGAGCTTGCAAGTGATGTACCAGAGGAGTCATTACAATCATTAGCGATTTCTCAAAGACCAGCTGGCGGAAATAATGAAAAGATTTTTCATGTGTATGACACGAAATCAGGAGATGACTTATTACGATTTCATGTAAGAAGAGATCATCCACCGCAAGATGGTTATTATTTTAATTTCCACTATCACCGTTTTGATGATGGGTACTCTGGACACCATGAATTAGGAAATATTTATTGGAATACGAATGTACCGCCAAAATGGCTTTCTTAAAAAGAACAAGAGAAAATGAACTGCACCCCAATTGTTAGACACAGTCTAACAATTGGAGGTGCAGTTTTTCTATGGCTAAATTTACAGCTGATGAAAAAACACAAATC